>NZ_JBICKP010000022.1:0-286410 GCF_043104335.1 Pseudomonas sp. WSY_20
CACCTGTGATGCTGATAATCTTTCTGACTATCAGTCCGTACTCACAAGCACCCACACGAATTGCTTGATTCGATTTGTTAAAGAGCGTTTGGCTGACAGCGTTTCGCCTCAACCGAGGCGCGCATTCTACGCTTTCCTCGTTGCCTGTCAAGCGTTTATTTTGAAGTTTGCTTCGAGAAACTCGTTCAACTTCAAACACTTGACTCGCTTCGATCTCTCGTAGCGGGAGGCGAATTCTACAGCGTTTCAACACGCTGTCAACCTTCTTCTCAACCGCTGCCGATCTGTTCGATCGTAGCCCTTACAGCACCACCCGAACTAGCTAACCCATTGAATCTCAAGGATTTTCGCGTTCCGATGTCGCTGGAAGTGGGGCGCATTATAAGGGGATTCGAAACCGCGTCAACCTTTAATTTCATGTAAATCAAAAGCAAAGCGGGGGGAGGCCCTTCGCTCCCCCTCCCGCTTATAGAGAGTAGGCGCAGCGAATGCCTTACTCTGCCTTGAGCGTGACGCGTGCGAACGACTTCTTACCTGCCTGGCAGATATGGGTCGCGCCCAGTGCAACCACAAAATCACGGTCAACTACGGCGCCATCGACCTTCACAGCCCCACTTCCCAATAGATCCCGCGCCTGCGCCGAGTTCTTGACCAGACCGGCACGGTTGAGCACCGCAGCAATGGGCAGCGGCTCGGCGGCAAGCACTTCGATCTCGGGCAAGTCTTCCGGCAACTCGCCGTCCTTCATACGATTCCCAGCGGCGCGATGAGCGTTGGCTGCGGCCTCCTCACCATGGAAACGCGCCACGATCTCCTCCGCCAGCTGGATCTTGATGTCCCGCGGGTTCGCCCCATTGGCTACATCCACGCGAAGCTGATCGATGTCCTCCATGGAACGGAAGCTCAGCAACTCGAAGTAACGCCACATCAGGGTGTCCGGAATCGACACCAGCTTGCTGTACATCACACCAGGCGCCTCCTGGATGCCGACATAATTACCCAGCGACTTGGACATCTTCTTGACGCCATCAAGCCCTTCGAGCAGGGGCATGGTCACGATACTCTGAGCTTCCTGACCGTAGGCACGCTGCAGTTCACGCCCCATCAACAGGTTGAACTTCTGGTCGGTACCGCCCAGCTCGACATCCGCCTTGAGCGCGACAGAGTCATAGCCCTGCACCAGCGGGTAGAGGAATTCATGAATCGCGATGGGTTGATTAGTGGTGTAGCGCTTGTCGAAATCGTCGCGCTCCAGCATACGGGCAACCGTGTACTGCGATGCCAGACGGATGAAGTCGGCGGGTGTCAGCGTGTCCATCCAGGTGGAATTGAACGCGACCTCGGTCCTGGCTGGGTCGAGAATCTTGAAGACCTGCTGCTTATAGGTCTCGGCATTGTCCAGCACCTGCTCACGGGTCAATGGCGGGCGTGTGGCGCTCTTGCCACTGGGGTCGCCGATCATGCCAGTGAAGTCACCGATCAGGAACACCACGGTATGCCCCAACTCCTGGAACTGGCGCAGCTTGTTGATCAGTACCGTGTGACCGAGATGAAGGTCAGGAGCGGTAGGGTCGAAACCGGCCTTGATGCGCAAGGGCTGACCACGCTTGAGTTTTTCAACCAGCTCGGACTCCACCAGTACTTCTTCCGCACCGCGCTTGATAAGCGCCAGCTGCTCTTCAACCGACTTCATAGACAAACCCGCAAGGCTCAGATTCAGGGGGAGCCAACCATACAAGATCGGCCGTCAAATACAAGTTTTGCAAAGGAATGTGACCTGGAGGCGTGTGCGCAGCGTCTACGCGCCCTTGCGTGAAAATGGTTTTGGTTATATTTTATACAGTTATTTCATCTTCATCATGTCATTCATCTATTCCATTTCACCTTTTTCAAAGTCTCCTTACCCATGACCAACGAACCGCCTAAAGCGCCTCCGCTTTATCCGAAAACACACCTGTTGGCCGCCAGCGGCATTGCCGCCCTGCTTAGCCTGGCATTGCTGGTGTTCCCATCCAGCGACGTGGAAGCCAAGAAAACCACCCTCAACCTCGAGCTGGAAACCCCAGCCGAGCAGCTGAAAGACGAATCCCGCGCGGCGCCACTGGTGCAGGCAGCCGGTGAGCAAGGCTCGCCGTTTGCGCAGATCGATGAGGCGGCTGCCTCCACCCAGAAAGCCGAACAGCAAACTCCGCCGGCCGAAGCCGCCGCACAGCCCGCGAAAGACCCTGCCCACCGGGAAGTCACCGTCGCAAGCGGAGATACCTTGTCAACGCTGTTCGCCAAGGTCGGCCTGCCGGCCAATGCCGTCCACGACATTCTTGCCAGCAGCAAGCAAGCCAAGCAGTTCAGCCAGCTCAAGCATGGCCAGGTCCTGCAGTTCGAATTGGACAAGCAAGGCCAGCTGGCCAGCTTGCACAGTAAGGTCGGCAGCCTCGAAACCATTCGCCTGACCAAGACGGCCAAGGGCTACACCTTCAACCGTGAAATCAGCAAACCCGTAGTGCGCACCGCCTACGCCCATGGCGTCATCAAGAGCTCGCTCTCGGCATCGGCACAACGCGCCGGGTTGTCCCACAGCCTGACCATGGACATGGCCAAGGTGCTGGGCTACGACATCGACTTCGCCCAGGATATTCGCCAAGGTGACGAGTTCGACGTGGTCTATGAGCAGAAGGTAATGGACGGCAAAGTGGTCGGCACCGGTAATATCCTCTCGGCGCGCTTCACCAACCGCGGCAAGACCTACACGGCAGTGCGCTATACCAACAAGCAAGGCAACACCAGCTACTACACGGCCGATGGCAACAGCCTGCGCAAAGCCTTCATCCGCACACCCGTGGATTTCGCGCGCATCAGCTCCCGCTTCTCTGCCGGGCGCAAGCACCCGATTCTCAACAAGATCCGCGCCCACAAGGGGGTGGACTATGCAGCACCGCGAGGCACGCCCATCAAGGCCGCGGGTGATGGCCGTATCGAGCTGGCCGGCCGGCGCGGCGGCTACGGCAATACGGTGATCATCCAGCACGGCAATCGGTACAAGACCTTGTACGGTCACATGCAAGGCTTTGCCAAGGGCATCAAGACCGGGGGCTCGGTCAAGCAGGGCCAGATCATCGGCTATATCGGGACCACCGGCCTTTCCACCGGTCCCCACCTGCACTACGAGTTCCAGGTCAACGGCGTGCATGTTGACCCGCTGAGCCAGAAAGTGCCGATGTCCGATCCGATCGCCAAGAACGAGCGCCAGCGTTTCCTGCAGCAAAGCCAGCCGCTGATCGCACGCATGGACCAGGAAAAAGCCACGCTACTTGCCATGAACAAACGGTGAGCCCATGGGCCTTTACCTAGGTGTGATGTCAGGGACCAGCCTGGATGGGCTGGACATCGCCCTGATCGAGCAAGGCGAGCACATCGAACTGCTCGCCACCCATTATCTGCCCATGCCAACTGAACTGCGGCAAGCGCTGCTTGACCTGTGTACTTCTGGGCCGGATGAAGTAGCGCGGGTCGCCCTCGCTGAAAACCTGTGGGCGGCCTTGGCAGCCCGAGGCATACTGGATTTGCTCGACCACCATGCCTTGCAGCCCAAAGACATTCGCGCTATCGGCAGCCATGGCCAGACCATTCGCCATGAGCCTGCCCGAGGCTTCACCGTGCAGATCGGCAATCCGGCGCTCCTGGCTGAACTGTCAGGTATCACGGTCGTGGCCGACTTTCGTCGCCGTGACGTAGCGGCCGGCGGTCAGGGCGCGCCGCTCGTCCCGGCGTTCCACGAAACGCTGTTCGGCCATCTCGAACAGCCGCTGGCCATTCTGAACGTGGGCGGTTTCAGCAACCTCAGCCTGATTGCCAAAGACAAGCCGGTCCGAGGCTTCGATTGCGGACCGGGCAATGTCCTGATGGACGCCTGGATCGAGCGCAAACGCGGCCAGGCATACGATGCCAACGGCGCCTGGGCGGCGTGTGGGGCAGTGCAACCTGCCCTGCTGACCTCCCTCATGGCCGACCCATTCTTTGCCGGCAGTGGGCCCAAGAGTACAGGCCGTGAAGTCTTCAACCTGCGCTGGCTGGACAGCCATCTCGCTGCGCTGCCTGCCTACCGCGACGAGGACGTCCAGGCAACGCTGCTGGAAGTCAGCGCCCAAAGCATCATCGATTCGCTGAACACCGCACAGCAGGGCACCAGGACCCTTCTGGTATGCGGGGGTGGCGCACACAATGGCGCCTTGATGGCTCGTCTTGCAATAGGCCTGCCTGGCGTGAAGGTATCCAGCACAGCCGAACAGGGGGTAGACCCTGATTGGGTTGAGGCCATGGCGTTCGCCTGGCTGGCGCATTGCTGCCTTGAGGGCATCCCTGCCAACCGTCCCAGCGTAACGGCCGCCAAAGGCCTGCGTGTTCTGGGCGCCATCTATCCGGCCTGAGCCATTGACCTGCCCAACGAAAAACGCCGCGCTTAAGCGCGGCGTTTTGACGAAGGCAAGGCTTCAGATCGAGAACGAAGAGCCACAGCCACAGGTGGTGGCAGCATTGGGGTTCTTGATAATGAAGCGCGAGCCTTCCAGGCCCTCCTGGTAATCCACTTCGGCACCGGCCAGGTACTGGAAGCTCATCGGGTCCACTACCAGCGAGACCCCCTCGCGCTCCACGATGGTATCGTCGTCGGCCACTTCCTCATCGAACGTGAAGCCATACTGGAAACCCGAGCAACCGCCACCGGTGACGAATACACGCAGCTTCAGGCGGTCATTGCCCTCTTCGGAAACCAGGTTCTTCACCTTCAGCGCAGCACCGTGGGTAAATTCCAAAACCGTAGGGGTGAAGGTTTCGACGCTCATGTTGATTCTCCCGGCCGACGGCCGTCATAAAACTCGATGACGGCCATTATCCGCTTTCCCGAGAAAATCGGTCAACAATAGGCGACGGGCAGGTCGCGATCAGCACAGCTCGCCGTAAGCCCTCGTCAGCTTACGGTAACAGGCCGGCATGGCTCAGCCCCATGCGCTCATCAAGCCCGAACACGATGTTCATGTTCTGCACGGCCTGCCCGGAAGCGCCTTTGACCAGGTTGTCGATGACCGACAACACCACGACCAGATCACTCCCTTGTGGACGATGAACAGCAATGCGGCAGACGTTGGCGCCGCGCACGCTGCGGGTTTCGGGGTGGCTACCGGCGGGCATCACGTCCACGAAGGGTTCGTTGGCGTAGCGCTTCTCGTAAAGCGTCTGGAGGTCGACCGATGTGTCGGCGACAGTCGCATACAAGGTGGCATGGATGCCGCGGATCATCGGCGTCAGGTGAGGGACGAAGGTCAGACCAATGTCCTTGCCCGCAGCTAGACGCAGGCCCTGGCTGATTTCCGGAAGGTGACGATGCCCCTTGACCGCGTAGGCTTTCATGCTCTCACCGGCCTCACAGAACAGCGACCCGACAGCCGCACCCCGTCCGGCACCGCTGACACCGGACTTGCAGTCGGCGATCAAGCGCGATGCGTCGGCCAAGCCAGCTTCGAGCAACGGCAGGAAACCCAGTTGAGTGGCGGTTGGGTAGCAGCCCGGAACCGCGATCAGGCGCGCCTGGCGGATCTTGTCGCGGTTGACCTCGGGCAAACCGTACACGGCATCGTCGAGCAGATCAGGCGCGCCGTGAGGCTGGCCGTACCACTTGGCCCACTCCACTGCGTCCTGCAGGCGGAAGTCGGCCGACAGGTCGATGACCTTGGTGCCCGCCGCCAGGAGTTCGCCCGCCAGGGCATGAGCGACACCATGGGGGGTGGCAAAAAACACCACATCACACGCGCCCAGGGTCTTGCTGTCAGGCACGCTGAATGCAAGGCCGTCGTAATGGCCGCGCAGGTTCGGATACATGTCGGCCACCGCCACACCGGCTTCCGAGCGCGAGGTGATGACCGCTACCTCGGCCTGTGGGTGCTGAGCCAGCAGACGCAACAGTTCGACGCCGGTGTAACCCGTGCCGCCGACGATACCGACCTTGATCATAACGCTTGCCCCTTATCAACGAGCCGTCTGGAAAACGCACGATGATAGGGGCGTGATGCGTCTGTCACAACACTTCAGGTGTCCCTGAGGGCGCCTGGGCACTACTATCTGACGACCGTGAATACCTGAAGGAATGCCCCGATGCTCTACCTATGGATCAAAGCGCTGCACATCGTCAGCGTCGTATGCTGGTTCGCCGGCCTGTTCTACTTGCCACGGCTGTTCGTCTACCATGCCCAGAGCCAGGACAGCATCAGCCAGGACCGGTTCGTGACCATGGAACGCAAGCTGTACCGAGGCATCATGAACCCGGCGATGATCGCCACGTATGTGTTCGGCGCCTGGATGCTCTACCTCACACCGGGGTGGCTGAGCCAGGGCTGGCTGCACGCCAAGCTGACACTGGTGCTTCTGCTGACCGGCTACCACCATGTGTGCGGGGCCCAGCGCAAACGCTTCGCCGCCGGCACCAACACCCGCAGCCATGTCTACTATCGCTGGTTCAACGAGGTACCTGTTCTGATCCTGCTGGCGGTCGTTATCCTGGTGGTGGTCAAACCGTTCTGAGAATGGTGCCCAGCACTGGGGCTGCCAGGACGGTGCAAAGCTACTCGCCGATCGTCGTAAGCGCCACTGACAGCCCACGCAGCGGCGCACTCCCAGGCTTGGGCGGCCCAGCAAAACGCAGCATCCGCCACCGCCAAGCTGTACACTAGATGCCCTCTTCGGCCCCAGGAGCCCTGCATGACCCGTTACGCCATGATCACCGGCGCTTCCACCGGCTTGGGCCTGGCCCTGGCGGAGGCCCTGGCACGGCGCGGGCGCAACCTGATCCTGGTCGCACGCCACCGTGAAACCCTGGAGCCGGTCGCCATCGAGCTTGCCCAGCGTTTCGGCGTCGAAGTGCTGTTGCGTGCGTGCGATCTGAGCCAACCGCTTAGGCTGTCAGGGTTCGTCCTCGAGCTGGAAGAAGGCGAGCGGCGCATCGATTTGCTGGTCAACTGCGCCGGTCAGCGCACCTACGGCCCATTCCTGGCCCATGAATGGGCCGACGAACAGGACCTGCTCGAAGTCAACGTGCTGGCACTGAGCCGCTTGTGTCATGCCATCGGCAATCTGATGGCGGTACAGGGCGGCGGCCAGATCCTCAACGTTGCCGGGCTGGCCGGCGTGGCCCCCGGGCCATGGATGGCCACCTATGCCGCCAGCAAGGCATACGTGATGAATTTTTCCCAGGCCCTGCGCGAAGAGCTCAAACCCACAGGCATCAAGGTCTGCGTGCTGTGCCCGGGGCCGGTGCGTTCTCCACGGCGCCACATCGCCCGGCTCGAAGGCAAAAGCCGCTGCCTCAGCCCCGAGGAAGTGGCGCTGTACACCGTTCGCGCGCTCGCCCGCAACCGCGCCTTGATTCTGCCGGGGCGACGCAATCGCTGGCTGGCGTTCGCCCCGCGCCTGCTGCCGAACGGGTTGGTGCGCAAGCTGGCAGGTGTGATTCACCGGCGTTATTGTCCAGTCGGTATGGAATAGTCGCTGGGCGAGCGGCTTCGGCCTGAGTACACTCGGCCCGGACCCTCACCATGGAGCAAGTGCTGTGGACGATTTATTCCTCAAGATCATTAGCCGGGAGATCCCGGCGAAGATCATCTACGAAGATGACCAGGTTCTGGCATTTCACGACATCGCCCCCCAGGCCCCGGTGCATTTTCTGGTCATTCCGAAAAAGCACATCCGCACCCTCAACGACCTGACCGAAGAAGACAAGGGCCTGGCTGGGCACATTCTGTTCACGGCCCAGCGTCTGGCCAAGGAACTGGGCTGCGAGGAAGGCTTTCGCGTGGTCATGAACTGCAATGAACAAGGTGGGCAGACGGTCTACCACATTCACATGCACGTGCTCGGCCAACGCCAGATGAACTGGCCACCGGGCTGATCCACCGCAAGCGACTCGAGCGCGATTGGGTTAGACTGTCGGGCACATTCTTGCGGAGGTGCCCGATGGCTACCGAACGTCACTATTCCCCGCTCGACCGCTTGTTGCTGCAGGCCGACACTGCCATGCGCACCTTGCTGCCGTTCAGCGGCCAACCCTCTCGTCCGTCCCCGGCCATCGTCAAGCCCGCCGTCGAACTCGAAGATCGGCAGGCACGTCACGTGGCAGGGCTGATGCGCATAAACCACACCGGTGAAGTCTGCGCCCAGGCGCTTTATCAAGGCCAGGCCTTGACGGCCAAACTGCCGTCAGTGCGCAAGGCCATGGAGCGCGCTGCGGATGAGGAAATCGATCATCTGGCCTGGTGCGAACAACGCATCCGTCAACTCAACAGCCACCCCAGCGTCCTGAACCCGCTGTTCTACGGTATGTCATTCGGCATCGGCGCTTTTGCCGGGCTGGTGAGCGACAAGGTGAGCCTGGGCTTCGTGGCAGCGACGGAGCACCAAGTCTGCAAGCACCTGGACGAGCACCTGGTACAGATCCCTACTGAAGATGAAAAATCCCGAGCCATCCTCGAGCAGATGCGCGTCGACGAAGAACAGCACGCCGATACGGCACTGCAAGCCGGTGGCTACCGCTTCCCTGCGCCTGTGCGTTTTGGCATGAGCCTGCTGGCCAAGGTCATGACCAAGAGCACCTATCGCATCTGAAGGCTCGCCATGACAACACGTTTCGATGCCAAGGATCTGGCGCGAGCGGTCGAGGCGGGGATTCTCCAGCCAGGCCAGGACCAGGCCTTGCAAGCCTTTCTCAACCAGCGTCAAGAGGCGACGGGCAGCCTTCAACTGGCCCACAGCGCGTTCTACTTCGGCGCGCTGCTGGTCATGGGGGCCATGGGCTGGCTGCTCAACGAGGCATGGCTACGCATCGGCGACACCGCGTTGCTGGCCGTGGCCAGTGCCTACATCGGGTTGCTGACCCTGGTCGCACTCATTCTTCAAAAGCGCAAGCAACCCATTGCGGCCGGCGTACTGGCCGCAGCCGCGGTCAGTATCGTGCCACTGGCGGTCTTCGCGCTGGAGCGGTTGCTCGGTTGGTGGCCGCTCGATGACGTGCGAGCCGATTACCACCAGTACTACACCCATGTACAGGGCGGTTGGCTGGCCATGGAGGCCGCCACCGTTGTTGCAGGTGTGGCGATGCTCCGCCTTGTCCCCTACCCATTTATCGTCATGCCCATTGCCGTTGCCCTGTGGTTCATGTCGATGGACCTTACCGAGTGGGTATTCGGCGCGCCATTTAGTTGGGAACAACGCCGAGTGGTATCTCTGTGGTTCGGGTTGGCGACCTTGCTGGTGTTTCTGGTAGTCGATGGCAGGACGCGGCAAGACTATGCCCACTGGGGCTATCTGGCCGGCCTTGCAGCCTTCTGGGGTGGGTTGACGATGCTCGACAGCGGCAGTGAATGGGGGAAAGCCACCTACTGCCTGATAAACCTTGTGCTCATGGGGGTGGCAGTGTTGCTGCGCCGGTCCGTCTTCATGGTGTTCGGGGCACTTGGCGTTACCGCCTACCTGGGGTACCTGGCGTATGACGTATTTGCCCAATCCCTGCTGTTCCCGGTGTTGGTCAGCTTGATCGGCCTGGGCGTCATAGGGCTGGGCCTGCTTTACCAAAAACACCGGGAGGCGTTGAGCCAGTCGGTCAGAAGCGCACTACCAGGCTGGCTATACGCGACACTGCCAGCACTGCGCCATTAAGCGCCGCCGGCACGCGCCGCGCAGCTCGCACCCGTTGCTCAACCCAGTTCCACGATCTCGTAGCCATGGGTGATTTCAACCCCGGCACGCTCAAGCATGATCGACGCCGAGCAGTATTTTTCGGCCGAAAGCTCGACGGCACGCTTGACCTGGGCCTCTTTCAATCCGCGGCCCTTAACCACGAAATTCATGTGGATCTTGGTAAATACCTTTGGATCCTCGCCTGCCCGCTCGGCCTCGAGAAACGCTTCGCAGCTCTCCACCGCCTGGCGCGACTTTTTCAGGATGCTGACCACATCGAAACTGCTGCAACCGCCCAGGCCCAGCAACAGCATTTCCATCGGCCTGACGCCCAGGTTGCGGCCGCCGGCCTCGGGTGGGCCATCCATCACCACGACGTGGCCGCTGCCGGACTCGCCAAGGAACATTGCCTCACCGGCCCACTGGATACGTGCCTTCATCACCCGAACTCCTGAATTCGCAAAAAGGGTGTCAGCTTAGTCGTTGTGCCGCTGTGGGAAAAGTATGTAAGGAGGCGCTTTAATGCCGAAACATTTTGTAGTGTCTGATAAGCTGGCGCCAATCGAATGGCGTTTTTCCAGCCAACAGCCATGGACGCCCATGGACTGCACAGAACAGGATTTCGCGATGGCAGCCTCTGCCCTACCCCCAAAGATCAAGAACATCGACAAACTGCTGGTGCACTGCCAACGCCGGCGCTACAGCGCCAAGAGCAACATCATCAGTGCAGGTGAACGCGCGCAGACGTTGTCGTTCATCATCAAGGGGTCGGTCACCATCCTCATCGAAGATGAAAATGGCCATGAAATGATCATCGCCTACCTCAACAGCGGTGACTTCTTCGGTGAGCTAGGGCTGTTCGAACCGGTTGAGGCGCAGCAGCATCGTAGCGCCTGGGTTCGGGCCAAGACTGAGTGCGAAGTGGCCGAAATCAGCTACGACAAGTTCCGCGAATTGGTACGACACGAGCCGGACATGCTCTACGCCGTCAGTAGCCAGATGGCCCAGCGCCTGCGCGACACTACCCGCAAGGTTGGGGACCTGGCCTTCTTCGATGTCACCGGCCGAGTTGCGCGGTGCTTGCTCGACTTGTGCAAGCAGCCCGACGCCATGACCCATCCAGACGGCATGCAGATCAAGATCACCCGTCAGGAAATCGGGCGAATCGTCGGTTGTTCACGGGAGATGGTCGGCCGCGTCCTGAAGGACCTGGAAGAACGCAGCCTGGTCCAGGTCAAGGGCAAGACCATGGTGGTACATGGCACGCGCTAGCTGACGGGCACCTCAGCCAGCACCTGCGCGTACGCTTGGGATAGCCGTGCGAACCACGGTGCCGCCGGTGCTACCTCATGCAAGGCGATGTGTGCATCGGCGCGGCATCGCTGTTCAAGGTTACAGCACATATTGAAGTGGTTGACGACAGCTACCATTGCCTCCCGGTCGTTATCCAGCAGCAATGCCCCATGCACCAGCACCACCGGGCCTTTGCCTGCGGCGGCCTGGCGCCAGCGCTGGGCGGTCCCCACCAACTTGCGGCCATTAAGGTTGACGTTGTACCGGCCATCGCAGAATGCACCCTCGATCTCGCCCACCGAGGCGACACCTCCCCACTCCTGCAACACCTCGCACAGTGGCAGGCACAAGCGCTGGTAGGCTTTTTCGATACGCCCTTGATCGCCCTCACTGCGCGGGGCCGCATAGACCAGGGCGATATTTACCGTCGAATGGGACTGCGGTACAGGTTCGCCGCCGGTTTCGCGCAGCAGCACTGGCCAGCCAGCGCCAGCCAATTGCGCACTCGCCGCTTCAAAGTGCTCCAGCCGGCTCATCCTGCGAGGCATCACCAGCGCCTGGTCAGCGGGGCGCCAGAACAACACACCGTTATCGCGCTCGCCCCGGCAAACGGCGGCCAGCAGGTCCTGTTCGGCAAGCAGCCCTTGCTCGACGGTAAGGGCCAGGGGCTGGTCAGTCATTGATTCACCTTCGATTGAGTTACGCAGCCTGTGGCCACTACCGTTAGCGTCACAGCCTCTGCACGACAGGCATCAGGGCGAAAGCGCCCCTGAGCCAGATGGCAACCATGAAAAAGCCGGCGACATGGCCGGCTTGGTTCATTCAGTCCAGTTGCTGAATGGTCTTTTTCACTTGATCAGGGAAGAACAAGCGCTGGAGCTCGAGCCCCGGGTTCTCAGCCCGCATGAATGCCTCACCCACCAGGAATGAATAGACGCGGTTGATCTTCATCAGCTGCACATCGGCCTGATTGAGGATGCCGCTCTCGGTAATGGCGAGCCGATCCGCGGGGATACGTGGCAGCAGGTCCAGCGTGGCCTCCAGGTTCACTTCGAAGGTATGAAGGTTACGGTTGTTGACCCCCACCAATGGCGTGTCCAGCGTCTTGAGTGCGCGCTCAAGCTCAGCACCATCGTGCACCTCCACCAGCACATCGAGCCCGACCGACTTGGCCGTGGCCGCCAGCTCGGCCATTTTCACATCGTCGAGCGCCGACACGATCAGCAGCACGCAATCTGCGCCCAGAGCACGGGCCTCGACGATTTGATAAGGGTCGACCATGAAGTCCTTGCGGATCACCGGCAGCGACACGGCTGCTCGCGCCTCTTTGAGGTAGTCGTCCGCCCCCTGAAAATAATCGACATCCGTTAACACCGACAGGCAAGTTGCGCCGCCTTTCTCGTAGCTCACGGCAATGTCTGCAGGGACGAAATGCTCCCGGATCACACCTTTGCTAGGGGAGGCCTTCTTGATTTCAGCGATCACCGCTGGCTGCTTGCGCTCGGCCTGACGCAGCATGGCGTTGGCGAAACCACGGGGCGCGTCGGCCGCCTTGGCCAACTGCTCAAGTTCGGCAAGGCTTACGCGAGCACTGCGCTCGGCCACTTCCTCGAACTTGCGGGCGATGATCTTTTCCAGCACCGTTGGCACGCTCATGCTTCATTCTCCACCTTGAATACGGCCGTAAACGCACCCAGCTCCTGCAGTTTCTCCCAGGCCAACCCGGTGTGCAGCACGTCGTGGGCAAGTTCAACGCCGGCCTTCAGGCTCATGGCGTGATCTGCGGCATATAGGGCTGCACCGGCATTGAGCACGATCATCTCGGCGGCCTTCTGGCCGTTCTCGGTCTTGCGTCGACCCAGCGCATCACGAATCAGCGCCAGGGACGCTTGCGGGTCCTCGACCGCCAGGCCATGAAGGCTCTGGCTCTTCATGCCCAAGTCTTCCGGTTCAACCCAGTACTCGGCAATCTCGCCATTTTTCAATTCAGCCACGAAGGTGGGCGCTGCCAGGCTGAATTCGTCCAGCCCATCCTTGGAATGCACCACCAGCACATGCTTGCTGCCCAGGCGGTGCAGCACCTCGGCCAGAGGACGGCAGAGCGCCTGGGTGAACACCCCAACCACCTGATGCTTCACACCGGCCGGATTCGTAAGCGGGCCAAGCATGTTGAACAAGGTCCTGAGCCCTAGATCGCGACGCGGCCCAGCGGCATGTTTCATGGCGCTGTGGTGGCTCTGGGCGAACATGAAGCCGATACCCAGGCTGTCGATGCAGCGGGCCACCTGAACGGGCGTCAGGTTCAGGTAGATGCCAGCCGCTTCGAGCAGGTCTGCGCTGCCACTTTTGCCGGACACCGCCCGGTTCCCATGTTTGGCGACGGTACAGCCGGCAGCGGCCAGTACAAAAGCGGATGCGGTAGACACGTTGAAGATATTGGCACCATCGCCCCCGGTACCCACGATGTCGACCACCCCATCAAGGGTGTTCAGCTCGACCTTATCAGCCAACTCCCGCATGACCGACACCGCGCCAACGATTTCGTCGATGCTTTCACTTTTCATGCGCATGCCCATCAGAAATGCGCCAATCTGCGCTTCACTGCATTGGCCGGTCATGATCTGGCGCATCACGCCGCGCATTTCATCGGTGGAAAGGTCCAGATGGCCGACGATGCGACCCAGCGCGCTCTTGATATCCATATTCGTTCCTTAGCGGTGGCCGCCAGTCTGCTGGAGGAAATTGGCGAACAGTTCATGGCCCTGCTCGGTGAGTATCGACTCGGGGTGAAATTGCACGCCCTCGATATTCAACGTCTTGTGCCGTACACCCATGATCTCGTCGACCGAGCCATCTTCATGTGCGGTCCAGGCCGTCACTTCCAGGCACTCCGGCAGCGTCTGGCGCTTGATCACCAGCGAATGGTAGCGGGTCACGGTCACCGGATTATTCAGGCCGCTGAATACGCCAAGGTCGCGATGGTGGACGGGGCTCGTCTTACCGTGCATCACCTGGCGTGCACGCACGACATCGCCACCGAACGCCTGGCCGATGGACTGATGGCCCAGGCACACGCCCAGAATCGGCAGTTTACCGGCGAAATGAAGAATGGCTTCGATAGACACACCGGCTTCGCTCGGTGTACAGGGCCCAGGCGAAACGACGATGCGCTCCGGCGCGAGGGCTTCGATCTGGGCAATGGTCATTTCGTCATTGCGAATGACCCGCACATCAGCCCCTAACTCGCCCAGGTACTGGACGACGTTGTAAGTGAATGAGTCGTAATTGTCGATCATCAGTAACATCGGATGAAACCTCTTGAACCTACTGACTTCATGATTCGAGCCTTCCTGTACCTGTCGCAGGCGCAACTTTGCCGCTAAAGACGTTGAGACAGGAAGGCAAACAAGGGCGGGCCGGACGGACCGGCAGAGGATAAAGTCAGGCGCGCCAACGCCAACGGGCGTGGGCCTTGATAACGCGCATCAAGAGTTTGCTGACGATCAACACAGGGTAGGTCTCGCTCATACGTCTCGGCACAGTAGCCTACCGGGGCGGCGGGCGCAATATGCCCGTAAACACTGGGAAACGGATGGCATCAGGTGCGTTGCGCGGCGTTTTGCTAAGGTCGATGGAGTTGTCCTGATAAAAACAAAGAAAAGGATGTTTCTCGATGCTCAACGTACCGTTATTGCGCCTCACCGCCGCCTCACTGGCATTGGCCTGCGGCCAGGCATTTGCATCTGCTGACCCGTACGCTTCATCGATCGTATTCGGTGATAGCCTGAGCGACGCCGGCCAGTTCGCAGGCCTTCGCTTCACCAACCGCAATGCCGATGGCAGCTATGCACCTGTGTCGCCGATGATCCTGGGCGCTCGCCTGGGCCTGGGCGCCGATGCGCTTGGGCCTTCCACATCGCCGGTCAATGCGGCGCTGGGCCTGCCCGATGGCAACAACTGGGCGGTTGGCGGCTATACCACCAAGCAGATCCTGGACTCCATCACCACCACCTCCAGCACGGTCATCCCACCGGGGCGCCTAGGCGCGGGCCTGGTGCTTCGGGAAAAGCCTGGCTACCTGGCCACGGGCCTTCGCGCCGATCCCAATGCACTTTATTACGTGACAGGCGGCGGCAACGACTTCCTGCAGGGTTTGGTCAACAGCCCAGCCGACGCCGTGGCTGCCGGTGCACGCCTGGCCGCCAGTGCTCAGGCCCTGCAACAGGGTGGTGCCCGCTACATCATGGTTTGGCTGTTGCCTGATCTTGGCCAGACGCCCAACTTCAGCGGTACGGCGCAGCAAAATCCCCTGTCGTTGCTGTCCGGTGCCTTTAACCAGGCACTGGTCAGCCAACTCAGGCAAATCGACGCTCAGGTCATCCCCCTGAATGTCCCACTGTTGCTGAGCGAGGCCCTGGCCCACCCCGCTCAGTTCGGACTGGCCAGCGACCAGAACCTGGTCGGTACGTGCTATAGCGGCGAAAGCTGCGTCGGCAACCCCGTGTATGGCGTCAACGGCATCACGCCAGACCCCACGAAGCTATTGTTCAACGACGCCGTGCACCCGACCATTGCTGGCCAGCAACTGATCGCCGATTACGCCTACTCCGTTCTGGCCGCCCCTTGGGAGCTTACCCTGCTTCCCGAAATGGCCCACGCCAGCGTCAGCGCTCATCAGGATGAACTGCGCAACCAATGGCAGGCCCCTTGGCAAGCGGTCGGTCAGTGGCAGCCTTTCATCGCCGCTGGTGCGCAAGACCTGGACTTCGGCGGGCAACGCAGCGCCGCCAACGGTGACGGCCACGGTTACAACCTGACTGTCGGCGGTAGCTACCGGGTCGACGATGCCTGGCGGCTGGGGCTGGCTGGCGGCGTGTACCGGCAGAAGCTGGAAGTGGGCAGCCATGATTCGGACTACACACTCGACAGCTACCTGGCCAGTGTCTTTGCGCAGTACCGCCAGCACGGCTGGTGGGCAGATGCGGCATTGACCGTCGGGCACCTGGATTATGACGATCTGAAACGCACCTTCGCGCTGGGGGTGAGCGAGCGCAGTGAAAAAGGCGATACCCAGGGCGAAACATGGGCCGTGTCTGGCCGACTGGGCTATAACCTGGCGCCGGAAAGTGCCCGCTGGCAGCTGGCGCCATTCCTGAGCGCTGACTATGCCAGGGTCAAGGTCGATGGCTATGACGAAAGGAGCGGTCGCGCGACGGCGCTGGGGTTCGATGACCAGGAGCGCACGTCACGACGGCTGGGCCTGGGCCTGCTGGGTAGCGTGCAGGTATTGCCTGCTATCCGAGTATTTGCCGAGGTGGCTCAGGAGCACGAGTTCGAGCATGACCAGCAGGACGTACGCCTGAACTTCACCGCTTTGCCAGCCAATGATTTCACACTCGACGGCTATACCCCCCATAGCAACTTGACCCGAGCGAGCCTTGGGGTCAGGCATGAAGTGGTGGCAGGGGTGAATGTGCGTGCCGGCTACAACTGGCGCAAGAGCGATGAGCTCAAGCAACAAGGTTTGAGCCTTGCCGTTAGCGTGGATTTCTAGCAAAGGGCCAGCCTGAAATCAACGGGGCCGCTTCGCGGCCCATCGCGGCACAAGACCGCTCCTACAGGTCAGTGTAGGAGCGGCCTCGTGCCGCGATGGGCCGTGAAACGGCCCCAACGATCTTAAGTGAACAGCATTACGCTCATACAGGGGCTCGGACTGCGTCACCCCTCAAGCAACCGCCACCTACCGAGCAGTGGTCTGTTCGGCCAACGCCACCGCACGGAACATGGCCCGACGCTTGTTGATGGTTTCTTCCCACTCCAGCGCTGGCACAGAATCGGCAACGATGCCACCGCCGGCCTGTACGTGCAGCTCTCCATCCTTGATCACGGCCGTACGGATGGCGATCGCCGTATCCATGTTGCCGTTCCAGGCGAAGTATCCCACTGCGCCGCCATAAACCCCGCGCTTGACCGGTTCGAGCTCATCGATGATCTCCATCGCACGGATCTTGGGCGCCCCGGACAGCGTACCGGCAGGCAGGATGGCCCGCAGTGCATCCATCGCCGTCAACCCTTCGCGCAACTGGCCGGTGACATTGGAAACGATGTGCATGACATTGGAATAACGCTCGATCACCATTTTCTCGGTCAGGCGCACACTGCCTGTGGACGATACCCGGCCGACGTCGTTGCGCCCCAGGTCGATCAGCATCAGGTGCTCTGCAATTTCCTTGTCGTCCGACAGCAAATCGTCTTCCAGCGCGCGATCGGCCTCCTCCGTCGCACCGCGTGGCCGTGTACCGGCGATGGGTCGCACCGTGACCAGGTTGTCCTCGACCCGCACCAGCACTTCGGGCGAGCTGCCGACGACATGAAAGTCCCCAAAGTTGAAGAAATACATGTACGGCGTCGGGTTGAAGCAACGCAAGGCGCGGTAGAGGTCGATGGGTGCTGCCTTGAAGTCGATGGACATGCGCTGCGACGGCACCACCTGCATGCAGTCACCGGCCAGGATGTATTCCTTGATACGACCGACGGCATGCTCATAATCGTCACGCGTGTAGCTCGACCGGAATGCAGGCTCGGCTGCCTGAGGCCCGCTCAGGTCCAGCCCGCGGCGTGGCGTGATGGGTTGGCGCAGCGTTTCGAGCAGGCTTTGCAGGCGCGCCTGGCCTTGCTCATAAGCCTGTTCCTGGGCAGGGTCAACCAGCACGATGGCGTGCATCTTGCCAGCGAGGTTGTCGAACACCACCACGGCATCGGAGACCATCAGCAGGATGTCCGGCACCCCGAGAGGGTCTGGGTTGGGGCTCGCGCCCAAACGTTTTTCAACGTAACGCACGCAGTCATACCCGAAATAGCCGACCAGTCCACCGTTGAAGCGCGGCAGGCCCGGAACGTCGGCCACGTTGTAGCGCTGCTTGAAGGTTTCGACGAACGCCAGGGGGTCCTCGACGTCATGGCTTTCGACCTCGACGCCGTCCTGCAGGATGGACACGTGGTAGCCATGCACACGCAGCACGGTCCGCGACGGCAGACCAATCATCGAGTACCGCCCCCATTTCTCGCCGCCCTGCACCGATTCGAGCAGGTAGGAATTGGGCTGGTCAGCCAGTTTCAGGTAGATCGACAGGGGCGTATCGAAGTCGGCCAGGGTTTCGCAGGCCAGGGGGATGCGGTTATAGCCGGCAGCGGCCAGGCGCAGGAATTCTTCGCGGATCATGAGTAGCCTCGTGGCAAACAGCATTGGTTCGGGCAAACGGATGGGCCGGCACACGCCGGCAGGCAGGCGTCAGGCGCGCCAACGCCATCGGGCCAGGGCCTTGATGACTTTCATCCAGAATTTGCCGGTAACCGCCACGTTGGACCCTTTTTGGTCTGAGGCTTGAAGGTCCGCCAACGTTATCCCAGTGGCAGGGTCTACGCAACCGGGCAACAAAGCCCGCAGGTCATCGATCACAAGGCTGGGCGATTCCTCTTCGATGGGCCGCCCGTGGTTGTAGCCATAGGTCAGCCCGACGCATTGCACGCCAGCTGCCTTGGCTGCCAACACGTCGCTGCGCGAATCGCCGATGAACAACGCTTGCTGCGGGGTCACGCCGGCCATCTGCATCACGAACAGCAACGCCGCTGGATCCGGCTTCTTCTGAGCCAGGGTGTCTCCGCCGATGATCCAGCGGAAATAGCTGCCCAGCTTCATCTGGTCCAGCAAAGGCCCCACGAAGCGCTCCGGCTTGTTGGTGATCAAGGCCATTTCCACACCGCGCTTGCGCAGCCAGCGCAAGGTGTCCTGCACGCCTGGGTACACGACTGTCAGGTCGTGACTTTCGGCGTAGGCGTCCATGAACAGCGCCAAGGCCTGTTCGGCCAGGGCATCGTCCACCCCGGCGTGATCGATATCACCCGCCAGAGCACGGCGTACCAGCACCTGCGCGCCATTGCCCACCCACTGGCGCACGGCATCGAGGCCAGCGGCGGGTCGGCCGAGTTCGAGCAGCATGCGGTCCACCGCTGCGGCCAGGTCCGGGACGGAGTCGACCAAGGTGCCATCCAGGTCGAACATCACCAGCCTGGGCAGCGCTCCTGGGAACAGCTGCTCGAAGCCGCTCATGGGCGCGCCTGTGCCAGTTCGCTGCGCATCTGGGCGATGACCTGCTGGTAGTCGGGGGCGTTGAAGATCGCCGACCCGGCCACGAAGGTATCGGCACCGGCGGCGGCGATCTCACGGATGTTCTTCACGTTCACACCACCGTCGATTTCCAGACGAATGTCGCGGCCACTGGCGTCGATCAGCGCGCGCGCCTCACGCAGCTTGTCGAGCGTGCCCGGAATGAATTTCTGGCCACCGAAGCCTGGGTTGACGCTCATCAGCAGCACCATGTCGACCTTGTCCATCACGTATTTCAGGACGTCCAGGCTGGTGGCCGGGTTGAACACCAGGCCGGCCTTGCAGCCGCCGTCCTTGATCAGTTGCAACGAACGGTCGATGTGCTGGGTCGCTTCCGGGTGGAAGGTGATGTAGGTAGCGCCGGCCTCGATGAAGTCGCCGATGATGCGGTCCACGGGGCTGACCATCAGGTGCACGTCGATCGGCGCGGTCACGCCGTACTTGCGCAGCGCGCTGCAGACCATGGGGCCGATGGTCAGGTTGGGGACGTAGTGGTTGTCCATCACGTCGAAGTGGACGATATCGGCGCCTGCGGCCAGGACATTGTCGACCTCCTGGCCCAGGCGGGCGAAGTCGGCGGAAAGAATGGAGGGGGCAATAGCGTAGGGCTGCATGGCGCACCTGTTGGGCAGAATCACGGTGGCGCGCATTGTAACTCAGGCAAAGCGGTGAAGGCTGATTGGTATCAACGCATGTCGAGCAGCGGCTGCAACAAGCGCTGGCTTGTCTGTCGCCACACGGGCTGACAAGCCAGCACAGACAGCGCTGTCAGGCCGGCTGCTGGGTGCGCAGTTTCTCGCTGCGCCCCCGTAGCCATTCCAGGGTCAGCAGCAGCACCACCGAAAAACCGATCAGCAGGGTCGCCGCAGCCGCAATGGTCGGGCTCAGGTTCTCGCGAATGCCACTGAACATCTGCCGTGGCAGGGTCGCCTGCTCTGGTCCGGCCAGAAACAAGGTCACCACCACCTCGTCGAAGGATGTGGCGAAGGCAAACAACGCCCCGGAAATCACGCCGGGCGCGATCAACGGCAAAGTCACCTTGCGGAACGCCAGCAGCGGCGAAGCACCCAGGCTGGCAGCCGCGCGCACCAGGTTGTAGTTGAAGCCTTGCAGCGTCGCCGACACGGTGATGATCACGAACGGCACACCCAACACCGCGTGCACCAGAATCAGCGAGGTAAAGCTGTTGCCAAGGCCCAGGGGCGCGAAGAACAGGTAGCTGGCCACGCCGATGATCACCACCGGCACCACCATCGGTGATATCACCAAAGCCATTACCAGGGACTTGCCGGGGAAATCACCGCGGGTCAGCCCGATGGCCGCCAGCGTTCCGAAGACCATGGCCAGCACGGTCGCCGCCGGGGCGACGATGATGCTGTTCTTCAAGGCCCGCATCCATTCGGCCGAGCCGAAGAAGTCCTGGTACCACTGCAGCGAGAAGCCTTGCAGCGGGTAGACCAGGAAGCTACCGCTGTTGAACGACAGGGGCACGATCACCAGCACCGGCAGGATCAGAAACAGCAATATCAGGCCACAGAGAATACGCAGGCTGTAGAACCAGACCCGCTCGATGGGCGACATGTAAGGGCTCAGCATGACAAGGCTCCTCAGCTCAGGCGCAGGCGGCTGGCGCCGACCAGCCAGCTATAGATCAGGTACAGCAGCACGGTGGCCAGCAGCAGCAGACCGCCCAGCGCGGTGGCCATGCCCCAGTTGATGCTGGTGTTGGTGTAGAACGCCACGAAATAACTGACCATCTGGTCGTTCGGGCTGCCCAGCAACGCAGGCGTGATGTAGTAGCCGATGGCCAGAATGAATACCAGCAAGCACCCGGCACCTACCCCGGCATAGGTCTGCGGGAAGTACACTCGCCAGAAGCTGGCGAACGGATGGCAGCCCAGGGAAATGGCAGCGCGCATGTAGCTCGGGGAAATACCTTTCATCACGCTGTACAACGGCAGGATCATGAAGGGCAGCAGGATGTGCACCATCGAGATGTACACGCCGGTGCGGTTGAAGACCAGCTCCAGCGGCTGATCGATGATGCCCATGGCCATCAGCGCGCTGTTGATCAACCCGCCGGACTGCAGCAGCACGATCCACGCGGCCACCCTTACCAGGATCGAGGTCCAGAACGGCAGCAGGACCAGGATCATCAACAGGTTGCTCTGGCGTGTCGGCAGGTTGGCCAGCAGGTAAGCCAGCGGATAGGCCAGCACCAGGCAGATGGCGGTGATCACCACGCCCATCCACAGGGTGCGGGTGAAAATATCCAGGTAGATGGCCTGGTCCGGCGTGGCCTTGGCCAGTTCGCCCAGGTCGTCGATACGGTGGTCCAGCGACGCCAACAGGTAGAAAGGTGTAAGGGTACTGGTATTGCGGCGAATCGCCTGCCAATAGGCGGGGTCGCCCCAGCGCTCGTCCAGCGCCTGCAAGCCGTCCTTGTAGGAGACAGGCTCGGCCTTGAAGGGCAGCGCCCGTGCGGTCTTGGCCAACAGGCTGCGGTAGCCGGCCAGCTCCATGTTCAAGCGCTTGGACAGGTCACCCAGGGTCTGGTTCTTGCGCGATTCGGCCAAGTCCTGGCTCAACGCCTTGTAGACGTCCTCGCCCGGCAGGCCCTTGCCATCCCACTGGGTGATGATATCGACCGTGCGCGGCAAGCCGGCGACCACTTCCGGGTTACCGACGCTCTTGTACAACAAGGCTGCGATCGGCACCAGGAACACCAGCAGCAGAAACAGCGCCAGGGGCGCGATCAGCGCCTGGGCCTTCCAGCGGTTGACCCGCTCGGCGTGTTTAAGGCGCTGTTTGAGATTAGGACCGGCGCCTTCGTTGAGGGGCACTGCAATGGCCATGGCGAACTCCACGATACACACTGAAAGAGGGGCCGCCGCGCGGCCCCTTGCACTGGACGTTTACTTCTTCGCCGCCCAGGCGTTGAAACGTTGCTCCAGCTGCTCGCTGTTGTCCGCCCAGAAGGCCACGTCGATCTGCACCTGATTGGCGATGTTCTCAGGCGTGGTCGGCATGTCTTTCTTGACCTCTTCGGACAGCAGGTCGACCGCCTTGCTGTTGGCCGGGCCATAGGCGATGTTTTCGGAATACACCTTCTGCTGTTCAGGCTGCACGCTGAAGGCGATGAATTTCTTCGCCTCGTCGCTGTTCTTGGCGCCCTTGGGAATCGCCCAGGCGTCGAAGTCATAGATGCCGCCGTTCCACACCACCTTCAGGTTGCTCTCCTTCTGCACGGCAGCGATGCGCCCGTTGTACGCCGAACTCATGACCACGTCGCCCGAGGCCAGGTACTGCGGCGGCTGGGCGCCGGCTTCCCACCACTGGATGCTCGGTTTGAGCTGGTCGAGCTTCTTGAAGGCGCGGTCCACGCCTTCTTTGGTACCCAGCACCTTGTACACGTCCTTGGGCGCCACACCATCGGCCATCAAGGCGAATTCCAGGGTGTACTTGGCGCCTTTGCGCAGGCCGCGCTTGCCTGGGAATTTCTCGGTGTCCCAGAAATCGGCCCAGCTGCTCGGGGCGGTCTTGAGCTTGTCGGCGTTGTAGGCCAGCACCGTCGACCAGACGAAGAAGCCGACACCACAAGGCTGGATCGCACCTGGCACGTAGTCGGCCTCGTTGCCGAACAGCGCAGGGTCGAGCTCTTCGAACATGCCCTCGTCGCAGCCTCGGGCCAGTTCGGGTGATTCCACCTCGACCAGGTTCCAGGAGACACTCTTGGTGTCGACCATGGCCTTGACCTTGGCCATTTCACCGTTGTACTCACCGGCGACGATCTTGCCCTTGCCGGCCTTTTCCCACGGCTCGTAAAACGCCTTCACCTGGGCAGCCTTGTTGGCGCCGCCGAACGACACCACGGTCAGGTCCGCAGCCATGCTCTGGCCAGCGGCGAACAGCCCAAGGGCCAGGGCGGTCAGTTTCAACTGCTTGCGCATTTATTATTCTCTCCACAGTTCAGGGTTGGTGCTGCAAACCATCAATGGGCTTCGGTGATCGGATCCAGTGCACGGGCGTGTTCTACTTCCCAACCCAGTGGCACCACATCGCCCACGGCCAGGGCCGGGTCGAGTTCGGCGATGGGCTGCTTGACGAAGAAGTCGGCCTTGCCACACACCTCCAGACGAACGCGCACGTGGTCGCCCAGGTAGATGAACTCGGCCACGCGGCCGGAAAAGCGGTTGGCGCAGTGCTCGCTGTGGCCGTTGAGCCGTACCCGCTCCGGACGGATCGACAGGGTGACCGCTTCGCCTGGCCGGCCCACGTTTACAGCCAAGGCCTCGACCCGCTCGCCGCGCGCCAACTGCACCTGGCAGCGGTTACCGTCATGGGTGAGCAAGGTGCCGTTGAGCCGGTTGTTCTCACCGATGAAGTTGGCGACGAACGTATTGCTGGGTGCTTCATACAGGGTGCGTGGATCGGCGATCTGCTGAATCTCCCCCTGGTGGAACACCGCCACCCGATCGGACATGGTCAGCGCTTCGCCCTGATCGTGGGTCACGTACACCACGGTCACGCCCAGGCGCTGGTGGATGTGCTTGATCTCCATCTGCATGTGTTCACGCAGTTGCTTGTCCAGCGCGCCCAGTGGCTCGTCCATCAACACCAGTTGCGGCTCGAACACCAACGCCCGCGCCAAGGCCACGCGCTGTTGCTGCCCACCGGACAATTGGCCCGGGTAGCGCTTGGCGAAGCTGTCGAGCTGAACCATGTTCAATACCCGTTTGACCCGCTCGCTGATATCGGTCTTGCTCAGGTTGCGCACGGTCAGGGGAAACGCGAGGTTCTCGGCCACGGTCATGTGCGGGAACAAGGCGTAGTTCTGGAACACCATGCCGATATCGCGCTTGTGCGGGGGTACGTTGTTGATGGAGCGACCGGCCAGCTGGATTTCCCCGGCGGTGGGGGTCTCGAAGCCAGCGAGCATCATCAGGCTGGTGGTCTTGCCGGACCCGGAAGGCCCCAGCAGGGTGAGGAACTCGCCCTTGCGGATGTCGAGGTTGAGGTTCTTGACGATCAGCGACTCGCCGTCGTAGCTCTTCTGCACACCACGGAAGCTGACCAGCGTTTCGCCGGTGGCAGCGTTCGACTTCGCCTCGCTCATGCCTGCACCTTATTGTTGGATGACTGCGTGGGGCAAAGCGTAGAAGAGCCGCATCCCCCCGCAAATCGGGCGCCCAGAGAGAATGCCATCGTCCGGATGGAAGATTTGTTGTAGGGAACGCCCTACAAGCATGGCGCTTTCAGAACACAGGCCCACACAGTTCCAGGCGCTTGACCGCCAGCCCTTGAGCGCAAGACCGCGCCTATGCAGGCAGCGGCGCTGCAGGCGGCGGAAGATACAGGCTGGCAGCCTTCGTCTAGGCACCGGGTCACGGCAGCGATGGCGCGGCCGCGAATGTCGCAATCAGATCAGCTTGTGCTCCATCGCATACTTGACCAGCTCGGCCAGCGAATTCACTTTCAGCTTCTGCATCAGGCGCGCCTTGTGAGTGCTGATGGTCTTGCTCGACAACGCCAGTTGCTGGGCGATGTCATTGACGTTGGCGCCCTGGGCCAGGCGTTCGAACACCGAAAACTCCCGTTCCGACAGCAAGGTGTGCAAAGGCCTGGATTCGGTCAGGCCCACTTCGAACACCATGCGGTCTGCCAGCGCCGGATCGATGTAACGCCCACCACCGGCTACCCGGCGTATCGCCGCCAGCAATAATGCCGGGTCGCTGTCCTTGGTCGCGTATCCGGCCGCTCCGGCCTTCAGGGCGCGGGCTGCCATCTGCGCCTCGTCATGCATCGACAGCATCAGGATCGCAGGCGCATCGTGCAGGGCACGGATGCGCGGGATCGCTTCCAGTCCACTCACGCCCGGCATCGAAATATCCAGCAGCACCACGTCGCACCGGGTGTGCCGCAGGCTGTCGAGCAACTGCTCGCCGTTTGCGGCTTCCCCTACCACCTGCATGTCCTTGGCCAGCCCGATCAACTGCTTGATCCCTTCCCGGACAATGGTGTGGTCCTCGGCCACCAGCACTCGAATCACGTTCGCTCCTCCTGCTCCAGGGCAATGGCTACGCTCAAGCGCGTGCCGTCGCCGGGCTCACTGTGCAGCACCATGCTGCCGCCCATCATCAATACCCGCTCGCGCATCCCGACCAGGCCAAACGAGCTGGGGCGCGGCCGGTCTGGGCAGAAACCCTGCCCGTCGTCACTGACCGTCATGCGCAACTGCCCGGCCTCGCGCACCAGCTCGATTTCCACACTGTGCGCCTGGGCGTGGCGCATCACATTGGTGAGTGCTTCCTGAAGGATACGGAAAAGGCCCGTTGCCCGGGCGTCGCTCAACGCCGGCAGATGGTCAGGAACCTGTACCAGGCAAGGAATCTGGGTGCGCGCCTCGAAGCGTCGGGCTTGCCACTCGATCGCCGAGGCAATCCCGGCATCCAGAATGGGCGGGCGCAGTGCCGTGGCGACATCGCGTACCAGCTGAAACAACTGGCTGATCAGACGCTTCATGGTGGTCAGCCGCTCATTGAGGCCGGGGTCCAGTTCGGCAAAGGCCAGTTCGCACATGGATACTTCAAGCTTGAGTACGGTCAGCATCTGGCCCAGCTCATCGTGCACCTCGCGGGCGATTCGGGCTTTTTCCTCCTCGCGCACGCTTTCAAGGTGCGCCGAGAGTTCGCGCAGCTGCTCTTGGGAACGGGCCAGGGCCCGCTCGGCGCGTTTGCCCTGGGTGATGTCCCAGACCACCCCGTCCCAGACCAGCTGGCCGTTGCCCAGGCGCCGGGTGCTGGCCTTGATATCGGCCCAGCGCTGCTCGCCCTGACGCGTAAGGATGCGCCCCTGCCAGGCCCAGTCCTGCTCATTGGCCAGCGCCAGGTCTTGCACCCGGTGATAATCGGCGCGGTCGTCGGGATGTACCAGGTTGCGCAACCCCATCTGTGGGTGCTGGATCTCGCCAGGCGTATAGCCCACCAATGCTTCACTTCCCTCGCTGACATAGGGAAATTCAAGTCCACCCTCAGCGGGGTCTCGTTCCAGGCGAAACACCAGCCCTGGTACGTTGCCAGCGATCCCCTTCAGCCGTGCCTCGCTTTCGCGCAAGGCAGCCGTGGCGCGATGGCGCTCGGTGACATCGGCCAGGTACACCACCAGGTATTCCGCATCGCGAAACCGCAGGAAACTCAAAGACAGCTCCACCGGCAGCAGACGACCGTCAGCGCGCAGGCATCGGGTTTCGAACTGCCCCACACCGCTGTCGCCTGAACGCGCACCTTTCCACAGGTCCAGCCAGCGTTCCATGCTCAACGAGGGCTCGAAGTCCCCCAACGGCTTTTCCAGCAAGGCGCCTTCGCCATAACCCAGCATGCGCTCGGCGGCCGGGTTGGCATAGCGCACATGGCTGTCCCAGTTGACCCAGAGAATACCCACGGTGCTCTGGTCGATGGCGAACTGGCTCAGGCGCGAGGCTTCATCGCGCGCATGCCGCTCTACCAGTCGCTCACGGGTGGCCAACAGGCTGCGCTCCAGCTGGCTCTGCTGGCGGCGCTGCCATACCAGGGTGATCAACGCGCAGATCAGCAACAGCCCCAGTAACAAGGCCAGGTTTTGCCAGAACCCCGGCGACTCGCTGATCCTGGGATACCTGGGCTGCAACCAGCGCTGATGCAGCTGTTCCAGTTCTTTGGCCGGCAGTGCCTGCAAACCACGCTCCAGCACCCCGGCCAACAGTGGCCAGTCTGGCCGAGAACCCATGCGCAGCAGCTGCGGCAGGCCGATATCCCCCACCACCGCCAGTTCGCTGAACTCGCTTTCACGGGACAGACGACTGAGTTGGGCCTCGTCCATGACGGCGTAGCTGGCCTGCCCTCCGAGCACCAGTTGCAGGGCCTCACGGTCGTTCGGTACGCCCTGCAGGTTCAGGTTGCCGTAGTTGGCGCGCAGGTAATTGGCCAGAACCCCGGGCATGCGCACGGCCACGCGCTGGGCGGCGTCCAGTTTTTCCAGCTCAACGCCCAGCGCCGCGTTGCGGGGGCCCACGATCAACTGCGGCACGCGCATGTAGGGGTCGCTGAATAACCATAGGCGCAAGGTGGCCGGCGTCTGGGTCAAACCTGGCGCGAAGTCGATCTCCCCTGCTTGCAAGGCCCTTTCGAGATTGGCCTGGTCTGGATAATAGCGCCACGTGAGGTCCAGATGCAGCACTTTGGCCAAGCTGCTCACCAGCTCCACGTTAGCCCCGTACAGCTGCTGCAGGCGGCGGTCGAACTGGGCATAGGGGGCTTGCAATACCAACCCCACGCGCAAGCTGCGATGGGTCTCGAGCCATTGTTGCTGCGTCGGCTCCAGTGTGACGCCAGGCAACGTCTCAGGCCTTGCCATGACCATCAGCGGCAGCCACAGGCAACCGATCATCAACAGGCGATGCACTCGCTTCATCTACACGTTCGTCCACACAGGGGCGGCCATCGACCGTGGCCGTAACGGGCAAATACCATTACGCTGCCGGTATCATTCTGGCTTTGGGTTGAGACATGTTCACACTCTATCGCACGACGCTGGCAATGTGCTGCCTGGTCTCGCTCCTTCCTGTGGCGGCGCGGGCTGACGACGCACCGGCTACCCCGCCCGAGACACCGCCCGCAGCAGAAGCTACGCCCTCGCGCCCGCCCCTGATCGAGCGCAGCCAGGAGGACGCCCAGGCACTCGAACGCCGCGTGCCCAAGGCCGAACAGCAGACCCTGCAAGCCGGTGCCGACAGCTTCCTGGCGTTGTGGAAACCCGCCAACGACAGCGACCCGCAGGGCGCGGTGATCATCGTGCCAGGGGCCGGCGAAACGGCCGACTGGCCCAACGCCGTGGGGCCCCTGCGCCAGAAATTCCCGGATGTGGGCTGGCACAGCCTGAGCGTAAGCCTGCCTGACCTGCTGCTCGACAGCCCATTGGCGCGTGTGCAGGCCAAGCCTGCCACGGCGCCTGCTCAGGCCGATGGGCAAACGGCGCCTGCCAAGGACGAACCTGCCGACGCCAACGCCAACGTGGCGCAAGCCACCGCTGCCGAGCCCGAAGCGGCACAAGGGACCGATGCCGAAGCTGCCAGCCAGCAGGCCGACCCCGCCGATGCCGAGCGCATTTTCGCCCGCCTGGACGCCGCCGTCGCGTTCGCCCAGCAACACAATGCCCGCAGCATCGTGCTGATCGGCCATGGCAGTGGCGCCTACTGGGCAGCCCGTTACCTGAGCGAAAAGCAGCCGCCAGAGGTGCAGAAGCTGGTCATGGTTGCCGCCCAGACACCGGCGCGTGTCGAGCATGACCTGGAGAGCCTGACGCCCACCCTGAAAGTGCCCACGGCTGACATCTACTACGTGACCCGCAGCGCTGATCGCAACGCTGCCATGCAGCGCCTGCAGGCCAGCAAGCGGCAGAAAGACAGTCAATACCGCCAGTTGTCCCTGATCGCCATGCCGGGCAATCAGGCCGCCGACCAGGAACAGTTGTTTCGTCGCGTGCGGGGCTGGATGCAGCCCTGATTGTACGGGCAGGGCAGGATCTCTGCCGGCGCTCGGTCCCGGCTAGAAATCGCGGCGCTTACGGATCAGCGCGTAAGCCTGGTGCAGTTCGCGGGTTCGCTCGGTGGCTTCGCGTAGCTGCGCCTCGCTGGCGCCGGCGCCGGCCAGCTTGTCCGGGTGGTGACGACTGACCAGTCGCCGATAAGCCTGTTTGACAAGCGCGCCCTCGGTGTCGGTGTCCACGCCAAGCAGGCGCATCGCGGCTGCATAGGTCATGCCGACCCCTGCCATGCCAGCCGTTCGACGAGGTTCGTACTCCTGGGACATGGCCTGCACCTGGCGCCGGCTCATGCCCAGTTTGTGCCCCCAGTCCAGCAGCAGCTCCCGCTCCTTGTTGCCCATCTTGCCGTCGGCCCAGACCATGCGCCAGCTGGCGCGCAAGGTGCCTTCCGCCCCATGGGGCTGCTGGCGGATCCGGCGCAGATAGCTGCCCAACCGCTCCTTGCCACCCTTGCCCCGATTGAAGGCATCGATCGCCCGCAACCTGGCCGCTTCATCCAGGTTCAGCCGGGCCATTTCCTGCCGAGCCTGCTGGATATGTTGCTCGACCACACGCCCATCGCTCTTGGCCAGGCGCCCCAGCAGCACGAACAGCAACTCTTCGTCCCTTGGCGCCGGACGCCCGCCCAAACGCTCGCGCACATCGTCCCAGCCTTGCAGGCGCAGGTGACGGTCCATCATCTGCCCCGCCAGCGCACCGAGCAGGGCACCAGGAATGCTGGCGATGGCAAACCCTGCCCCAGCCCCGATCAACGTGCCTGGCCACCACATCTCAGCGGTGCTCGCCCAGCCGACGCTCGGCCTCGGCCAGACGCTCGACGGTGCCCACGTCGACCCAGTGCCCGGCAAAATGCTCACCGCTCACCTGGCCGCTGGCCATGGCCTGGCGCAGCAAGGGCGCCAACTTGAAGGCGCCGGGTTTGCAGCCTTCGAACAACGCCGGATGCAGCACCGAAATACCGCTGAAGGTCAACGTACCGGGCGCATCGTCCCCATCGACCACTTGGGTACCGGCCAGGCGAAAGTCGCCTTGGCCGTGATGCCCGGGGTTGTCCACCAGCACCAGGTGGGCCTGCCCTTGCAGCGGCGCCTGCAGGCGCGAGAAATCGTAATCGGTCCAGATGTCACCGTTGATCAACAGGAACGGCGCATCTCCCAGCAAAGGCAAGGCCTTGAAGATACCGCCTCCGGTCTCCAGCGGTTCGCCTTCAGGGGAATAGGCGATACGCAAGCCGTAACGGCTGCCATCGCCCAAGTGGTCCTCGATCTGCTTGCCCAGCCAGGCGTGGTTGATCACGACGTCGGTGACCCCTGCCGCGGCAAGGGCCATCAGGTGGTATTCGATCAGCGGGCGCCCCGCCAGCGGTATCAGCGGCTTGGGCGTGTGCAGGGTCAGCGGGCGCATACGCTCGCCTTTGCCTGCTGCCAGAATCATCGCCTTCATGCACGCGCTCCCGCTTGCAGGCCAGCAATCAGCTCGCCCAGCTCGGCAAGCTCCGGCCGCCGGCCGATCACTTCTTCTATATAGGCGAAGAAGCGCGGTACGTCGGCCAGATAACGGGGCTTGCCGTCACGGTGGCAGATGCGGGCAAAGATGCCAATCACCTTGAGATGGCGCTGTACGCCCATCAGGTCGCTGGCACGCTGGAAGGCTTCGAACGTGCCCTGCACCGGTACGCCTGCGGCCTTGGCCTTGTGCCAGTAATCGCGCAGCCAACCTTCGACCCTCGCTTGCGGCCAACTGAGGAACGCATCCTTGAACAGGCAGGTGATGTCGTAGGTGACCGGGCCGTAAACGGCATCCTGGAAATCCAGCACGCCGGGGTTAGGGGCGCTCTGCATCAGGTTGCGCGGCATGTAGTCGCGGTGTACCAGCACCTGCGGCTGGGCCAGGGCGCTGTCGATCAGCAACTGGCTGGACCGCTGCCACGCTGCCGCCTGGGCCTCGTCGAACGCCAGGCCAAGCACATGCTTCACGTACCACTGGGGGAACAGTTCCACTTCCCGGCGCAGCAGTGCCTCGTCATAGCGGGGCAACGGTGCGTCCATGGGCAGCGCCTGCAAGGCCAGCAAGGCATCGATGGCATCGGCGAACAGGGCATCGGCATTGTCGGCGTTGATGACGTCCAGGTAGGTCTGGCGGCCCAGATCGCCCAGTAACAGGAAACCGCGCTCAAGGTCCTGGGCATGAATCACGGGCACATGCACACCGCCACTGGCCAGCAGGTGATCAATGGCGACGAACGGTCGGCAATCTTCCTGGGGCGGCGGTGCATCCATGATCACGAAACTGTGCCCTGCGCCCTCCCAGCGAAAATAGCGGCGAAAGCTCGCGTCGCTGCTGGCAGGCGTCAGGCTGCCGGCCGGCACCGGGCCCCAGGCCTGGCGCAGGAAAAGGTCTTGGAGTTGCTGGTCGAGCCACGCGGACAGTTGCTGCAGGCGTACATCGTGTTCAGGCATTACAAGGGTCTCCGACGGCCCTAGCCGTCAAGCGGGTCATGCTTTATTATCCAGCATCTTTTTCAGACCATCGAGAGGCGTGCGGCCCCACACGCGGGCAGATGGCACGCAGGAAGCCCGGACTAATAAGATGGCATTGAAATCCCCCGCGTTTCGTAGAAAGTTTCCGTTGCTCGTCACCGGCAGTCTGCTGGCCCTGCAACCTCTGGCCATGTCGCACGTCTTGGCAGCCGAACAATTCGACTGCCAAGTGTCCGCCTCCGGTGGTTGGGACTGCAAGCCCAAAACCGCCGTCACCAACCTGCCACCGCGCCCGGTGCACGAGGGTGCCGCCGCTGCTGGCGGTACCGGCACCGAAGCGGCCGGCGAAGCCGAGGCCGACCGGCCGGTGCTGGTCACCGAGGCCAAGGGCCGTGGGCTGAAGTCGCGCAGCGAGGACTACAGCCACCTGGACTGGGTCCCGCGTGACAAGCTGACCGCCGCGCAACTGGCCGAAACCGGCCCGTACTGCGGCGGTGCCTATGTCGAGCCGCTACGCCCCGGCATGGCTGACACCACGCCCAAGGACGAGTCGCCGACCTACATCAATGCCAAGGTATCCAAGTACCAGCAGGAGCAGCAGATTGCGACTCTGGCCGGTGACGTGGTCATGCGCCAGGGCAGCATGCAGGCCCAGGCCGACGAGGCCAACCTGTACCAGGCCGAGAACCGTGGCGAGCTCAAGGGCAACGTCAAGATCCGCGACAACGGCTCGCTGGTCGTCGGTGACCAGGCGCAGATCCAGCTCGACACCGGCGAAGCCCAGGTCGACAACGCCGAATACGTGATGCACAAGTCGCACATTCGCGGCAGTGCCCTGTACGCCAAGCGCGGTGAGAACGCCATCATCCGCCTCAAGGACGGTACGTACACCACCTGCGAACCGGGCAGCAACGCCTGGCAGCTCAAGGGCAACAACATCACCCTCAACCCGGCCACCGGGTTCGGCACCGCCACAAACGTCACGCTGCGGGTCAAGGATTTCCCGGTGTTCTACACACCGTACATCTACTTCCCGATCGACGACCGCCGCCAGTCCGGCTTCCTGCCGCCGTCGTTCAGCACCAGCAGCGACACCGGCTTCATGCTGGTGACCCCGTACTACTTCAACCTGGCGCCCAACTACGACGCCACCTTGTACCCGCGCTACATGACCAAGCGTGGCCTGTTGATGGAAGGCGAGTTCCGCTACCTGACGCCTTCGAGCGAAGGCCAGTTCGGCGGCGCCTACCTCAACGACAAGAGCGACGAGCGCAAGGACCAGACCGACTACAAAGACCAGCGCTACATGGTCAACTGGCAGCACAAGGGTGGCCTGAACGAGCGCCTGATGACCGAGGTGAACTACACCGACATCAGCGACCCGTTCTACTTCCAGGACCTGGAGTCGGACCAGATTGGCGTCGAGAACAAGGACTTCCTCGACCAGCAGGGTGCCCTGACCTACCGCGGCGACAGCTACACCGCGCGGTTGAACGTGCATGCCTACGAGGCGGCGACCATCTCGCAGATCACGCCTTACGACCGTCTGCCGCAGATCACCCTCAACGGTGTGCTGCCGTACCAACCGGGCGGCTTGACCATGGGCTACGAAACCGAAGCGGTACGTTTCGATCGTGACCTTAAGAGCGACTTCGTCCGCGACAAGGATGGCAACCCAGATCTGTCTGCAGGGTTCCCTGGCCGCCGTCTGGATCAGAATATCTTTGGCGTAGCGCGCGCCAACGGCACGCGCTTGAACGTGGCACCGTCCATCAGCCTGCCGATGACGGCCAGCTACGGTTACCTCACCCCCAAGCTCAAGTATGCATACACCAAGTACGACTTGGATCTAGACAGCGAAGGCAAACGCAACCTTATCGAAGACCCGAGCCGCATTGCGCTCGAAGGTGACTTCAAGAGCAGCCAAAGCCGCGACGTCCCGATCTTCAGCGTAGACAGCGGCCTGTATTTCGATCGCAACACTTCACTGTTCGGTACGAACTACAAGCAAACACTCGAGCCGCGCCTGTTCTACCTCTATGTCCCCTACAAGGATCAGAAAGACATTCCGCTGTTCGATACCAGCGAAACCCTGTTCAGCTACGACTCGCTGTTCCGCGACAACCGTTTCAGCGGTTCGGACCGCATTGGCGACGAGAACAAGCTCTCGCTGGGTGTCACCACTCGCTGGATCGAAGACGACGGCTTCGAGCGTCAGAACTTCAGCATCGGCCAAGCGTACTACTTCAAGGACCGCAAGGTTCAGCTGCCGGGTATCGATTACAAGAACCGCAGCTATGCCCAGTCCGACACTTCGCCTTACGCGCTGGTGTACAACTACTACTTCAACCGCGATTGGCGCTTCAATTCGGATTTCAACTGGGACCAGGACAGCCACAGCACTCGCTCGGCCAGCGCCATGTTCCACTACCAGCCTGAGGCCAATCCGAACAAGATCGTCAACCTGGGCTATCGCTACCGGAACGATACGGTCGCCTTCGATTCCAGCACGGGTCGCTGGAAAGTGGACGGTGGCGACTACGGCACCCCAGGTAGCCCGAACTACATCAAGGACTACTACAAGATCCAGCAGCACGACTTCTCGGTCATCTGGCCGATCGTCCCGCAGTGGAGCGTCATCGCTCGCTGGCAGCATGACTACAACCGCAACCGCACCCTGGAAGCCATGGGCGGTTTCGAGTACGACAACTGCTGCTGGAAGCTGCGCTTGATCAACCGTTACTGGCTCGACTTCGACGACTACAGCCAGGCACTGCCGCAGAACGAAAAAGGCGACCATGGCGTATTCCTACAGGTCGTTCTCAAGGGCCTCGGCGGCGTCGTTGGCAACAAGGTCGAATCCTTCCTCGGCCAAGGCATTCAAGGTTACCGTGAACGTGAAGAACAAGCTTATTGATCGACTGCGCCCAGTGCTGCTGGGCGTCGCTTTGCTGAGTGGCGCGGTGCATGCCGCGGTGCAACCGCTTGACCGGGTGGTGGCCATCGTCGACAACGACGTGGTCATGCAAAGCCAATTGGACCAGCGCGTGCGTGAAGTTCAGCAGACCATCGCCAAGCGCGGCGGCAGCGTGCCGCCAAGCGGCGCCCTGCAGCAGCAGGTGCTGGAACGCCTGATCGTCGAAAACCTGCAGTTGCAGATCGGCGAGCGCTCGGGCATCCGCATCACTGATGAGGAGCTGAACCAGGCGATCGGCACCATTGCCCAGCGCAACGGCATGTCCATCGACCAGTTCCGCGCGGCGCTGGCCCATGACGGCCTGTCGTTCGACGATGCTCGCGAGCAGGTCAAGCGCGAGATGATCATCAGCCGCGTGCGCCAACGCCGGGTGGCAGAGCGCATCCAGGTGTCGGAGCAGGAAGTTAAGAACTTCCTTAATTCGGACATGGGCAAGATGCAGATGTCCGAAGAATACCGTCTGGCCAACATCCTGATCCCAACGCCGGAAGCGGCCAACTCCAGCGACATCCAGAAGGCTGCGCGCAAAGTGGGCGATGTCTACCAGCAGCTCAAGCAAGGCGCGGACTTCGGTCAGATGGCAATCGCCAACTCGGCCAGCGAGAACGCGCTCGAGGGCGGCGAGATGGGCTGGCGCAAAGCCGGTCAACTGCCCCCAGACTTTGCCAAGATGCTGAGCAGCATGCCGGTGGGTGAGATCACCCAGCCCATTCGCATCCCCAACGGCTTCATCATCCTCAAACTCGAGGAGAAGCGTGGTGGCAGCGAGAACGTGCTGCGCGACGAGGTGCACGTACGCCACATCCTGATCAAGCCAAGTGAAGTGCGCAGCGAAGCCGCCACCCAGCAACTGGCTGAAAAGATCTACGAGCGCATCGAAAATGGTGAAGACTTTGCCACCCTGGCCAAGAGCTTCTCGGAAGATCCGGGCTCGGCGCTCAACGGCGGCGACCTCAACTGGGTAGACCCGAACACCCTGGTGCCGGAGTTCCGCGAGCAGATGGCCAACGCACAGCAAGGCGTGGTGACCAAGCCGTTCAAGACCCAATATGGCTGGCATGTGATGGAAGTGATGGGCCGCCGCGCCACTGACAGCACAGAACAGGCCCGTGAACAGCAAGCCCTGAGCGTGCTGCGCAACCGCAAGTACGACGAAGAGCTGCAAACCTGGCTGCGCCAGATTCGCGACGAAGCCTACGTTGAAATCAAGCTGCCTGGCGCTGACCAGGCCGCTCAGTGAAGCCCCTGCGCTTCGCCGTCACACCCGGCGAGCCAGCGGGGATAGGTCCTGACCTATGCCTGCTGCTCGCTGCCGACGCTCAGCCCCACCCCCTGATTGCCATCTCCAACCGTGACCTGCTCGCCGAGCGGGCCACCCAGCTGGGGCTGGACATCACCTTGCTGCCTGTCATGCCAGGTCAATGGCCGAGTCAACCGGCACCCGCTGGCAGCCTGTATGTGTGGGACACGCCGCTGTCTGCCTCAGTGGTCGCCGGTCAGCTGGACAAGGCCAATGCGCCGTTCGTGCTGCAGACCTTGACCCGTGCCGGACAAGGCTGCCTGGACGGCGATTTCGACGGCATGATCACAGCGCCCGTGCACAAGGGCGTTATCAACGAAAGCGGTATTCCTTTTTCGGGGCATACCGAGTTTCTCGCTGAGCTGACCCATACCGCCCAAGTGGTGATGATGCTCGCCACCCATGGCCTGCGCGTCGCCTTGGTCACCACCCACCTGCCCCTGCGTGACATCGCCGAGGCCATTACTGCCGAGCGCATCGAGCGCGTGACACGCATTCTGCATGCCGACATGCGCGACAAATTCGGCATCGCCAACCCTCGCATCCTGGTATGCGGCCTGAACCCCCATGCGGGAGAAGGTGGCCACCTGGGCCGCGAGGAAATCGACATCATCGAGCCTACCCTGGCCCGCCTGCGTGCCGAAGGCATGGACCTGCGCGGGCCACTGCCGGCCGATACCCTGTTTACCCCCAAATATCTGGAGCACTGCGACGCGGTGCTGGCGATGTACCACGACCAAGGGCTTCCCGTACTCAAGTACAAGGGCTTCGGCGCTGCGGTCAATGTCACGCTGGGCCTGCCGATCATTCGTACCTCGGTTGATCATGGCACGGCCTTGGACCTGGCCGGCACCGGCAAAGTCGATACCGGCAGCCTGCGCGTTGCCCTGGACACCGCCTACCAGATGGCCGAGAACCGACCATGAACGAGCAATACCAACACCGGGCGCGCAAGCGTTTCGGGCAGAACTTCCTGCACGATGCAGGCATCATCGACCGCATCCTGCGCGCCATCAATGCCAAGCCAGGCGAACACCTGCTTGAAATCGGCCCGGGCCAGGGCGCATTGACCGAAGGCTTGCTGAGCAGCGGCGCGCAACTGGATGTGGTGGAGCTGGACAAGGACCTGGTGCCGATCCTGCAACACAAGTTTGCAGGCAATGGCAATTTCCGCCTGCACCAAGGTGACGCCCTGAAGTTCGACTTCAACCAGCTCGGCGTACCGGCACGTAGCCTCAAGGTGGTGGGCAACCTGCCCTACAACATCTCTACACCTTTGATCTTCCACCTGCTCAGCCACGCCGGCCTCATCCGGGACATGCACTTCATGCTGCAGAAGGAAGTGGTCGAGCGTATGGCCGCAGGGCCTGGGGGCGGTGATTGGGGTCGGCTGTCGATCATGGTCCAGTATCACTGCCGCGTCGAACACTTGTTCAACGTAGGCCCCGGCGCCTTCAACCCGCCGCCGAAAGTGGACTCAGCCATCGTCCGGCTGGTGCCGCACGACGTGCTGCCCCACCCGGCTAAGGATCCGCAGTTGCTTGAGCGGGTGGTTCGCGATGCGTTCAACCAGCGTCGCAAGACGTTGCGTAATACCCTCAAAGGCTTGCTCGACAGCGCCGCCATCGAGGCCGCTGGCGTGGATGGTAGCCTGCGCCCCGAGCAGCTGGATCTGGCGGCTTTCGTGCGCCTGGCCGACCAGTTGGCTGATCAACCGGCCTGACCGACCCCCAGCCCCTGCCCCGCTGACCGCAGTCAGCACTTGCAAGCTGATCGCCGCCCCGATGCTTGGGGCTTGCTTGCCGGGCCAGCCTGCCATCGCGCCGCTGGCCCTCGCCCCTCCCTATGGCCTAGACTGCATCATTGCGTCAGTTCCCCAAGGCCCTTGCATGACCGACCCTCGCTATCAGATCGACGTCAGCGTCGTGACCCGTTACCTCAAAGAGCAATCCGACCCTGAAAGCAGCCGTTTCGCTTTCGCCTACACCATCACGATCCATAACAATGGCTCGCTCAAGGCCAGGCTGCTGTCCCGGCACTGGCTGATCACCAACGGTGATGGCGAGGTCGAAGAGGTGCAAGGCTCTGGCGTGGTCGGTCAACAACCTACGATTGAGCCAGGCCAGAGCCATACCTACAGCAGCGGCGCCGTCATCACCACCCGCGTTGGAACCATGCAGGGCAGCTACGAAATGTTTGCCGAGGACGGCAAGCGCTTCGACGCACAGATCGCGCCGTTCCGCCTGGCAGTACCTGGGGCGCTGCACTGATGGCCACGTACGCCGTCGGTGACTTGCAAGGATGCCTGCAGCCGCTCAAATGCCTGCTTGAACGTGTGCGCTTCGACCCGGCTGTGGACAAGTTGTGGCTGGTCGGCGACCTGGTGAACCGTGGCCCCGAGTCGCTCGAGACGCTGCGCTATTTGTATTCGATTCGCCAGTCGCTCACCTGCGTGCTGGGCAACCATGACCTGCACCTGCTTGCGGCCTGGCGCAACGTCGAACGTCTCAAGAAGAGCGACACGTTGCGCGAAATCATCGAGGCCCCTGACGCCGACCAGCTGCTCGACTGGCTGCGCCAGCAAAAGCTGCTGCATTACGATGAACCGCGCGGCATCGCCTTGGTACACGCGGGCATTCCCCCGCAATGGACACTGGGCAAAGCCCTGGAGCTGGCTGCCGAAGTCGAAGAAGTACTGCGCGATGACAGCCGTCTGCCGCTGTATCTGGACGGTATGTACGGCAACGAGCCCGCCAAGTGGAGCAAGCGTCTGGCGGGTGTCGAACGCCTCAGGGTCATTACCAATTACCTGACGCGCATGCGCTTCTGCACCGCAGAAGGCAAACTTGAATTCAAGAGCAAGGAAGGGCTGGACAGCGCCCCCAAAGGGTACAAGCCCTGGTTCGCCCACAAAGGTCGGCGTTCGCGTCACGTGAAGATCATCTTCGGGCACTGGGCCGCCTTGCAGGGCCAGGTCGAGGAACCCGGAGTCATTGCGCTGGACACAGGCTGCGTATGGGGTGGGTCCATGACCCTGTACAACGTCGATGACGGCCAGTACCACCATTGCGATTGTGCCGATGACGGCACCCTGCGCCCTGCGGCGCCAATTCCAACCTTCAACGATCAACCCGGAACAGAGCCAACTCCATGAGCGAATTCAAGCGCATCCCTCCCGAACAGGCCCTGGCCCTGCGTGCGCAAGGTGCCGTCGTGGTCGACATTCGTGACCCGCAGGCCTACGCAGCAGGTCACATCACTGGTGCCCGCCACCTGGACAACCACTCGGTCGCCGACTTCATTCGCAATGCCGACCTGGACGCACCGACGCTGGTCGTCTGCTACCACGGCAATTCGAGCCAAAGCGCAGCTGCCTACCTGGTAGGACAAGGCTTTTCCGACGTGTACAGTGTCGATGGTGGCTTCGAGCTATGGCGCTCGACCTATCCTGCCGAAACCGCCCAAGGCATTGAAGAATAAATTTTTCATTGTCACTGCAGCCCGCGCCATGCGCGGGCTGGAGACCGTTCTGACGAACGGTCGCTAGCAACTTCCGTCACCCGTGCCCTTGACCTTGCCGATTACCAACTATCCTTAAGCGCAGGCCATCCGGAAAAAGGGGAGAGCCGGTACACCGGCGTGCGGGTCATCGGTAGCGCTATAGGGTGTTTGGGGGGTATATGGCAACCGGCAATGCCGCTTGCATACCAGCATCAGCTGACTGATCCGGCGTCGTCTCAACGTATCGAGCGAGGTGACGTCATGAGTATTTTTAGCCACTTCCAACAACGCTTCGAGTCCACGCGCCAAGAAGAACTCTCGCTGCAGGAGTACCTGGAACTGTGCAAGGAGGATCGTAGCGCCTACGCATCGGCATCCGAGCGCCTGTTGATGGCCATCGGTGAGCCAGAGCTGATCGACACCTCTACCAACTCTAGGCTGTCGCGCATCTTTTCCAACAAGATGATCCGGCGCTATCCGGCCTTTGCCGACTTCCATGGCATGGAAGAGTGCATCGACCAGATCGTGTCGTACTTCCGCCATGCCGCCCAAGGCCTGGAAGAGAAGAAACAGATTCTTTACCTGCTTGGCCCGGTGGGTGGCGGTAAATCCTCCCTGGCCGAAAAGCTCAAGCAACTCATGGAGCGGGTGCCCTTCTACGCCATCAAGGGGTCGCCGGTCTTCGAGTCGCCGCTGGGGTTGTTCAACGCCACCGAAGACGGGGCCATTCTCGAGGAAGAGTACGGCATCCCGCGGCGCTACCTGAACACCATCATGTCGCCGTGGGCCACCAAGCGCTTGCAGGAATTCGGCGGCGATATCAGCAAGTTCAAGGTGGTCAAGCTCTACCCCTCCATCCTCAACCAGATTGCCATCGCCAAGACCGAGCCTGGCGACGAGAACAACCAAGACATCTCTGCACTCGTGGGCAAGGTGGATATCCGCAAGCTTGAAGAATTCCCGCAGAACGACGCCGACGCCTACAGTTATTCAGGCGCGCTTTGCCGAGCCAACCAGGGCTTGATGGAATTCGTCGAGATGTTCAAGGCGCCCATCAAGGTGCTTCACCCCCTGCTGACGGCCACCCAGGAAGGCAACTACAACAGCACCGAAGGCCTGGGCGCTATTCCCTACTCCGGGATCCTGCTGGCGCACTCCAACGAGTCCGAATGGCACACCTTCCGCAACAACAAGAACAACGAAGCTTTCATTGACCGTATCTACATCGTGAAGGTGCCTTACTGCCTGCGGGTCAGCGACGAGATCCGCATCTACGACAAGCTGCTGATCAACAGCTCGCTGTCCAAGGCCCATTGCGCCCCGGACACGCTGAAAATGCTGGCCCAGTTCACCGTCCTCTCGCGCCTCAAGGAGCCTGACAACTCCAACATCTATTCGAAGATGCGGGTGTACGACGGCGAAAACCTCAAAGACACCGACCCCAAGGCCAAGTCCATCCAGGAATACCGCGACTCGGCAGGCGTCGATGAAGGTATGAACGGCCTGTCGACCCGCTTCGCCTTCAAGATCCTGTCCAAGGTGTTCAACTTCGACCCTCACGAAGTGGCGGCCAACCCGGTGCACCTGCTGTATGTGCTCGAGCAGCAGATCGAACAGGAACAATTCCCGGCCGAGGTGCGCGAACGCTACCTGCGCTACCTGAAGGAATACCTGGCCCCCCGGTACATCGAGTTCATCGGCAAAGAAATCCAGACAGCTTACTTGGAGTCCTACAGCGAGTACGGCCAGAACATCTTCGACCGTTATGTGCTGTACGCCGACTTCTGGATCCAGGATCAGGAGTACCGCGATCCGGAAACTGGCGAGATTCTCAACCGCATCGCCCTGAACGAAGAGCTGGAGAAGATCGAGAAACCGGCGGGTATCAGCAACCCCAAAGACTTCCGCAACGAGATCGTCAACTTCGTGCTGCGCGCCCGGGCCAACAACAACGGCAAGAACCCAAGCTGGCTCAGCTACGAGAAGCTGCGGGTTGTGATCGAGAAGAAAATGTTCTCCAACACCGAAGACTTGCTGCCTGTCATCAGCTTCAACGCCAAGGCCAGCAAGGAGGATCAACAGAAACACAACGACTTCGTCACGCGCATGGTGGAGCGTGGCTACACCGACAAGCAGGTACGTCTGCTGTCGGAATGGTACCTGCGGGTCAGGAAATCGCAATAAAGCGGCAAGCGACAAGCCGCAGGCTTCACGCTGGCCGGCGCCGTGCACCCCTCGGCGCCAGTGCCCGCAGCTGCGGCGGCTGCTCTTTCTTGCAGCTTGAAGCTTATGGCTTGCAGCTGCTCCCCGCAGGAGGAACCATGAGCTACGTTATCGACCGACGCCTGAATGGCAAGAACAAGAGCACGGTCAACCGCCAGCGCTTTTTGCGCCGGTACCGTGATCACATCAAAAAGGCCGTGGAAGAAGCGGTTAGTCGCCGCTCCATCACGGACATGGAGCACGGTGAGCAGATCAGCATCCCAGGCCGTGATATCGACGAGCCAGTGCTGCACCATGGCCGTGGCGGCAAGCAGACCGTCGTACACCCGGGCAACAAGGAATTCACCGCAGGTGAGCATATCCCCCGTCCGCAGGGTGGTGGCGGCGGCAGTGGCCGTGGCAAGGCCGGCAATGCCGGTGACGGCATGGACGACTTCGTTTTCCAGATCACCCAGGAGGAGTTCCTGGAGTTCATGTTCGAGGACCTGGAGTTGCCCAACCTGGTCAAGCGTCACCTGACGGGTGCAGACACGTTCAAGAACGTGCGCGCCGGTATCGCAAGCGAGGGCAACCCGTCACGTATCAATATCGTACGCACACTGCGCTCGGCCCATGCTCGGCGCATCGCATTGACCGGCAGCAGCCGCGCCCTGCTTCGCGAAGCCCAGAAGGAGCTTGCCCGCCTGCGCGTCGAGGAGCCTGACAACTTTACGGACATCCAGGAAACCGAGCAGGAGATCGAGCGGTTGAAGGCGCGTATCAATCGGCTGCCCTTCCTCGACACCTTCGACCTCAAATACAACCTGCTGGTGAAGCAACCGAACCCCAGCTCCAAGGCTGTCATGTTCTGCCTGATGGACGTTTCGGGCTCGATGACCCAGGCCACCAAGGATATCGCCAAGCGCTTCTTCATCCTGCTGTATCTGTTCCTCAAGCGTAACTACGACCGGATCGAAGTCGTGTTCATACGGCACCACACCAGCGCGCGCGAGGTGGATGAAGAAGAGTTCTTCTACAGTCGCGAAACCGGCGGCACCATCGTCTCCAGTGCCTTGAAGCTGATGCAGGAAATCATGGCCGAACGCTACCCAGCAAGTGACTGGAACATCTACGCGGCCCAGGCGTCGGATGGCGATAACTGGAACGACGACTCACCGATCTGCCGCGACATCCTCACCCGGCAGATCATGCCGCACGTTCAGTACTACACTTACGTGGAAATCACCCCACGTGAACATCAGGCGCTCTGGTACGAGTACGAACGTATCGGCGATGCCTTCCCCGATACGTTCGCGCAACAGCAATTGGTATCGGCCGGCGATATCTACCCGGTCTTCCGTGAACTCTTCCAGCGCAGGTTAGCCACATGACCGCCAGAGCACAGAGACGCCAGCCCATCTCCACCGGCTCAGAGTGGACGTTCGACCTGATCCGAACCTATGACCGGGAAATCGGCCGCCTGGCCGAACGTTACGCCTTGGACACCTACCCCAATCAGATCGAGGTAATCACCGCCGAGCAGATGATGGACGCCTACGCTTCGGTCGGCATGCCGCTGGGTTATCACCACTGGTCCTACGGCAAGCAATTCCTCAGTACCGAGAAATCCTACAGCCGCGGGCAAATGGGGCTTGCTTACGAAATCGTCATCAACTCCGACCCCTGCATCGCCTATCTCATGGAAGAGAACACCATGTGCATGCAGGCCCTAGTGATCGCTCATGCGTGCTATGGGCACAACAGTTTCTTCAAGGGCAACTATCTGTTCCGCACCTGGACCGATGCCAGCTCGATCATCGATTACCTGGTCTTTGCCAAGCAGTACATCGCCCAGTGCGAGGAGCGTCACGGGATCGATGCGGTGGAAGACCTCATCGACTCTTGCCACGCCCTGATGAATTACGGGGTGGACCGCTACAAGCGCCCCTATCCCATTTCTGCCGAAGAAGAGCGTCGCCGGCAGAAGGATCGGGAGGAACACCTCCAACGGCAGATCAACGACCTGTGGCGCACCATTCCCAAAAGTGCCGACAAGACCAGTGAACGGGACGACGTGCGCTTCCCCGCCGAACCTCAGGAAAACATCCTCTACTTCATCGAGAAGAACGCACCGCTACTCGAACCCTGGCAGCGCGAGGTGGTGCGGATCGTGCGCAAGATCGCCCAGTATTTCTATCCACAGCGCCAGACACAGGTGATGAACGAAGGCTGGGCGACCTTCTGGCACTACACGCTGATGAACGATCTGTATGACGAGGGGCTGATCACCGAAGGCTTCATGATGGAGTTCCTTCAGTCCCATACCAGCGTGGTCTTCCAGCCTGGTTTCGATAGCCCCTATTACAACGGCATCAACCCTTACGCGTTGGGCTTTGCCATGTATACCGACATTCGGCGCATGTGTGAGGCACCCACCGAGGAAGATCGCCACTGGTTTCCGGACATTGCCGGCAGCGATTGGCTTTCAACCCTCAAGTTCGCCATGAGCAGCTTCAAGGACGAAAGCTTCATCCTTCAATACTTATCGCCCAAGGTGATGCGTGATCTGAAACTGTTCAGCATCCTGGACGATGACCAGCGGGACGAACTGTACGTGCCTGCCATCCACGACGATGCAGGCTATCGCACCATCCGCGAACAATTGGCCGCCCAATATAACCTCGGCAATCGCGAGCCGAACGTTCAGATATGGAGCGTCGATCGTCGCGGAGATCGGTCGCTGACGCTTCGGCACCAGCAACACAACCGCAAGCCCTTGGGGGATTCGACCGAAGAGGTACTCAAGCACCTGCATCGGTTGTGGGGGTTCGATATTCACCTGGAAACCGTGCAAGGCGACCAGGTGATGAAAACCCATCACATGCCCCCTCGTGGCGAGCACGGCGAAGGTTCTGACTACGGGCGCCTGGACATGGCGGTCATTCACCACCTGTGATGCGCCCCCTGGCGGTCGGCAGGTTATGCTGTCGGCAATCAGGGGGAGTTACTTATGCACATTTACAAAGTGGGGGGCGCAGTACGCGACCGCCTACTCGGCCGCCCGGTCACCGATATCGACTGGCTCGTGGTAGGCGCCACGGTTGAAGACATGCTTGCCAAAGGGTTCCGCCCGGTTGGCGCAGACTTTCCGGTGTTTCTGCATCCCAAGACCGGCCAGGAATATGCGTTGGCCCGTACCGAGCGAAAGAGCGGCAGGGGCTACGGCGGGTTCACCTTTCACGCAAGCCCGGACGTCACGCTCGAGCAAGACCTGATACGCCGCGACCTGACCATTAACGCGATGGCGGAGGACGCGGACGGCACCCTCTACGACCCTTATCAGGGCAAGGCCGACCTTGATCGGCGCCTGCTTCGCCACGTTTCGCCCGCGTTTGCCGAAGATCCACTGCGTGTGCTGCGCGTCGCTCGTTTTGCAGCGCGCTATGCGCCGTTGGGCTTCAAAGTGGCCGACGACACGCTGGGCTTGATGCAGCACATCAGCGCTTCGGGTGAACTGCTGGCGTTAACGGCAGAACGCACCTGGAAGGAAATCGAGCGGGCATTGATGGAGGCGCACCCCAAGGTGTTCTTCGAAGTCCTGCGAGCATGCAATGCCCTGCACGTGCTGCTGCCGGAACTGGAGCCTCATCCCCAGACCCTGGTCGCACTGGAACAGGCAGCCCGGCATCAGCTTGCGTTGCCCGTACGCTGGGCCTGTCTGCTGCATCCTTTACCAACCGCGTCGATCAAGGCGCTCAATCAGCGCCTGAAGACCCCGCGGGAGTGCCAGGATCTGTCGATGCTGACCAGCCAGTGCCTGGAGCAGGCCAACAAGGCCTTAGAGCTGCCTGCCCAGACGCTGTTGGATCTGTTGCAAACGTTCGACGTTTACCGCAGGCCGCAGCGTTTCGAGGACTTTCTAGCAGCCTGTCGAGCGATCGCGCAGGGCAACGGACAGACAGACTACCGGCAGGCAGACTACCTGCAAGGGGCTATGGCCGCTGCCCGGGCCGTGGATGTAAAGCCGCTGGTTCAGGCTGGTTTCACCGGCCAGGCGCTGGGTGAGGCCTTGAAAAATGAGCGCTTGCAGACGCTCGATGCCTACAAGGGCAGCTAGCTACAATGTCGCGCAGCTCGCGCTCGACCTGCGCGACAACCCCAGCAGCAGCTGATGGCCGGCATGCTGGGCATTGTGTACGACGGTATGAGCCTCAGGCAGGCGTCAGTTGCAACCCGCGCCACTCGAAGGCGACGGGCGCCAGGACCTGATCGATCTGCGACTCTTGCCACACCTGCGCCATGGTTTTGCCTACACCCGGGTGCACCAGATCAGGCGCCAGTAGCGACAACGGCCACAGCACGAAGGCATTTTTCAGAATTTCAGCCCGGGGCAGCACCAGCCCGTCGAAAGTGCCATGCAGGTCGTCATACATCAGCACGTCGATATCCAGCGGCAGGCCGAGTCGATCAGGGGCATACCGGCCATTGTCGGCCTCGATGAATTTCAGCCGCCGGTCCAGTTCGATCAACGGTAGCGTCGTCTGTCCGGTCACCACAAAATTGATGAACGGCCCGCTCTTGATGCCCACCGCCTGGCTTTCGAACGCGGGCGAGCAACGCATGTCGGTCAGAATGGCCGCCAGCGCATCGAGACCGGCACACAGGTGGGTATGCCGATCGACGTTGCTGCCAAGGCCCAGGTATACCGTGCTCAGAGACATCCGCGCTCGATCTCCACGCCAACACCACCGCGCGCTGCCGGCACTGCGCCCGGCTTGGTGAGCTTCAAGCGCACCCAGGGGATGCCGAACTCGTCCATCAACACGGCAACCAAGCGCTCGGCGAAGGTTTCGACCAACTCGAAGCGTGCCTGCTCGGCAAACCCCTGGATGCGCGTCGAAACGCTCGCGTAATCGAGCGCCAGGGCGAGGTCGTCGCCTGCGGCCGCAGGCCTGTTATCCCAGGCGAAGCTCAGGTCAAGACGCAGGCACTGGCGAATATCCCGCTCCCAGTCATAGGCACCGATCACGGTATCGACTTCCAGGCCTTCGATGAACACTCTGTCCAAGCACTTCTCTCCACAGCACGACAAGGGCGACTGGCGCCGTTAGAATCAGGGCGTCCTCGCCCGGAATAGTTAGCATGTTTTGGTTACTGGCGCTGCTCGCCTACCTGCTCGGCTCGCTGTCCTTCGCCATTGTCCTGAGCCGCCTTGCGGGCAGCCCGGACCCGCGTTGCAGTGGTTCGGGCAATGCCGGCGCTACCAACATGCTGCGCCTGGCAGGGCGCAAGATGGCGATCCTGACCCTGCTTGGCGACCTGTGCAAGGGGCTGTTGCCGGTAATGCTCGCCCGCCTTGCCGGGCTGGACCTGCACGCGCAGGCCTGGATCGGTATCTGTGCAGTGCTGGGCCACCTGTTCCCCGTGTACTTTCGCTTTCGCGGTGGCAAGGGCGTGGCGACCGCGGCTGGCATGCTGGTCGGCCTGTACTTGCCTGCCGCGTTGCTGGCCATCGTTGCCTGGGTGCTGACCCTGTACCTCACCCGTACCAGCTCCCTGGCTGCGCTGATCGCTACACCGCTGACCCTGCCATTGCTGGCCTGGCGCCAGCCCGAGGCCCTGCTGCCGATGACGGTACTGACCGTCCTGATCGTATGGCGCCATCGCAGTAACCTGCGTGACCTGTTTGCAGGCCGCGAGCGGCACTTCTGACCCTACAGGGGAGGCAACTGCTCCATCGGCCAGCGCGCCTGCACGCTGATCGCCAGGTCTTGCTGCTGCCCCGCCAGCAGCCGCTGGCAGCCGGCATAGGCGATCATGGCCCCATTGTCGGTGCAGAACTGCGGACGGGCGTAATAGACATTGCCCTTGAGGTTGCCGAGCATGTCTTCCAGCGAAGCGCGCAGGGCCTTGTTGGCGCTGACCCCCCCGGCAATGACCAACCGCTTGAGGCCCGTCTGCTTGAGTGCCCGCTTGCACTTGATGGTCAAAGTCTCCACCACCGCCTGCTGGAACGCCAGGGACACGTCGCAACGGGTTTGTTCGTTGTCGTCACCAGCCTCCCGGCACTGCTGCCAGGTATTGAGGGCGAAGGTTTTCAGGCCACTGAAGCTCATTGCCAGGCCTGGCCGATCGGTCATCGGCCGAGGAAACACGAACCGCCCCGGTGTGCCGCGCTCGGCAAGCCGGGCAATTTCCGGCCCACCAGGGTAGTTCAAGCCGATGAGCTTGGCGGTCTTGTCGAACGCCTCGCCGGCCGCATCGTCCAGGCTCTCGCCCAGCAATTCGTACTGACCAATGCCATCGACGCGCACCAGCTGGGTATGACCGCCGGAAACCAACAAGGCGACGAACGGAAACGCCGGCGGGTTTTCTTCCAGCATGGGCGCCAGCAAGTGACCTTCCATGTGGTGTACACCGATGGCCGGGATGTCCCAGGCAAAGGCCAGGGCCTGGGCGCAGGAGGCACCGACCAGGAGTGCGCCGACCAGCCCGGGGCCTGCGGTGTAGGCGATGGCGTCGATTTCGGTAGCCACGCAACCCGCTTCGTCCAGCACTTGGCGAATCAGCGGCAGCATGCGCTTGACGTGGTCGCGCGACGCGAGTTCGGGCACCACGCCGCCAAACACGCGGTGCAGATCGATCTGACTGAACAGCGCATCGGCCAGCAGGCCCCGTTCACTGTCGTATAATGCGACGCCGGTTTCGTCGCAGGATGTTTCCAATCCCAGTACTAGCATGGGCTCGTCCCTTGTGGGGGCTGAATTCGAAGGCGCGCATGATAGTCCCCGTGCAAGGTGCCGACCAGCGGTTTTCGATCAGAGGCTTTGCATTCCGGCTTGCTAAGGGTTAACATCCGCAACCCTTGAAAACCGACGTTCTCCAGCACACCTTTGTTTTGCCAGGAGCGCGTCTACCCCGGTAATGAATTAAGGTAGCCCTGGATGCCAGCCGTCAAAGTTAAAGAGAACGAACCCTTCGACGTAGCTCTGCGTCGTTTCAAGCGCTCCTGCGAAAAAGCCGGTGTACTGGCTGAAGTTCGTAGCCGCGAGTTTTACGAGAAGCCGACCGCAGAGCGTAAGCGTAAGGCAGCTGCCGCTGTCAAACGTCACGCCAAGAAAGTTCAGCGCGAACAGCGCCGCGCCGTTCGTCTGTACTAATACAGACGTTCATCGCAAAGCTTCTGCCCTGCCCGGTTAACCACCGGGCGATGGCAGTGGTCGCTTCAAACTTGAGCAGCTTGCTCAAGGCTCCATGCACATGTTCAAGCACCGTGCATGCGGGCAACCTGCCTGAAACGTCAGAACTGGTCATTGTGTTGTAGGCCAGGCGTGCACGTCCGACTGACGGGCCTCATGGGCCGGCGACGGGCACTTATTCCCCGCATAGCTTCAAGCATCACCCGCTGCATTCGGCGCGTGAGCGATTAGACTTGCCAGTTGCCAGATTGACGAGACTGCCATGGCCGGGCTGATTCCCCAGAGTTTCATCGACGACCTCATCAACCGCCTCGACATCGTCGACGTGGTCAGCTCCCGTGTCCAACTGAAAAAAACCGGCAAGAATTATTCTGCCTGTTGCCCGTTCCACAAGGAAAAGACCCCCTCCTTCACCGTGAGCCCCGACAAGCAGTTCTATTACTGCTTTGGTTGCGGCGCCGGCGGCAACGCCCTTGGCTTCGTCATGGACCACGACAACCTGGATTTCCCCCAGGCCGTCGAGGAACTGGCACGAGCGGCAGGCATGGAGGTCCCGCGCGAGCAAGGCCGGCGCGACCAGAAACCGCGCCAGCCGACCGACTCACCGTTGTACCCGCTGCTGGACGCCGCCTCGGAGTTCTACCGCCAAGCCCTGCGCAGTCACCCGACCCGCAAGGCAGCGGTGGAGTACCTGAAAGGCCGCGGTTTATCCGGCGAAGTGGCGCGCGACTTCGGCCTGGGTTTCGCGCCGCCTGGCTGGGACAACCTGCTCAAGCACCTGGGTGCCGACACGCTACAGCAGAAGGTCATGATCGATGCCGGCCTGCTGATCGAGAATGCCGAAACCGGCAAACGCTACGACCGCTTCCGCGATCGGGTGATGTTTCCGATTCGCGACAGCCGTGGCCGCATTATCGCCTTCGGCGGCAGGGTGCTAGGTGACGACAAGCCCAAGTACCTGAACTCTCCCGAAACGCCTGTGTTCCACAAGGGCCAGGAGCTGTACGGGCTGTACGAGGCCCGCAAGCACAACCGCAACCTCGACGAAATCATCGTGGTCGAGGGCTACATGGACGTGATTGCCCTGGCCCAGCAAGGCTTGCGCAACGCCGTGGCCACCCTGGGCACCGCCACCAGCGAAGAGCACCTCAAGCGCCTGTTTCGCATGGTACCGAGCGTACTGTTCTGCTTCGACGGCGACCAGGCCGGGCGCAAGGCGGCCTGGCGAGCGCTGGAGTCCGCCCTGTCGAACCTGCAGGACGGCCGTCGCGCGCGTTTTCTGTTCCTGCCTGAAGGCGAAGACCCAGACAGCCTGGTCCGCGCCGAAGGCACCGACGCCTTCATGGCCCGCATCAACCAGCACGCGCAACCACTGGCCGATTACTTCTTCGAGCAGCTGAGCACCGAGGCAGACCCTCGCTCGCTCGAAGGCAAGGCGCACATGGCCACCCTGGCTGCACCGTTGATCGAAAAAATCCCGGGCGCCAACCTGCGTCAACTGATGCGCAACCGCTTGCGGGAAATCACCGGGCTCGATCCGCAGCAGGTTGAGCAACTGGCGCAACAGGCCCCCGCGGCGCCCAGCGCAGATTACGACCCAGGCTATGACTACGATGCCATGGTCAGCTACACGCCTGATTACGCGGACATGCCGCAGCCCGATTATGCTGGCGCTCATCAGGAACAGGCCTGGACGCCCAAAAAGGCCGGCGGCAAGAAAGCCTGGAGCGACAAACCCTGGGACAAGCATCGCAGGGGCGGCAAGCCGTGGCAGCGTGACGAGCCTGCGCCCCGCGTGCCGGCACCGGTCGAACCGCCTACGCTGGCGGCGCTGCGCACGCTGTTGCATCACCCGCTCCTGGCCGGCAAGGTGGAAGACGCCAGCCATTTTGCCGACGAAGAACAGCTCTACAGCCAACTGCTGGTGGCATTGATCGAAGCTGCACAGAAAAATCCTGGGCTAAGCTCAATGCAGTTGATCGCACGCTGGCATGGCACCGAACAAGGTCGCCTGCTGCGGGCGTTGGCGGAGAAGGAATGGCTGATCGTGGCCGACAACCTTGAACAACAGTTTTTCGACACCATTACTAGCTTGTCCGCTCGCCAACGTGAGCGAAGTCTGGAACAACTGCTCAGGAAATCCCGTCAAAGCGAATTGACCAGCGAGGAAAAAACCCAGCTTCTCGCCTTGTTGAGCCGGAATGTTCCCGCACAAAACCCGACCTCATCTGGCGCGTGAGGTCCATGCTCGGGTATAATCCTCGGCTTGTTTTTTGCCCGCCAAGACCTTCAGTGGATAGGGTGTTATGTCCGGAAAAGCGCAACAGCAGTCTCGTATCAAAGAGTTGATCACCCGCGGTCGTGAGCAGGGCTACCTGACTTACGCGGAGGTCAACGACCACCTGCCTGAGGATATTTCAGATCCTGAACAGGTGGAAGACATCATCCGCATGATCAACGACATGGGGATCAACGTATTCGAGAGTGCTCCGGATGCGGATGCCCTTCTGTTGGCGGAAGCCGACACCGACGAAGCCGCGGCCGAAGAAGCCGCTGCTGCGTTGGCGGCAGTTGAGACCGATATCGGCCGCACGACCGACCCGGTACGCATGTACATGCGTGAAATGGGTACTGTCGAGCTGCTGACCCGTGAAGGCGAGATCGAAATCGCCAAGCGGATCGAAGAAGGCATTCGTGAAGTCATGGGCGCCATCGCCCACTTCCCGGGCACTGTGGATTACATTCTCGGCGAGTACGACCGCGTCACCACCGAAGGTGGCCGTCTGTCGGACGTCCTCAGTGGTTACATCGATCCCGATGACAACATCGCGGCACCGACAGATGAAGTGCCGATTCCAGGCGCCAAGACTGCCGCTGCGAAGGAAGAGTCCGAGGACGAGGAAGAAGAGTCTGACAGTGACGACGAGGAAGAGACCGAAAGCGGTCCGGACCCTGTCGTTGCAGCTCAACGCTTCGGCGCGGTCTCGGATCAGCTTCAGGCCACCAACAAGGTCCTGAAGAAGAACGGTCGTGAGCACAAGGAAAGCGTTGCTGCCCTGCAGGCGCTGGCCGATCTGTTCATGCCGATCAAGCTGGTCCCCAAGCAGTTCGAAGTGCTGGTCGAGCGTGTTCGCAGCGCATTGAGCCGCCTGCGTCAGCAAGAACGCGCCATCATGCAGCTGTGCGTGCGTGATGCCCGTATGCCGCGTGCCGACTTCCTGCGCATGTTCCCGAGCAACGAAACCGACCAGACCTGGAGCGGTGACCTTGCCAAGCGCAACACCAAATGGGCTGCGGCGCTGGGTGAAAAAGACGCAGCCATCGTTGCCTGCCAGCAGAAACTGATCGACCTTGAGACCGAAACCGGCCTGACCGTTTCCGAGATCAAGGAAATCAACCGTCGCATGTCGATTGGCGAAGCCAAGGCTCGCCGCGCCAAGAAAGAAATGGTCGAGGCCAACCTGCGTCTGGTGATCTCCATCGCCAAGAAGTACACCAACCGTGGCTTGCAGTTCCTGGACCTGATCCAGGAAGGCAACATCGGCTTGATGAAGGCTGTGGACAAGTTCGAATACCGTCGCGGTTACAAGTTCTCGACCTATGCCACCTGGTGGATTCGTCAGGCGATCACCCGCTCCATCGCCGACCAGGCACGCACCATTCGTATTCCGGTGCACATGATCGAAACGATCAACAAGCTCAACCGCATTTCCCGGCAGATGCTGCAGGAAATGGGTCGTGAGCCGACTCCGGAAGAGTTGGGCGAGCGCATGGAGATGCCTGAGGACAAGATCCGCAAGGTACTGAAGATCGCCAAAGAGCCGATCTCCATGGAAACCCCGATCGGTGACGATGAAGATTCGCACTTGGGTGACTTCATCGAGGACTCGACCATGCAGTCCCCGATCGATGTGGCCACGGTCGAAAGCCTCAAGGAAGCGACCCGCGATGTGTTGTCGGGCCTCACTGCACGTGAAGCCAAGGTGCTGCGCATGCGTTTCGGCATCGACATGAACACCGATCACACCCTTGAAGAAGTGGGCAAGCAGTTCGACGTGACCCGCGAGCGGATCCGTCAGATCGAGGCGAAGGCGTTGCGAAAGCTGCGGCACCCGACTCGAAGCGAGCACTTGCGCTCCTTCCTCGACGAGTGATGACCAACCCCGGCCCAGGCCGGGGTTTTTTCTGGGCTTCGTATACCGCTGGCCATCCGTCTCCAAGGCCCTGTTAAGCCTGAAAAAATCTCCCTGACACCCATCCCAGAGCTAATTGGCCGTCTACACTCGACTCAGTCCATTTGAATGCGAGAGGCCGCTATGCCCCTGATGCCGGCCATCCTGCTGGTGGCCCTGAGCCTGTGGACCACGACGGGCGTTGCGCAAGTGCAACAGCCAGGTCCGGTCGCCGAGTACGTTGCCGTAGCGGTACCCGGCCAGACCGCGGCGCAACCCGCCCCCCCGCAAGCCTCCGCACAACACGGCACTGCGCGCATGTTCTGGTCCGATCTGGTGGTGTATGGCGTACCCACCGTATTGTTACTGGTACTGGTGCTGGCCACGGTTATGCGTATCAACCGGCGCCTGAGCTCCGAAATCTCCCGGCGCATCGCATTGGAGCAGGAGCTGCGCAGCAGCGAATACCATTACCGTGGCCTGGTCGAGAGCCTTTCAGCCATCGCCTGGGAAGCGGACGTAAACGATTTCACGTACAGCTATGTATCGCCCCATGCCGAGGACCTGCTCGGCTATCCGCTGAGCAACTGGCTAAAGCCCGGCTTCTGGCGCAACATCGTGCACCCTGACGATGCGCTATGGGCCCAGGCCTACTGCGAAAGCGAAACTGCTGCCGGGCGCGACCACAGCCTGGATTACCGGGTAATTCGTGCCGATGGCCAAGCGTTGTGGGTACGCAACATCGTCAGCATGATCAAGCATGGCCACCAGCCCGTCATGCGCGGCCTGATGATTGACATCAGCGAAACCAAGCGCACCGAAGACGCGCTGCGTCTGTCCGAGCAGAAGTTTGCCTCGGTGTTCCAGCAGTGCCCGGACATCTTGCTGATCGCTCGCCACAGCGACGGCTGCCTGCTGGAGGTCAACGAAGCGTTCGAAGAGCAGATAGGCCTGACGCCTGGTCAGGTCATCGGCCGGACGGCCACCGAGCTCAATCTATGGGCAGTCGAGGGTTCAGGGCCTCGCCTACTGGAGCGCCTGCACCTGGGCGGCATCCGCAACCTGGAAATGAGTTTCAGGCGCAGCAACGGCCAGGTGTTTACAGGGCTTACGTCCGCTGAAACCTTCGAGCTCGACGGCACACCTGCGCTGGTGGTCGCCGTACGCGACATTAGCCAGCTCAAGGAAACCCAGCAGCAACTGCAGATTTCCGAGGAAAAGTTCGCCAAGGCGTTTCATGCCTCCCCAGACGGCCTGTTGCTGTCCCGTCAGCACGATGGCTTGCTGCTGGAGGTCAACGACGGGTTTTGCCGCCTTACCGGCTACGCCCTGCACCCCACCCTGGACCAGACGTCGCTCGACCTTGGCATCTGGGTAGACCTCAACGAACGCAAGCGCCTGCTCGACCAGCTCAACCGAGAGGGCTTCGTACGCGACTTCACCTGCCATATCCGCCGTAGCGACGGGCAGATTCGCCTATGCGAATTGTCTGCGCGCCCGCTGCCAATCGCCGGCACCGACTGCATGTTGACCATCGCCCGGGACATCACCGAACGCCACCTGATGCAGGAAAAACTGCAACTGGCCGCCACGGTGTTCGAAAACACCGCCGAGGGCGTGTTGATTACCGACATCGACCAGCGCATCAGTGCGGTGAACCGTGCTTTCAGCGAAATCACCGGGTACAGCGAGATCGAAGCGCTGGGCCAAACCCCTCGCCTGCTCGCCTCGGGCCAGCATGACAGCGCCTTCTACGCTGCCTTGTGGCATCAACTGACCGATGAAGGGCACTGGCAGGGCGAGATCTACAATAAACGCAAGAACGGCGAGCTGTACCCCAGCTGGCTGACCATCAGTGCCGTGCGCAATGCCGAGCGCGAGATCACGCACTTCGTGGCGGTGTTCGCCGACATCTCCAGCATCAAGCATGCCCAAGCCGAACTGGACTACCAGGCACATCACGACCCTCTCACTGGCCTGCCCAACCGTACCCTGTTCGAAAACCGCCTCCAGGCCGTGCTGACCTGTGGACAACTGTCCAACCGCCAGGGCGCCGTGCTGTTCCTGGACCTGGACCGTTTCAAGCATATCAACGACAGCCTCGGCCATCCGGTAGGTGACCTGCTGCTCAAGGGTATCGCGCAGCGTCTCAAAGAGCAGGTGCGCGATGTGGACACCGTGGCGCGCTTGGGGGGCGACGAGTTCATCATCCTGCTGCCTGGCCTGCACAAGCCCAGTGACGCGAGCACCATCGCCAACAAGCTGCTGACCTGTTTCAACGCTCCCTTCCAGGCCGGCGAGCATGAGTTCTTCACCAGCGCAAGCATTGGCATAAGCCTCTACCCACACGACGGCAGCGATGTCGCCACGCTCATCCGCAACGCCGATGCCGCCATGTACCGCTCCAAGGCCAAGGGGCGCAACCGGGTGGAAGTCTATACCCGCGACCTGACCGCCCAGGCCAGTGAGCGTGTCGCCTTGGAGCACGAACTGCGCCGGGCCATCGAACGCAACGAGATGAGCCTGTGCTTCCAGCCCAAGCTCAGCCTGCAAACCCAGACCCTGGTCGGTGCCGAGGCCTTGATCCGCTGGAGCCACCCGACGTTTGGCGAAGTGCCACCGGAGCATTTCATTCATCTGGCAGAGGAAAACGGCACCATCCTGCAACTGGGTGAGTGGGTACTGGAACAGGCCTGCCGTCAGATGCAGGCCTGGAAACAGCGGTACGAACCCTTTGGTCCGCTGTCGATCAACCTGGCCGGCGCGCAACTGCGCCAACCCAACCTCGCACGGCGCATCGAGGTACTGCTCAGGCAACACCAACTCAAGGCCGGCGACCTGCAGCTGGAGATCACCGAGAACTTCATCATGAGCCAGGCCGAAGAAGCCCTGGCGGTGCTGCACCAGTTGAAGAAATTGGGCGTGCAACTGGCGATCGACGATTTCGGCACCGGTTATTCGTCGTTGAGCTACCTCAAGCGGCTGCCGCTGGACATCCTCAAGATCGACAAATCCTTCATCCGCGGCCTGCCCGACGACCCCCACGATGCCGCCATCGCACGCGCCATCATTGCGCTTGGCCGCAGCATGCAACTGACCATCATCGCCGAAGGCGTCGAGAACCAGGCCCAGCAGCGTTTTCTGGCTACCGAAGGCTGCGAGCAGATCCAAGGCTACATCGTCAGCCTGCCCTTGCTGCCGGAGGAATTCGCTGCGCGGTTTCTTCGTATAGCACTAACGGATCTTTCGGATGGCACAGGTGCGAAACCCTCGTTATAATCGCGCCTGCTACTGAGGGCCTATAGCTCAGTTGGTTAGAGCAGAGGACTCATAATCCTTTGGTCCACGGTTCGAGTCCGTGTGGGCCCACCATACTCAAAGCCGCGCTTAGCGCGGCTTTCGGCTTTTTGGGTCGGCAGCGCGAGCAGCAAGCCTATCGTGGCTCAGGCCAGCAACCGGTCGATCAACGCCTGCTCGTAATCATCGAGAGGCTGATCCTCGTAGAGCTTGTCGGAAGCCGCGACCAGCGCCTGGCCCTCGACCTCACGCCCAGTATCGCCATATACATGCCCAAGGTTCTCCAGCGACTGCAGGTTGCCGTGCAGGGAGAACGAGATCAGGTACCAGCGCTCGGCCGCCTCGAGCTCGCCCAAACGGTGATAGGCCACAGCCAGGTTGTGCTGGGCGTAGACGTGGTCGGATTCCAGGGCCTGCAACAACGCCTGCTTGGCCTGCTGATAATCTTCGAGCTGCAAATACAGAAGGCCAAGATTGTTGTAGCCGTCGACATTGCCCAACTCGGCCGCGCGCCGGTAGGCCTGCTCAGCCTGCGGATAACGTTCGGCATGCAGATGGACGTCGCCGAGCAGGTTCAGCGCCTCTGGATGATCGTGGCGCACGGCGTCGTTGAGGTGCTCGACGGCGGCATCGTGATCCCCATCCTGGTAGGCCATGCTGCCAAGGTAGAAGTGGCTACGGACACAATCGTACTCGGCGGCTTTCTGGAAATATTGGCGCGCGGTGTCGTGATCACCCTCCTGGAAGGCCATGCTGCCTAGGTTGTAGTGGCTACCCGGATAATCGTGCTCGGCAGCCCTCAGGAAGTGTCGGCGGGCGACGTCGTGATGACCGTCCTGGTAGGCCATGATGCCGAGGTTGTAGTGGCTGCCGGGATAGTCACGATCGGCAGCCATCTGGAAGTGTCGATGGGCATTAGCGCGATCGTCACGTGCCAGGCTCACCGCGCCCACGCCATTCATCCAGCGAGGGTCGTCGGGGCACGCTTTGGAAAGGCTCTGGAAGCACTCCTGCGCGGTGTCCAGATCCTGCTCTCGGAACGCCGCCCAGCCCTGGTCATTGAGCGCAGTCGCCTGCTCGGCACTGAGTGTTTTCTTGTTCATGAACCACATAGTGTTTCCTGCCTTGCGAGGGCGTCCCATTCTAAAGGCGTGTATGGAAGCCAACAAGACAATGGCTCTGCTGGGCAGGTTTGAACCGTACCCGCCACACCCAGGCTGCGGCGGCGTGGATCCGAAGCGGGCGCAGCAGCAGGAAGCTAAATGAGTCTATGCATGGCTTTCAATGACTTAGCTTGAGGACATCGCCATCAACTGTTAATCCCTTGGTGGACGGTTCGCGTCCGTATGGGTCCAACCTTTGCCAAGCCGTGCATTCGCGCGGCTTTTGCTATTCACGGTGATGCAATCCGCGCCAAGCCTAGTCCGATCAATAATTGATGAGCCGATTAACCAGCCTATTCGGCTCATTTGATGAGCCGAATAGGCTGGTTAATCGGCTCAAGTGAATACCACTCATTGATAAACCGGCGCGTCGCTGGAGAAAAATGGCAAGCATGACCCCAAGCAGGACATCACCGCAGCACAACACCAAGCCGTGGCGAAGGCAACGAACGGCTGGGTTCACTCGTTCACTCCTCCTTGCCCCCACCCACCCACGCTAGCTAGGCTACCTCCCCCTTCCGCTCGCCGAGCCACGCCATGCCAGACCTTCGCCCATTTGCCCTGGATGAAATCGACCGCCAGCTGATCGCCCTGTTGCAGATCAATGCCCGCGAAAGCGTAGCCATGCTCGCGCGCCAGTTGGGCATCGCTCGCACCACGGTCAACTCACGGCTCGAGCGGTTGGAGAAGAACAAGGTGATTTCCGGTTACGGCGTGCGCTTGGGGCAGCAGGTGATGGGCGGTGGGCTACAGGCGTATGTGGGCATCAAGGTGCAGCCACGCTCGGGCAAAGAGGTCGTCAAACGGCTAAGCGCGATGGCCGCTGTGCGGCAGTTGTGCGCGGTGAGCGGTGAATTCGACTACGTGGCCTGGCTGCACACGGAGTCACCGGAACTACTGGACCAGTTGCTGGACCGGATCGGCAACGTCGAGGGCGTCGAAAAAACCACCACGTCGATCATCCTCAGCAGCAAGGTGGATCGCGGTCAGGCGCTTTGAAACCTGTATTCACAAACATGAATTCGTCAAAATACTCACAAACCACGCCACTATGACCAAAGAGGAGACATTTCGACCTCATTCTGCTTCTTAATAACGAAATGCCCCCTCTCTAAAATGACCGCCAGACGTCTCCTATACTCAGGCTCAGCACATCGCGCAGCCGCTCTGGCAAGGTCCTTTAATGAACAAGAACAACCGGCACCCTGACGACGGCAAGAAACCCATCACCATTTTCGGCCCTGACTTCCCATTCGCCTTCGATGACTGGCTGGAGCATCCGGCGGGCCTGGGCACGATTCCGGCGCAACGCCACGGCGAGGAAGTCGCGATCATCGGCGCCGGCATCGCCGGCCTGGTGGCCGCCTACGAGCTCATGAAACTGGGGCTCAAGCCAGTGGTGTACGAAGCCTCGAAGCTGGGTGGCCGGCTGCGCTCGCAAGCCTTCAATGGCACCGATGGCATCGTCGCCGAGTTGGGTGGCATGCGCTTTCCGGTGTCGTCCACGGCGTTCTATCACTACGTGGACAAACTGGGGTTGCAGACCAAGCCCTTTCCTAACCCATTGAGCTCGGCCTCCAGCAGCACGGTGATCGACCTCGAAGGGCAGACCTACTACGCCGAAACCCCTGCCGATCTTCCCAAGCTGTTCCATGAGGTGGCCGATGCCTGGGCTGACGCGTTGGAAAGCGGTGCGCAATTCGCCGATATCCAGCAAGCCATCCGTGATCGCGATGTACCACGCCTAAAGGCGCTGTGGAACAAACTCGTACCGCTGTGGGACGACCGCACCTTCTACGACTTCGTCGCCACCTCGCGCTCGTTCGCCAAGCTCAGTTTTCTGCACCGGGAAGTATTCGGCCAAGTGGGCTTCGGCACAGGCGGTTGGGACTCGGACTTCCCCAACTCGATGCTGGAGATCTTCCGGGTGGTCATGACCAACTGCGACGACCACCAGCATCTGATCGTGGGCGGCGTGGAGCAGGTACCGCAAGGTATCTGGCGCCATCGGCCCGAGCGCTGCGCCCATTGGCCCGAGGGCACCAGCTTGCGTTCCCTGCATGGCGGTGCACCCCGCACCGGGGTCAAGCGGATCCAGCGCGCTGCCGATGGCCGCCTGGCCGTCACCGACAACTGGGGGGACACCCGCCAGTACGGCGCCGTGCTCGCCACCTGCCAGACTTGGTTGCTGACCACCCAGATCGACTGCGAAGAATCGCTATTTTCCCAGAAAATGTGGATGGCACTGGACCGTACCCGCTACATGCAGTCGTCGAAAACCTTCGTCATGGTCGACAGGCCGTTCTGGAAGGACAAGGACCCGGAAACCGGCCGCGACCTGCTGAGCATGACCCTGACCGACCGCCTGACCCGCGGCACGTACCTGTTCGATAACGGCGACGACAAGCCGGGGGTCATCTGCCTGTCCTATGCCTGGATGAGCGATGCCTTGAAGATGCTGCCGCACCCGGTGGAGAAACGCGTGCAGCTGGCCTTGGACGCGCTGAAGAAGATCTATCCGAAAACCGACATCGCCGGCCACATCATTGGCGACCCGATCACCGTTTCGTGGGAAGCGGACCCGTATTTCCTCGGTGCCTTCAAGGGCGCCTTGCCGGGTCATTACCGCTACAACCAACGCATGTACGCTCACTTCATGCAAAAGAACATGCCCGCCGAGCAACGCGGCATCTTCATTGCTGGCGACGATGTGTCGTGGACGCCTGCCTGGGTAGAAGGCGCCGTGCAGACGTCGCTCAATGCGGTGTGGGGTATCATCAATCACTTCGGCGGGCACACCCACCCCGAGAACCCGGGGCCGGGCGATGTGTTCGACGAGATCGGCCCGATCGCGCTGGCCGACTGACCCAGGAGCTGTCATGCGCATAGCCTTGTTCCAAGCCCTGCCTGGCCCGCTGGATGTGCCCGGCAACCTGCAGCGGTTGCGCGATCAGGCTCAGTTGGCAGCCGGCCAGGGCGCGTCATTGCTGGTGTGCCCGGAAATGTTCCTGACCGGCTACAACATCGGCTCGGCTCAGGTGCAGCAACTGGCCGAAGCCTGCGATGGCCCGTCAGCACAGCACATCGTGCAGACCGCGCGCACCTGCGGTATCGCCATCGCCTACGGCTATCCGGAACGGGATCCGAACGGTGCCATTTTCAACAGTGTGCAATTGATCGCTGCCGATGGCCGCCGCCTTTGCAACTACCGCAAGACGCACCTGTTCGGCGAGCTCGATCGCACGATGTTCGAGCAGGGGCCGGATCACTTTCCGGTCGTCGAGCTGGACGGCTGGAAAGTCGGCCTGCTGATTTGCTACGACATCGAGTTCCCGGAAAATGCCCGTCGGCTGGCCTTGGCCGGCGCCGAACTGATCCTGGTCCCGACGGCCAACATGCAGCCCTACGACTTCGTTTGCCAGGTGACGGTGCGGGCACGGGCCCAGGAAAACCAGTGTTACCTGGTGTATGCCAACTACTGCGGCGCAGAAGACGCCATCGCCTATTGCGGACAAAGCAGCATCGTCGGCCCGGATGGCGGCGTATTGCGCATGGCAGGCCATGAAGAGTGCCTGCTGCTGGCCGAGCTGGAACAGCAAGCCGTGGTGCAGGGCCGTCGGGCCTTCCCCTACCTCACCGACCTGCGTCAGGCCTTACACGGACGAATGCCCCAGCAGGATCACTGACAGCGCACCGCTTGCAAGCTAGCATGGTCGGACCACACGGAGCCCCCATGCCTGACACCATCCGCCAGCTCACCCTTGCCAACGGCCTGCAGCTCAGCCTGCGCCACGCCCCTCGTCTCAAGCGCGCGGCGGCGGCGCTCAGGGTGCACGCGGGCAGCCATGATGCCCCTGCCAAATGGCCTGGGCTGGCGCATTTTCTCGAGCACCTGTTTTTTCTGGGTACAACGCGCCATCCCCTGGAAGATGGCCTGATGCGCTACGTGCAGGCGCTCGGCGGCCAGGTCAATGCCAGTACCCGCGAGCGGACGACGGACTTCTTCTTCGAAACCCCGCCCACAGCCTTGGCGGGCGGTTTGATGCGGCTGTGCCAGATGCTGGCCGAGCCGGACCTGGCCATCGCCCGCCAACGCGACGAGCGCGAAGTGATCCACGCCGAATTCATCGCCTGGTCGCGTAGCCGCCAGGCCCAGGCGCATCATGCCTTGCTGCAAGCCGTGGCGCCGGGGCATCCGTTGCGGGCCTTCCAGGCCGGTAACCGTTATACCTTGCCGCTGCAAGACCCCGCCTTCCAGCGAGCGTTGAGCGAGTTTCACCGAGGCTATTACCAGGGTGGTCAGATGGTGCTGGCGGTGAGCGGCCCTCAGTCCCTGGATGAGCTGGAACAGTTGGCGGTGCAATCCGCTCGACTGTTCGCCAGCGGCACGCGCGTGTTACAGCGCCCTCCACCCCCATTGGGCACAAGCTGCAACCGGCAACTGTTCGCCCATGAGCAGATGCCGGCTGGCGCTGAGCAGGCCCTGGCGCTGCTGATCAGTTGTCTGAACGACAGTCGCCCCGGCATGTGGCTCGCGGCCGCGCGCCAGCACTGCGGGTTGCAGGCCATCAAGGTGGAAACGCTCTACGCCTTTGCCGGGCAGCTGCTCTGGCACATTGACCTGACGCTGGGCGCCGGTATGCCAACTGGGCAGGCCATGGCCCTGCTGCACGGCTGGTTCGGATACATGCAGAACGCGGATTTTGCGCAGCTCAATCGAGAATTCGGGCGTCTGCAAAAGCGCCGTGAGCACAGCGCCAGCGCCATGGAGCTGGCACGCAGGGACAGCGCAGGGCTTCCCTTCACCGCGCTTGATACACAGGGGCAGCACGCCTTTACTGCGCTTCTGGCAAGCTTGCCGCGTTCGGACCTGGGCCGTTGGCAGTTCCCTTCGAGCGAGCCATTGCTGCACACGCGGTTGCCTGAAACCGGTGAGTGTTCGTTACCCGGCGGGCTGAGTATCAGCGACGCCTTGCCCACCGCGCGTCAGCACGCCGCCCTGCTTGTACGCTGGCAGGTGCCCCTTGCTTTGAAGGAATCACTGCATGCTGTTCTGGACCAAGCCCTTGCCCCACTCAAAGCGCGCTGTGAGCGCGCCTCGGTACAGCTACAGTTCAGCGGAGCGGGCCAGGGATGGGAGCTGCGCTGTGCAGGCGTAGCCTCGGCCGTGGTCACCGCCATCGGGATTGCCCTGCCCTTGTTGAAGGCCCCGCCGGCCGACTGTTGGGCTGACCATGCTGGGCCACCCAGTCAACCCATGCCCATCAGGGCATTGCTGGAACAGTTGCCAAACGCCGTGGCAGGCCTGGACGTGCAAGCGGTGGCCGGGTCACGACAGAGCCAGCCCCAACTCGACAGGCTCTGGCAGCAGGCCACCTGGCACGGGCTGGCCGTCGGTTTCGATGCAGATGCACAGCAGGCACTGTCAGCCGTCCTGCAAGGCCTGCCCGGCCATAGCGGCGCGCCTGTTCCCGTTCCGCCGCTCACCCGTCGTTGGTACACGGTGGGCGGGTACGGCAGCGAACATGCCTTGCTGGTGTTCTGCCCTTTGCCAGCGGGCATGGAGGCAGCGGGCAGGCTGCTGGCTCACCTGCTGCAAGGCCCTGTCTATCAACGTCTGCGGGTCGAGCTGCAACTGGGCTATGCGGTGTTCAGCGCCTTGCGCCAAGTAGAGGGGGTGCACGGGCTGATGCTCGGCGTTCAATCGCCTCACGCCAGCCCGGACATGATTCTGGAACAGGTGGTCACGCTATTGCGCGAGCGCGTCACGCTGGACGTTCCCTCGCAGCAACTGCTGGCCGATCAGTTCGATGAAGTGGTCATGAGCAATGTCGAGGTTGTGGAGTGGGCCTGGCAGACACACCTGGCTACACAACCCCGGACGCTAGATGACGTACGCAAGGCTATCCTCAACGTGCGGCAGCATGATCTGGAAAGGCTACAGGATGCATTGCTCGATGGGCAGGCGCCCTGGACCTGTCTGGCCAACGCTGCCGCGCCACCTGACTTTCAGGCGCAGCAGCGCGAGATTGTTGCACCTGGTGCAACGCTACTTTCCTGATACACAGTCTTCGGATGAACGGTTTTCTTGTAAGATAGCGCAACCCTGATTCAGGGAACCTCCTGCCTATGGCGGTACCCAAGTAGTAGTCAAGCGTTCCTCAAACCCATTCGGAAGGAGTAATCCCATGTGGACCAAACCTGCATACACTGACCTGCGTATCGGCTTCGAAGTCACCATGTACTTCGCCAACCGCTAAGCACGGCTTAGGGTACGACGCCTCGGCCTGCCGGGGCGTTTTCGTTTTTTGGACATGACTTTCCGCACAGCATAGAGAGCACCCATGTATATCCAGGTTCTCGGCTCGGCCGCCGGTGGCGGGTTTCCGCAGTGGAACTGCAACTGCGACAACTGCAAGGGCTTCAGGGACGGTACCCTGCGGGCCACTGCCCGCACCCAGTCATCCATCGCCCTGTCAGACGACGGTGTGCATTGGGTGTTGTGCAACGCTTCGCCAGACATTCGTGCACAGCTCCAGGCCTTCGCGCCCATGCAGCCTGCCCGAGGTCTGCGCGATACCGGCATAGACGCCATCATCCTGCTAGACAGCCAGATCGATCACACCACTGGCCTGCTCAGCCTGCGCGAAGGTTGCCCGCACCCGGTCTGGTGCACGGACATGGTCCACCAGGACCTGACCACCGGCTTTCCGCTGTTCACCATGCTCAGCCACTGGAACGGCGGCCTGCAATGGAACCGAATCGAGCTTGAAGGCAGTTTCGTCATCCAGGCCTGCCCTAACCTGCGGTTCACCCCTTTCCCGCTGCGCAGTGCGGCACCGCCCTATTCCCCACACCGCTTCGACCCGCACCCAGGCGACAACCTTGGCCTGCTGGTGGAGGACACCCGCACCGGTGGCAAGCTGTTCTATGCCCCGGGCCTTGGCCAGGTGGACGAGCAGTTGCTGGAGATGATGCAAGGCGCCGATTGTCTGCTGGTCGATGGCACCTTGTGGGAGGACGACGAGATGCAGCGCCGCGGGGTGGGCACGCGTACCGGCCGTGAAATGGGGCACCTGGCCCAGAACGGCGCCGGCGGCATGCTCGAAGTACTCGACGGCTTTGCGCGCCAGCGCAAAGTGCTCATCCACATCAACAACACCAACCCGATTCTCGACGAAGACTCACCCGAGCGCGCCGAAGTGCTGCGCCGCGGTGTGGAAGTAGCCTTCGACGGCATGAGCATCGAGTTGTAACGGGCCTGCCTGCCACCCCAGCCTTCCAGGAGCCAGCCGAATGAGCGATGCACTGCCAATGTCCCCTGCCGAGTTCGAGCAGGCCCTGCGCGCCAAGGGCGCCTACTACCACATTCACCATCCCTACCACGTAGCCATGTATGAAGGCCGTGCTACCCGCGAACAGATCCAGGGTTGGGTAGCCAACCGCTTCTATTACCAGGTCAACATCCCGATGAAGGACGCCGCCATCCTGGCCAATTGCCCGGATCGCGAGGTACGCCGGGAGTGGATACAGCGCTTGCTCGACCATGATGGCGCACCTGGTGAAGACGGCGGCATCGAAGCCTGGCTGCGCCTGGGCCAGGCGGTTGGCCTTGACCCTGAGCAGTTGCGCTCACAGGAATTGGTATTGCCGGGGGTGCGCTTTGCCGTGGATGCCTACGTGAATTTTGCCCGTCGCGCCAGTTGGCAGGAAGCGGCCAGCAGCTCGCTGACCGAACTCTTCGCCCCGCAGATCCACCAATCACGCCTGGACAGCTGGCCGCAGCACTACCCCTGGATCGACCCGGCAGGCTACGCGTATTTCCGCACGCGCCTTGGCCAGGCTCGCCGCGATGTTGAGCATGGCCTGGCCATTACCTTGCAGCACTACACCACCTGGGCTGGGCAGCAGCGTATGCTGGAAATCCTCCAGTTCAAGCTGGACATCCTGTGGAGCATGCTCGATGCCATGAGCATGGCCTATGAGCTGAACCGGCCGCCCTATCACTCCGTCACCCAGGAGCGGGTGTGGCATAAAGGAATCACTCTATGAAATTCGATCGTCAGCAAGTGCCCAGGTGGCGCCAGGGTTACCGCTTCCAGTACGAGCCTGCCCAGAAAGGCCATGTACTGCTCTACCCTGAAGGCATGATCAAGCTCAACGAAAGCGCCAGCCTGATCGGTGGGTTGATCGACGGCCAGCGCGATGTGGCAGCCATCATCGACGCACTCCAGCAGCAATTCCCCGATGTGCCGGAAGTGGCCGACGATATCGAGCAGTTCATGGAGGTGGCCCGTGCCGAACACTGGATCGAGCTTGCCTGAGCTACCGCCCACGCCCGAGGTCGGCCTGCCGCTGTGGCTGCTGGCCGAGTTGACCTACCGCTGCCCGCTGCAGTGCCCCTATTGCTCCAACCCCCTGGATTTCGCAGCCCAGGGCCAGGAGTTGAGCACTGCGCAGTGGTTCAAGGTCATGGCCCAGGCCCGCGAGATGGGCGCCGCGCAGATTGGGTTTTCCGGGGGCGAGCCGCTGGTTCGCCAGGACCTCGCCGAGCTGATCGCCGAGGCCCGCCGGCTGGGGTACTACACCAACCTGATTACCTCGGGTATCGGCTTGACCGAGGCGCGCATCGCCGCCTTCAAGCAGGCCGGCCTGGACCATATCCAGATCAGCTTCCAGGCCAGCGACGAGCAGGTGAACAACCTGCTGGCCGGTTCCCGAAAGGCGTTCGCACAGAAGTTGGAAATGGCCCGCGCCGTGAAGGCCCATGGTTACCCCATGGTGCTCAACTTCGTCACCCACCGGCACAACATCGACAAGATCGACCGCATCATCGAGTTGTGCATCGCCCTGGAAGCGGATTTCGTCGAACTGGCCACGTGCCAGTTCTACGGTTGGGCGCACCTTAACCGGGTTGGGCTGTTGCCCACCCGTGATCAGCTGGAGCGGGCCGAGCGGATTACCAACGAGTATCGCGACAAGCTCAAGACCGAAGGCAACCCGTGCAAGCTGATCTTCGTCACGCCGGACTACTACGAAGAGCGGCCCAAGGCCTGTATGAACGGCTGGGGCAATCTGTTCCTGACCATCACCCCCGACGGCACCGCCCTGCCATGCCATGGGGCCCGTCAGTTGCCGGTGCAGTTCCCCAACGTGCGTGAGCATGACCTGCGACACATCTGGTATGAGTCGTTCGGCTTCAACCGCTTCCGTGGCTACCAGTGGATGCCGGAACCCTGCCGCTCCTGCGATGAAAAGGAGAAGGACTTTGGTGGCTGCCGATGCCAGGCCTTCATGCTCACCGGTGATGCCAGCAATGCCGACCCGGTATGTGCCAAGTCGCCCGACCACGGCTTGATCCTCAAGGCCCGCGAGCAGGCGCAAGGCGCCGACCTCGCCATAGATCAGATGACTTTCCGAAATGAACGAAACTCCCGTGTCATCGCCCGAGGCTGAGTTCACCGCCGCCCAGGCCGTCGCCGCCGGCACCGATTTCGCCGAACTCAAGGTCGGTGATGCCGGCCTGTTCTGGGTTGAATTTCGGCCGGCCGACGACGCTTGCCGCATCTGGCACTGGCATCATCACCAGGCACGTTGCCTGACCCCGGACGGCTTCAGTGTACGCAGCCGTGTCTACGAATATGGTGGGGGCAGTTTCTGCCTGGGCGGGGACGGCCTCGTGTTCGTCAACGAGAAGGACCAGCAGGTTTACACCCAGCCCTTGGACAACACGCCGCCGCGCCCCCTTACCCAGGACCCCGCCTGCCGCTATGGCGATGTGCAATGGCATGACGGGCAGGCTCTGGCTGTGGAGGAGCGCCATGGCGAAACCGTGGAGCACCGCCTGGTGGCTTTGGCCGAGGGGACGCGTCAGGTGCTGGGCGAAGGCGCCGATTTCTACGCCTCGCCCACAGTCAGCCCGGACGGGCAGCGCCTGGCCTGGATCGAATGGGACCGCCCGGCGCAGCCGTGGACGGTAACGCGGCTGATGACCTGCCGTCGCGAGGCCAGCGGCCAATGGGGGGCAGCGCAAACGGTAGCAGCGGGCGATGAATCGCTGCAGCAACCTCGCTTCGATACGGCTAACCGCCTGTACTGCCTGTCCGATTGCAATGGTTTCTGGCAGCCGTGGGGTGAGCTTGATGGCAGCTGGCAAGCGCTGGCAAGCGAGCCTGCCGACCATGCCGCAGCACCGTGGCAACTGGGCGCCAGTACCTGGCTGGCACTCGGACCACAGCATTACCTGGCCACTTGGTTCGAAGCAGGTTTCGGGCAACTGGGCCTGCGCACGCCCGATGGTCGCAGCGAGCGGTTCGCCAGCGCCTACACCCGCTTTCGCCACCTGGCCATGGACGCCACCTGCGTGTATGCCATCGCCGCCTCGCCTATCAGCCCTGCGGCGGTCATTGCGATTGCCCGTGACACCCATGAAGTGAACGTACTGGCCGGTGGCGCCGAGGTATTACCGGCGCATCGGATCAGCTTGCCCCAGTCATTTCATTGCGGGGCTGGAGAGGCGCTGGCCCATGGCTTTTTCTATCCGGCTGCCGGCAGTATCACGCCATCGCCGCTGATCGTCTTCGTTCACGGCGGCCCGACCTCGGCCTGCTATCCCGTGCTCGACCCGAGAATCCAGTTCTGGACCCACCGAGGCTTCGCCGTTGCCGACCTCAACTACCGCGGCAGTAGTGGCTATGGCCGTGAGTACCGCCATGCCCTGCACCTGCGTTGGGGCCAAAGCGATGTAGAAGATGCCTGCTCAGCCGTCGAGCGTCTGGCTGCCGATGGCCTGATCGACAGGACCCAGGTGTTCATCCGGGGCGGCAGCGCCGGCGGCTACACCGCTCTTTGCGCACTGGCGTTCACGGACGTATTCCGGGCAGGCGCGAGCCTGTATGGCGTCAGCGACCCGGTGGCACTGGCGCGTGCCACGCACAAGTTCGAGGGTGACTACCTGGACTGGCTGATCGGTGATCCGGTCCAGGATGCCGAGCGCTACCGGCAGCGCACGCCGCTGCTGCACGCCGAGCGAATCAAGGTGCCGGTGGTGTTCTTTCAAGGGGAACTGGATGCGGTCGTGGTGCCAGAGCAGACCCGCGCCATGCTCGCAGCGCTCAATGCCAATGGCATCGAAGCCCAGGCACATTTCTACGAGGGCGAACGGCACGGGTTTCGCAAGGCCCGTAACCTGGAGCATGCGCTCGATCAGGAATGGCGATTCTACTGCAAGGTGCTTGAGCAGCATTAAGCCGGCGGCTCACGGCTATCCGTGAGCCGCACCGAATTCAGCGCCTGGCGATGATGTACACCGCGTGCACGATGCCTGGGATATAGCCCAGCAAGGTCAGCAGAATGTTCAGCCAGAAGGCTCCACCAAACCCCACCTGCAGAAACACGCCCAAGGGCGGCAGAATGATTGCGATGATAATCCGGATAATGTCCATGCGAGTCTCTCCGTAAGGGGTTACATCACAGACTCGCCGCCGCTTGCAGAGGTTCCACAGCCAAAAAAAACGCCCAGGGCCGAATGTGACAGGCCCGGGGCGGTGCGCAGAAACGCCAGACGGTTCGGTTTTACGTGGGTGGCCTAGGCGGGCATCTTTCGTCCCGAGGCCTGGACAGCGTGCAGTCGCGCGAACGCGCGCGAAAGCCTCAACAGCATTTCGTCGACATTGCCGCGGGTCACCGTTAGCGCCGGCGAGAACCGCAGCACATCGGCCTGGGGCGCACCGACCAGCAGGCACTCTTGCAATGCCGCACGCTCCAGCGCCCGTGCCAGGGGTTCGTTGAGCTGCAACGTCCACAACAGCCCATTCCCGCAGATCTGGCCCTGGCCAAAGCGGCCCGCCAGGCGGCTAAGTCCCTCACGTAGATGACGGCCAGTGTCCTGCACGTGCTCAAGGAAGCCTGCATCCAGCACCGTCTTCAGGACTGCCAGGCCTGCTGCGGCCGTCACCGCATTGCTGTACCGGGCACCCGGCAGCCCTGCCAACGGCGCGCAGCAAGCGCTGTTGCGCACCAGCACAGCGGCAAGTGGCACACCCCCACCAAGGCCGGCACCCAGCACCAAGATGTCGGCTTGCACGCCGTACAGGGTTTCGGCCAGCAATGCACCGCAGCGGCCCATGCCTGTGCGCGCTTCATCAAGAATCAGCAGAATGCCCAGCTCGCGGCAAAGGGCCTCTGCGCCCTTGAGGTATTCGGCGGTTGCAAGAACGATCGCACCCTGGCTTTGCAATGGTTCCAACACGATGGCTACCGTGCGCGACTCAACTGCGGCGTGCAGTGCAGCCAGGTCATTGAACGGCACATGGCTCAGATGGGCGTGTTCCGTTTTGCTATGGCTTGCACTGCTGGCCACAGGCGCACCGTATACGTCTTCCCCGCCCTGGCGGGCAACGATGATATGGCCCGCGCCGTGGCGGTGGCGTTCACCCCAGTGGCGAGCCAGGCGAATAGCGGCTTCATGTGCCTGTGCCGCGCTGTCGAAAAGCAGGGCACGTTCACTCCCGGTCGCTTGGCAGAGCTGGTCGCTCAATGCCAGAACGCCCTCGTGCGAGCGCCCTACACCGGGATTGATCAAGGCCTGAGCCTGGTTCGCCACCGCCTTGACGATCGACTCGGGGCTGTGCCCCAGCGTGTTGACCCCGTCGCCTTGGTTGAAGTCCAGACAGGCTTGGCCTTGGTCGTCCCAAAGCCACGCGCCTTGCCCTCTGATGAAAACAGGTGAGTCAGGAGCCTTGGCATCAATACGAGGCCGAGCGCGTGCTGGCTCAGGCAACGTTTCAATCCCGACAGCACGCGCTGGACGGCGAAGGTTGAACAGGTTCATCGAAGTTATGCACGCTTGGATGATGGGCAGGGCTGGAACGGCCTTGGTATAACTGAAATGCCGTGCCTATGGATAGGGAGTCAGACCGCGGTAAGGATAAGGTCCTCGTAAAGCCTGTAACCCGTTGTTATACCGCGATAGACTAGGCGCCGGATGCTGATTCCGACATTTCGATTTAGCAGTATTTTCAATAAGTAGAACTTATGGATTTTCGCCAACTGCGTTATTTCGTCGCGGTCTATGAAGAAGGCCATGTCGGGCGTGCCGCCGAGCGCCTGTCATTGTCTCAGCCGGCCCTGTCTCAGCAGATTCGCCAGCTCGAGCATGGCCTGGACCTAAGCCTGTTCGAGCGCAGTAACAAGCGCCTGCTGCCTACACTGGCGGCGCACACCTTGTACAACCATGCCCTGCCCTTGCTCGATGGCTTGCAAAGGGCCCACGAGGCGATGCGAAACTTCAAGGGGCAGGCACTGCGAACCCTGGCGATCGGCGTCTTGCAAACGGTTCGGCCGAGCCTGGTACCGCAGCTTCTGGAACGACTGCGCAAGGCCCAGCCGCATCTGGTAGTGCAGATCTATGAGTTGTCGGGGTTGGAAATCGAGAAGCGCCTGATCAGCGGCACGCTGGACATCGGCATCAGCTACCTGCCCGCGCGCCAACCTGGGCTGCATGGCGTGTTGTTGTACGAGGACGAATTGCAGTTGGTCATCCCAGCGACCCACCCGCTCAAGGACTTCAAGAAGGTGTCGATCCGCCAGGCGGCGGAACTGCCCATGCTGATGCTGGGCGAGGAATTCCAGATGCGTCAGATCTGGCAGGCACAGCTGGCCAGCCAAGGTCGTCGCCCGCAGGTTCAGGCAGAAATGAATAACATGGCAGGCATTCTCGACAGCCTATCGCACACCTCACTGGCGACCATCCTGCCGGGGCGGGCCAAGGAAGCCGAACAGGCGCAGCAAGGGCTGCTGTGGAAGCCGTTGAGTGAACCCAGGGTGCCCTTGAAGGTAGGCCTGGTGTTCCGTGACGCTCAGCGTCAGCAGGCCTCAATAGAACTTCTGCGTGGCCTGCTCGAAGAAGAGACTGACTTGCGTGGACCGGCGGCTTCGCCACTCGATGCACTGGGCTGAACGTGACGCACAAGAAAAACCCCGCCGAGGCGGGGTTCTTCAGACTGTTTCCCTGTGACATCCGTATCGCCCCACCATCCTGGCAGGAAATCCTTCGTCGTCTTCCGTGATCTGTCCTATGCGCTTCCTGCGCAACGTCCATGGAATAAAGATAACCCTGGATCCAATCTGAGAACAGTGGTGAAAAGTCACCACGTGCTGTAGGAAAAGGCTTACAAAGGGTAATCATTCCTATCTGCACCCTTTGTAGTGGCGCCCACCCTGAAGCGGGCGCCCTTAGCTACGGCCGTATTCAACGTCTGCGCCAGTCCTAGAACTGCTCCGCATCCAACAGGTACAGCGTTTCGCTACCCGCCTTGACCGAGGCGATGAGCGAGTCGACGCGCGGCAGCAAGCGAGCAAAATAGAAGCGTGCCGTGCCGAGCTTGCCTTGGTAGAACGCTTCATCACCCTCGCCTGCCAGGGCAGCCTGGGCCATCAATGCCCACATGTAGGCATAGGCGACATAGCCGAAGGCATGCAGGTATTCAACCGACGCTGCCCCGATCTCGTTCGGATTGCCCTTGGCTTGTTGCAGCACCCAGTCGGTCACACCGTCCAGCTGGTCGAGCGCGGCGCCTAGGGGAGCGGTAAACGCAGCCATGTCAGCCCCGGCACCGGCAATGAACTGACGCACTTCGTCGGAGAACAACTGGTAGTACGCGCCACCACTGGCCACCACCTTGCGGCCCATCAAGTCCAGCGCCTGGATACCATTGGTGCCTTCGTAGATTTGGGTAATGCGCACATCGCGCACCAGCTGCTCCTGCCCCCATTCGCGGATATACCCGTGCCCACCGAACACTTGCTGGCCGTGAAGGGTGCACTCAAGGCCCAGGTCCGTCAGAAATGCCTTGGCCACAGGAGTTAACAGCGCGACCAATTCTTCGCTGCGCTTGCGTACGGCACTGTCTTGCGCGTATTTGGCGCTGTCCAGCTGCATGGCCACGTAGCTGGAAAACGCCCGCCCGCCCTCGGTCAGCGCCTTCATGGTCAGCAGCATGCGCCGCACATCCGGGTGCACGATGATCGGGTCAGCAGGCTTTTCCTTGGCTTGCGGCCCAGTCGGCGCACGACTTTGCAGGCGCTCGCGGGCATAGTCGACAGCATTCTGATAAGAGCGCTCGGCCGAGGCGAGCCCCTGGATACCAACGCCAAGCCGCTCGTAGTTCATCATGGTGAACATCGCGGCCAGGCCCTTGTTGGGCTCCCCAACGATGTAGCCGACCGCCTCGTCGAAATTCATCACGCAGGTGGCCGAGGCCTGGATACCCATCTTGTGCTCGATGGACCCGCAGGTCGCCGGGTTGCGGGCACCCAGGCTGCCGTCGTCGTTGACCAGGAATTTGGGGACCAGAAACAGGGAGATCCCCTTGGGGCCGGCCGGTGCGCCCGGTAGCTTGGCCAGAACCAGATGGATGATGTTCTCGGTCAGGTCGTGCTCGCCACCGGTGATGAAGATCTTGGTGCCGGTCACCCGGTAGCTGCCGTCAGCCTGAGGCTCGGCCTTGGTTCGGATCATGCCAAGGTCAGTGCCCGCATGGGGTTCGGTCAGGCACATGGAGCCTGCCCACACACCTGAATACATGTTCGGCAAATACGTGTGCTTGAGCGCCTCGTCGGCGTGCGCGTTGATCGACAGGCAGGCGCCTGCGGTGAGCATGGGGTACAAGCCAAACGACAGGCTGGCTGCGTTGACCATCTCCTCGACCTGGGCCGATACCGCCTTGGGCATGCCCATGCCGCCGAAGGCTGGATCACCACCCACGCCTACCCAACCACCTTGAGCATAGGTGTCATAGGCTTCGATGAACCCCGCGGGCGTATGCACCGCGCCACTGTCCCAGCGGCAGCCTTCCTCGTCGGCAGCGCGGCTGAGCGGTGCGATGCTGCGTGCGGTGACCTTGCCCGCCTCTTCAAGCACCGCCATGGCCGTTTCGACATCGACCAACTCGGCCAAGCCCGGCAGCTGCGCCCACTGCTGGCCTACGTTGAAGACTTCATTCAGTACGAAGCGCATGTCGCGCAGGGGCGCTTTATATTCAGCCATGACAACCTCTCGCTGGTCAGGACGGGCGGCGATGAGTACCGCAGCACGGGTAGTAGGACCAGTGTAACCGAACAACTTTTACGACACATAGGGTCATCAACAGACTGTAGAGTCAGCAATGGTCACGCTTCCCGCACCGCTCCACGACGGTTTCTCAGGCCGTGAACCATCAAACAATTGCGCCCTGCGGCCTTGGCAGCGTAAAGCGCCTGGTCGGCAGCCTTGAGCACCTCATCAACGCTACGGTTGTCGCCCTGCCGCTCGGCCACACCCAGGCTGATGGTCACCGTAACCGTGTCGCCACTGCTGCCCGCGCGGCGCTGGCGCCCGGTGATGTCATCCAGCGGACGCGCACTTTGGTCACGCAAGTGCATGCCATAGCCTGCGATCGCCTCTCGAACCGCTTCCAGATGCGGCACGCACTGCTCGGCCGTCTTGCCCGCGAACACCACGGCGAACTCTTCGCCGCCGTAGCGATAGGCGCGGCCTCCCCCTTTGACCTTGCCAAGCCGGCTGGCGACGAGGCGCAATACCTGGTCGCCGACATCATGCCCGTGGGTATCGTTGAAGCGCTTGAAATGGTCCACGTCGGCCATGGCAATCACATAGGAGCGCCCTAGTCGCTGCAGGCGCTCATTGAGCGCGCGACGGCCCGGCAACCCGGTGAGCTCGTCACGAAATGCCATCTGGTACGCTTCATGGGCGACTGCCGTGGCAATCATCAGCATGACCTGACTGCACATGATGTTAAGCGTGAAGGGCAACACGAACGTCTTGGGCAGCATCCAGAAAATACCGATCAGGCCCACGATCAAGGCGCCATGCAGGGGCCTGGGCGCACGCAGGTACTGCACGACGAGTAGCGCCAGCATGCCCATGAACACCGGGTAAGCCAGCTGAATCAGGCTCATCCACTGGCCGTGCAGGACCGGCCAGCGGATTTCCGCCAGGCTGGCCAGCAACGCCTCGGGAAAGCTTTGCTCGAAGCCTGCCGCCACCGCGGCCGTGGCCACCAGCACCGCACACCGGGCGACCAGGTCCTGGAGCAGATGCAAGCGCTCCTGCCAGATGCCATAAAGGCCATACAACGCCGGTAGTAGCAGGCACACCAGGTGGAAGATCACGGCAGCGTCTTCACGAACGCGGCCGTTGTCCCGGTAGAAGTCGGTCTGGGTATCGAGCAGGAAATAGGCGATGTACACCGTGAGCATTAGAAACAGCTCCCGCTGGCGCCTGTATACCGCGCAATAGGCGCCGCCCATCAACAGCACGAGGGTTGGCAAAACATTGAAAAGCGACGTGAAGAAAACGCTGAGGTCCTTGACGTAAGCCGCAGCCAAGCCTGCCCCCAGCAAGACGAGAGAGGGTACGAAATGGCTTGCGCGAACAGCGTCAAGGCGAAGCAAAGGCAATTCCAACCTGGCAGACCAATAGTGGCATTGTGCCCTTAGTTGATCGGCCATTCACCTGTACACTTGAGCACCTTTGCTATTGACTTGCGCCAGACATAAAAAACCGTCTGCCGGAGCAGACGGTTCGCGTACAACCTGAGGTAACTCAGTAAGCCAGGCCGAAGTGTTCTTCGTCCATGGCCATCAGGTTGTCCGCACCGGACAGCATGGCAGCCACATGCGTGCGGGTGCGCGGCAGGATGCGCTGGAAGTAGAAGCGTGCCGTCTGCAGCTTGGCGGTGTAGAACGCCGCTTCACTGGTACCTGCTGCCAGCTTTTCGGCAGCCAACCGGGCGATGTCGGCCCAGAAGTAAGCCAGGCAGGCGTAGCCGGAGTACATGAGGTAGTCCACCGAGGCCGCGCCAACTTCCTCACGGTCCTTCATGGCGGCCATGCCTACCTTCATGGTCAGCTCACCCCATTCCTTGTTCAACGCGGCCAGGGGCTGAACGAACTCGTTGACGGCTTCGTTGCCTTCCTGCGACTGGCAGAACTTGTGCACGATCTTGGTAAAGCCCTTCAGGGCCTCGCCTTGGGTCATCAGCACCTTGCGGCCCAGCAAGTCCAGGGCCTGGATACCTGTGGTGCCCTCGTACAGCATGGAAATACGGCTGTCACGAACGTTCTGCTCCATGCCCCACTCGGCGATGAAGCCGTGCCCACCGTAGACCTGAACCCCATGGTTGGCAGCCTCGAAGCCTACTTCGGTCATGAAGGCCTTGGCGATTGGGGTCAGGAACGCCAGCAAGGCATCGGCCTTCTTGCGCTCTTCCTCGTCCTGGCTGTACTTGACGATGTCCACCTGCTTGGCGGTGAAGTACACCATCGCACGGGTGCCTTCGGCAAAGGCCTTCATGGTCAAGAGCATACGACGCACATCCGGGTGGACGATGATCGGGTCGGCGGCCTTCTCAGGCGCCTTGGGCCCGGTCAGCGAACGCATTTGCAGGCGCTCGCGGGCATACTTCAAGCCCCCCTGGAAGGCCACTTCGGCATGGGCCAGACCTTGCAGCGCAGTACCCAGGCGTGCCGTGTTCATGAAGGTGAACATGCAGTTCAGGCCTTTGTTGGCCGGGCCAATCAGGTAACCAGTGGCTGCGTCGAAGTTCATCACGCAAGTGGCATTGCCATGGATGCCCATCTTGTGCTCAAGGGAGCCGCAGCTCACACCGTTGCGCTCACCCGCTGCGCCTTCGGCGTTAGGCAGGAACTTCGGCACGATGAACAGGGAAATGCCTTTGGTACCAGCCGGTGCATCGGGCAGGCGTGCCAGCACGATATGCACGATGTTCTCGGCCATGTCGTGCTCACCGGCCGAAATGAAGATCTTGGTACCGCTGACTTTGTAGCTGCCGTCGGCCTGGGGTTCGGCCTTGGTGCGCAGCATGCCCAGGTCGGTGCCGCAATGGGGTTCGGTCAGGCACATGGTGCCGGTCCACTCACCCGAAACCAGCTTGGTCAGGTAGGTGTGCTGCTGCTCGGCAGTACCGTGGGCCGAGATCGTGTTCATCGCGCCGTGGGACAAGCCTGGGTACATGCCCCAGGACCAGTTGGCACCGCCTACCATTTCGCTCAGGGCCAGGCCCAGCGACTCGGGCAGGCCCTGACCACCATGCTCCACATCGTGCGCCAGGCTTGGCCAGCCGCCTTCGACGAACTGCTGGTAGGCTTCCTTGAAACCGGTCGGCGTCTTCACGCCCGACTCGCTCCAGGTGCAACCTTCCTGATCGCCTACGCGGTTGAGCGGCGACAGTACCTGCTCACAGAACTTCGCACCTTCCTCGAGGATCGCGTCCACCATGTCGGGCGTGGCGTCCTGACAGCCTGGCAGGCTTTGATAGTGCGCCTCGTAGCCGAGCAATTCGTCACGCACGAAGCGAATATCACGCAGGGGGGCTTTGTAGTCAGGCATGGCGATGAACCTCTAGGTGAGTTCTGTGGGGGACCGGCACACGCGGCAGGGTCTATCAAACAGTTGTTTGAAACTTACGTTTACCGCTGCCGGATGTCAAGAAGGCCCCAAGATGCCATTTACGCCACGAAAAATGGCGAATCTGCCATCCGCACACATGCCCGCGTCCCCGCAGGGACGAGGACGCTTCGAGCGAAGAAGAGAAAACGAGGCAGTGCAAGCTTCTGAGCGTTGCGTGTCAGGCGAGAACGCGCTATTGACCGTCAGGCATAGGTGTCGATGATACGACCCAGCATTTCGTCGGATGCCTTGACGACTTTGGCGCCAAGCTCGACTTCGGTTCTGCCCAAGGCCATTTGCACGGTGCTGGTGGCCATGTCCATTTGCTGACTTCTGTCGACGGCACGCAGCCGCTCGGCCTGAAAATCACTCGATTGACTGGTGGCGGAACGTTCGGCGGTGGAGTTGGCGATCTGGCTGGCGGCCTGGTCGACGCGATTCTGACCAGTGTGAATGGCGCCTAGGCCGGCGTAGAAGGCGGAGCTACCGGTGATTTCCATGTCAGGACTCCATCGACACTGGATGACGGTGAGGCCCCATTAAAGCAAGCCAGCCACAAAAAAACCCGTTTAAATCGCTAATGGCTCGGTGCCACTTGATAGACCTTGACCATGCCAGCGTCGGGTAACCTTCATACGCTCGACCCTATCCGCAGCGCAGGTACGCGCAGGTTATGCCAGCAGGTCCAGCTGCAAATGCTCGGCCACCTTGTCCGCCGTGGCTTGCTTGAGCTTGGGCACACGGCCCAGACAAGGCGCTGGCAGCCGTTCAGCCAGGCTGGCCAGGTTATCTTCGAGCCGCGACGTTCTTGGCTCGATGATGTTCGCCACCCATCCGGCGAGCTGTAGTCCGTCACGCTCGATGGCTTCGGCACTGAGCAGCGCGTGGCTGATGCAACCCAGCCTTACCCCTACCACCAGGATGACCGGCAGCTTCAATGCAACGGCCAGGTCGGACAGGTTCTCAAGGCCCGAGAGCGGCACCCGCCAGCCACCGGCACCCTCGATCAAGGTGAAATCGGCCTGCTGCTCCAATACCGTGTGCATGTCTGCCAGCAACTTCGCCACCGCCAGCGTCACACCGGCCTCCCGCGCGGCGACATGGGGGGCGATGGCTGGCTCGAAGGCGAATGGGTTGACCTGCTCGTAGGCGAGCTTGATGGTGCTTTCGTCGATGAGCGCCAAGGCGTCGCTGTTGCGCAAGCCCTTGGCTGTCATGTTGCAGCCCGATGCCACCGGCTTGGCGCCCAGGGTGCTCAACCCCTGCAACTTCGCTGCATGCAGAAGACCGGCGGCAATGGTGGTCTTGCCGACATCGGTGTCAGTTCCGGCAATGAAATACGCCTGACTCATGAAGTACTCCTATGCCACAGGTTTGCGCAGCACGCCGTAGACCACTTGATAAGTGGCAGGCAGCCCTTGTGGCTGGCGATAGGCTTCGTATGCCTGGAGCATACCCTGTAGACGGGCGCGTCCGGTGAGCCCGGCGGGACGACCCGGGTTGAGATTGTGTGCCCCCAGTGCTTTGAGCTCATGGGTCAATGTGCGCACGTCCGCATAATGCAATACATGCGGCAACTGTTGCAGGGTCAGCGTCTCGAGCGTGCTGGCTGCACATGAATGTTGGTATTCGTCGAAGCGCCTGAAGCGGTTGACATGCACTTGGCCATCCACGGCCTGCCAACTGCCGCGCAATTCATCCAGCGTACCCACGCACAGGCTGCTGAAGGCCAGGACACCGCCCGGTCGCAAGATACGCAACGCTTCATCCAGCACTTGGGCGAAATGGTTGCACCACTGCACGGCCAGGCTGGAAAAGACGAGATCGACGCAACCCTCGCCCAGCGGCAGGCGCTCGGCATCGCCGACGATGTAGCACTGGGCGCCATCGGCTCGACCGCGAGCATGGCGCAGCATGCCTTCGGCGATGTCCACGGCGATACCGCTTGCAGGCCCGTAACGCTCTGCAAGCGCCCGGCTGAAATGGCCCGTGCCACTGCCCAGGTCCAGCCAGCGAGCCGGTTCGAGGTCAGATGGCAGCATCGTCAACAGGTTCATGCCGACCGCACGCTGCAGGGCTGCCACGCTGTCATAGCTGGCGGCCGCACGCGAAAACGACGCGGCCACCTGGCGTTTGTCGGGCAAGGCGCCAGGCAAACCTGGCTGGGATAGATCAGTCATCGCCACTCTCATGCAGAAAACTTTTGATACCGCTGGCCAGCTCTTGGGGATACTCGAGCACGAACGCATGAGAGCTGTCCTCCACAAGGCCCACTTCCACGTCGGGCAACAGCTCGCTCAACCCCTGCGCAGCTTCGGCTGGCACCAAGGCATCTGCGCCGGCAAAAAGGTGAAGCTGCGGGCCGGCGAATGCCTCCAGGGCTGCGCGGGTATCCAGCTGGGCCAGTACCTGCAGCGCCGTTGCCAGGTACAGCGGGTCAGTGTCTGGAACGCCTACGCCCAGCTGCCGAAGCAACGTGCGCGGTTGCATCGCCCCATCGCTGCACAGGGTGCGAAAGCGCTTGAGCGTGACCGAAGGATGGCTGCGACAACCATCAAGAAACGTTCCGAAAGTGTCTTCGGCCATCCCGTGAGGCCAATCGGCACGGGCCACGAAACTGGGGTTGCTGGCCAGGGTGAGCAAGCCGCAGCAGTGGTCGCCGCGCTTGTCGGCCAGGGCACTGGCCAGCATGCCGCCCAATGACCACCCCCCAAGCCACACATCGTGGGGTACCTTGCGATCCAGGTGGTCGACCCACCCCTGCACATCACAGTGATCCAGCTCCGGCAAGGGCATCAGCGTCACCTGAAGCCCAGGGTCCTGGGCGCGCAGGCTGGCTGCAAGCGGCTCAAGGGAAGCGGTTCCCAGGCCCCAGCCTGGTAGCAGTACGAGTCGGTTACGCATCGGCGCGCTCCAGCTGTGGATAACACTCTGCCAATGCATTCAACAATAGCTGCACCTGGGCTGCCGTGTGGGCGGCGCTCAAGGTAACGCGCAATCGCGCACTACCGACCGCCACCGTAGGTGGCCGGATAGCCGTCACCAACAGGCCGCGCTCGCGCAGTAACTGCGACAGGCGAAGCGCTTGGGCGCTGTCACCGATGACAATCGGCTGGATCGGCGTCTGGCTCTCCATCAGGCGCAAGCCCAGTTGTTCTGCGCCCTTGCGAAATTGTTGTATCAGTGCCGCCAGGTGCTCGCGCCGCCAGGCCTGTGTCCGCACCAGCTCAAGGCTCTTGAGGGTGGCACAGGCCAAAGCGGGCGGCTGGCTGGTGGTGTAGATGTAAGGCCGGGCGAACTGGATCAGCGCCTCGATCAACGTTTCACTGCCTGCCACAAACGCACCCGCCGTACCGCACGCCTTGCCCAGCGTACCGACCAGTACCGGGACATCGTCCACGCCAAGGCCATAGTGCTCGACGACCCCACCGCCGCCCGCACCCAGGGTGCCCAGGCCGTGGGCATCGTCCACCATCAGCCAGGCGTCGCGCGCACGGGCCGCCTGGGCCAGCGTCGGCAAATCGGCTACATCACCGTCCATGCTGAACACGCCATCGGTCACGACCAGCGCATTGCCTGTAGCCTTGGCCAGACGGTCACTCAGGCTGCCAACATCATTGTGCAGGTAACGGCTGAAGCGCGCGCCGCTAAGCAGGCCGCCGTCGAGCAACGAGGCATGGTTCAGGCGGTCCTGCAACACCGTATCGCCCTTGCCCACCAAAGCGGTGATCACCCCCAGGTTGGCCATGTAGCCGGTGGAGAACAGCAGCGCTCGCGGCCGCCCGGTTAGTTCGGCCAATGCTTCCTCAAGTTGGTGGTGTGCCGTGGTGTGGCCTATGACCAGGTGCGAAGCCCCCCCACCTACACCCCAGCGATCGGCACCCGCCTGCCAGGCAGCGACCACGTCGGGGTGATTCGCCAGGCCCAGGTAATCGTTGCTGCAGAAGGCCAGCAGCGGCTGGCCATCGACCACCAGCCTTGGCCCTTGTGGGCCTTCCAGCAAGGGGCGCTGTCGGTAAAGGTCCGCCGCGCGCCGTTCGGCCAGCCGCGCGGCCAGGTCGAAGGCCATGTCAGGCCGACGCTGCGTCGTAGAACAACGCGTCGTTGCGCTGCTCGACCAGCGCCTGCTCGATCGCAGCCTGGTGCACTTCGTCGGCGTGCTCTTCACGGGCTTCAGGCTGGATCCCCAGGCGTGCGAACAGCTGCATGTCCTTGTCGGCCTGGGGGTTGGCCGTTGTCAGCAACTTTTCGCCGTAGAAGATCGAGTTGGCACCGGCCAGGAAGGCCAAGGCCTGCATTTGTTCGTTCATCTGCTCACGGCCTGCCGAAAGGCGCACGTGCGACTTGGGCATGAGGATACGGGCCACCGCCAGCATGCGGATGAAGTCGAACGGATCGACGTCGGCCTCATCGGCCAGCGGCGTACCGGCCACCTTGACCAACATGTTGATCGGCACGGACTCCGGATGCTCGGGCAGGTTGGCCAGTTGGATCAGCAGGCCTGCGCGGTCATCGAGTGTCTCGCCCATGCCGAGGATGCCGCCAGAGCAGATTTTCATGCCGGCATCGCGCACATAGGCCAGGGTCTGCAAGCGCTCGGCGTAGGTGCGAGTGGTGATGATGCTGCCGTAGAACTCGGGGGAGGTATCGAGGTTGTGGTTGTAATAGTCCAGGCCCGCCTGGGCCAGCGCCTGGGTCTGTTCCTGGTCGAGCTTGCCGAGGGTCATGCAGGTTTCCAGGCCCATGGCTTTGACACCTTTGACCATCTCCAGCACATAGGGCATGTCCTTGGCCGAAGGGTGCTTCCACGCAGCGCCCATGCAAAAGCGCGTAGAACCAATCGCCTTGGCGCGCGCGGCCTCCTCGAGCACCTTATGCACCTCCATCAGCTTCTGCTTTTCCAGGCCGGTGTTGTAGTGGCCGGACTGCGGGCAGTACTTGCAGTCTTCGGGGCAGGCACCGGTCTTGATTGACAGCAACGTGGAGACTTGCACCCGGTTGGCATCGAAATGCGCACGGTGTACGGCCTGTGCGTTGAAGATCAGGTCGTTGAACGGCTGTTGGAACAGCGCCTTGACCTCGGCCAGGGACCAGTCGTGACGTGTTGTTGCAGTTGTGCTGGCGCTCATCGGCGTTTCCTTGTTTAGGCTCTAGCAGGCGCCGGGCAAGGAGAACGCCCGCGCTTCACGGATAGCCGAAATAGTCAGGGAAGGCACATGAACTGTCAACTTAAGCTTAAAAGACTGGTTTACAAATGGTCAGTAATTAACCAAACATGTGGTTTATGCAGTGCACCTGCGTTGCAACCTTACGCACTGTGCGAGCCATGTGAACAACAATTGCCCTGGCTGGATGATGACCACTGCATACGCTGCGCCCTGCCTCTGGCCATGGCAGGCATGGAGTGCGGGCAGTGCAACCGCAGGCCGCCAGCATTCGAACGGGTGCTTGCACCCTGGCATTTCACCTTTCCGGTGGACACCCTGATCAGTCGATTCAAGCACAACCGCCAGTGGCCGCTGGGACGCCTGATGGCTGAGATTGCCGGTCATGCATTGAGCCATCACTACGCCGAAGACCTGCCCCGTCCCGACGTGCTGGTTCCCGTACCCATGGCACAGCGCCGGCTGCGCGAACGGGGATTCAACCAGGCCGCGATGCTGGCGCGTTGGTGGTCCAGGCAATTGGCAGTGCCCTGTGTCGAACATCTGCTGGTACGCACCCGCCACACCACGGCCCAACAGCATTTGAGCGCCAAGGCTCGATGGCGCAACCTGCGCCAGGCGTTCGCCGTGTGCGATGGCCTGCACGGCCAACATGTCGCGCTCGTCGACGATGTACTGACCACCGGTGCGACGGCGCAGGCTATTGCACAGGTCCTGCGCAAGGCAGGTGCCGCACGTGTGGACGTCTATTGCCTGGCACGTACACCCAAGCCCGGCCATGCATAGCCTGCAGACCAGTGATGGCGACGCAGTGGTACGCTACGCCCACCCCGTACACTGGCCCATCACCGAACCGGTCGGATGCCCATGCCCCTACCTGTCCCACTGACCCACCACATTACCTGCCGCCCACAGCGCGTGGCCCTCTTGCAGCATATTGCCGAGCAGGGTTCCATTACCCGCGCCGCCAAGGCTGCCGACATGAGCTACAAGGCTGCCTGGGATGCCATCGATGAACTCAACAACCTGGCCAGCAGCCCCCTGGTGGAGCGCAGCACTGGTGGTCGCGGTGGCGGGGGGGCACGCCTGTCTGCCGAAGGCGAACGGGTGCTGCGGCTGTATCAGCGGCTGCAAGCCCTGCAGGCTCAGTTACTCGAAGCCACCGATGATGTGAGCGACCTTGACCTGCTCGGTCGCCTGATGCTGCGCACCAGCGCCCGAAACCAGCTGCAAGGGCAGGTCAGCGACCTGCATCGCGTGGGATGGCATGACCGGGTCGGCCTCGCACTAAGTGGGGGGTTACAGATCCAAGCCTTGATCACCCACGACAGCACCGAGCGCCTGGGGCTAACCCTGGGCACGACGGTGGTGGCCTTGCTCAAGGCAGGCTGGGTGCGCCTGCTGGGCCACAGCGACCAGGCGGATCAACAGCACAATTGCCTGCAGGTGACCGTGGACGCGCTTCTCACGGGCACCGACGGCCCCCACGAAGTGCGCCTTGCGCTTGGCAATGGTCAGATCCTGTGCGCCTTCGCCGAACCGGCCTGGCTGGCAGAGCACCAGGTGACAGTGGGTAGCGCCCTGCGTGTGCAGTTCTCTGCCGCTGATGTGGTGATTGGCATCCCGGCCTGACCTGTCGCGGCCCTGGCAAATGGCCGAGTGCCCTGCGGCGCCTGGCTGGCCAACGCGGTAACATGAGGACCACGCTGCCTACCGCCGGAGTCATCATGTCCCACCCGTTCGCCACACTTACCCCCGACTTGGTGCTCGACGCCGTGGAATCCCTGGGGTTTCTCAGCGATGCGCGGGTATTGGCGCTCAACAGCTATGAAAACCGCGTTTACCAGGTGGGTATCGAGGGCGAGCAGCCCTTGATCGCCAAGTTCTACCGGCCCGGACGCTGGAGCGATGCAGCCATCGTCGAGGAGCACCGCTTCACGGCCGAACTGGCCGCCTGCGAAGTGCCGGTGGTAGCGCCCCTGCAGCATCAAGGCAACACGCTGTTCGAACACGGTGGCTTTCGCTTTACGCTGTTTCCGCGACGTGGTGGCCATGCCCCGGAACCCGGCAACCTCGACCAGCTGTACCGCCTTGGCCAGTTGATCGGTCGTCTGCATGCCGTGGCTGCCAGCAGACCGTTCGAACACCGGGAGGCGCTGGCTGTGGATAACTTCGGGCATGACTCGCTGGATACACTGCTCAAGGGCGATTTCGTTCCCCGAGAATTGCTGCCCGCATTCGAATCGGTTGCGCGCGATGTGCTGGCACGCGTGGAAGCCGCCTATGCCCGCACCCCGCACCAGACCATCCGCCTGCACGGTGACCTGCACCCGGGCAACCTGATGCACCGCGACGAGATCTACCATGTAGTTGACCTGGACGACTGCCGCATGGGCCCTGCGGTGCAGGACCTGTGGATGCTGCTGGCGGGCAATCGGGATGAGCGTCAGGGCCAGCTGGCCGAATTGGTTGAGGGCTACAACGAATTTCACGACTTCGACCCGCGCGAGCTGGCGTTGATCGAGCCGCTGCGTGCCCTGCGTCAACTGCACTACAGTGCCTGGCTGGCGCGTCGCTGGGATGACCCGGCATTCCCACCCAGCTTCCCCTGGTTTGGTCAGCCGCGGTACTGGGGCGATCAGATTCTGGCGCTGCGTGAGCAAATGGCCGCCCTCGATGAGGCCCCACTCAAGTTGTTCTAGATCGACCGTCGGCTCTGTCTACAATAACTGCCGTTAATCAGCATCTTAAGCAAGGACTCTGCATGCACGCTGCAAACCCGCGTCGCGGGTATCTCCTGGGCCTGAGCGCCTACATCATCTGGGGCCTGTTCCCCCTGTACTTCAAAGCCATCCAGAGCGTGCCCGCCGTGGAGATCATCGTCCACCGTGTGCTGTGGTCAGCACTGTTCGGCTCGGTACTGCTCGCCTTCTGGAAGCACCCCGGCTGGTGGCGTGACCTGCGCGACAACCCGCGGCGCCTGGCCATCCTGGCGTTGAGCGGCACATTGATCGCAGCTAATTGGCTGACGTATGTCTGGTCGGTGAACAATGGACGCATGCTCGAGGCCAGCCTTGGCTACTACATCAACCCGCTGATCAACGTCCTGCTCGGCATGCTCATCCTCGGCGAGCGACTGCGCCGCCTGCAGTGGCTGGCGGTCGGCCTGGCCGCGCTCGGCGTGATGCAACAGGTCTGGCAAGTGGGCAGCTTGCCCTGGGTATCCTTGGCACTGGCGCTGACCTTCGGGTTTTACGGGCTGATTCGCAAACAAGCCCCCGTGGCGGCCCTGCCTGGGCTGGTGGTCGAGACCTGGATGCTGGTACCGCTGGCGCTTGGCTGGCTGCTGCTGCACCCTGCCGCCATGAGCGCGCAAGGCACGTTCTACACCACAAGCGAGGCCTTGTGGCTCATGGCTGCAGGCCCTGTGACGCTGGTGCCGCTGGTGTGTTTCAACGCTGCCGCACGGCACCTGCCTTACACCACGCTGGGCTTTCTGCAGTACCTGGCACCAACGCTGGTCTTGCTCCAGGCCATATGGCTGTTCGACGAGCATCTGTCCCCAAGCACGCTCACGGCATTCATGTTCATCTGGGCGGGGCTGGCGCTGTACAGCGTCGATGCGTGGTGGAGTTTGCGTAAAAGCCGCTGATCAAAAAACGATCATGTCTCTGTATACCTTGATTTCCAAGGGCTGCAGAGACATCTCCAGAGCTTATCCACACCCTCTTCCCCGTCGTTTGTGAACAACCCCCTCTGCATTGATCAATTTTCGATCAAATCTTCGCAGCCCTTGCAAGCCGGGCGCTCGGGCGCGATAGCCCCAGCTTATCCACAAGGCCGTCCCCTTTAAATAGGGATAACCCCTGCAAGCTTAACTGCAAGCGCGATCGGCATTCACTCATCCGCGCGTAGTCGCAACTCCACCATCAAGTCATCGGCCAGGGCCTCCAGACGTTGCTGCAGTTGCTCAAGAGGGAGGGACGCGGGCAATGCCAGAAGGGCCTCGGCATGGAACAGCGGTTCGTTGCTCATCGGTGCCGGACGTACCTGCGTGGCGATCCGTTCGACGTTCACGTTCAGCTCGGCCAGCACACGGGTGATATCGCGCACGATCCCTGGCCGGTCGTTACCAACCAGGTCCATGCCAAAGGGTTTGGATGCATGGGTAGGCTCGCCGCCACTTTCTGCCAATTGCACGCGAATGCCATGTGCGGACAATGCCCCGAGCGCGTCTACCAACGCGTCATACCGATCCGCCGGCACTGCTACCCGCAGGATGCCGGCAAATTGCCCAGCCATGCGCGACATGCTGCTTTCCAGCCAATTGCCCTCGAAATCAGCGATGCACTGGGCGATCCGCTCGACTTGGCCAGCCTTGTCCGGGGCGATCACGGTAAGCACAAGATGTTCCACGGGATGTTCCTCGAGTGGGTTCAGGCCCTGCAGGGGCCAGGGTGTCGCCACAGTATAGGCATGGCGCGTCAACCTGCCGCAGGGCAATCTGACTTATAAATCGTGTACTGTTTTTAGATTTATCTGGAACAATCACTCCTTTTTTTGCGAACATGGCGCTTCCTTGCATGATCCTGTGCGACCAACAGGTCGCCTGACGCCGCTTTTAGTCTGATAGTGCCCAGCCGGCTGCTTCATGTAGTATCCGTGGGCGCGGACTACACAACGTCGTTTGAAGGTCTGTCGAGGCGCCTGTGAAGAATGCACGCTGCTTGCCGTCAGGCAGGCAAACCGCACCCAGCCGCGTCCGGGCTCCTACCGGAGGCATGCACTGGTGCCGTGCGAGGAGAAGCGCTACAGGCTCAATACAAAAGAGCGAAATAGCTGAGCAGAGTGAGGCAAGCAATGACTGGATACGTTCAAGTCGGTGGCCTTCAGGTCGCCAAGGTCCTGTACGACTTCGTGAACAACGAAGCCATCCCCGGAACCGGCATCGTCGCCGAGCAGTTCTGGGCAGGTGCTGAAAAGATCATCAACGACCTCGCTCCAAAGAACAAAGCCCTCCTCGCCAAGCGCGACGAGCTGCAAGCCCAGATCGACGCCTGGCATCAGGCCCGCAAAGGCCAGGCCCACGACGCCCCGGCTTACAAGGCTTTCCTTCAGGAAATCGGTTACCTGCTGCCACAAGCCGACGATTTCCAGGCCACCACGCAAAATGTGGACGAAGAAATCGCCCACATGGCCGGTCCGCAGTTGGTGGTACCGGTCATGAACGCACGCTTTGCCCTGAACGCCGCCAATGCCCGCTGGGGCTCGCTGTACGACGCGCTCTACGGCACCGACGCGATCAGCGACGAAGGCGGTGCCGAAAAGGGGCAAGGCTACAACAAGGTACGTGGCGACAAAGTGATCGCTTTCGCCCGTGCCTTCCTCGATGAAGCGGCACCGCTGGCGGCAGGTTCGCACGTCGATTCCACGGCTTATCGCATCGAGGCCGGCCAATTGGTCGTCACCCTCAAAGGCGGTAGCAACACCGGCCTGCGCGACGATGCCCAACTGGTTGGATTCCACGGCGACAGCAACGCCCCGACCGCTGTGTTGCTCAAGCACAACGGCCTGCACTTCGAAATCCAGATCGATGCCAGTACCCCGGTGGGCAGCACCGATGCCGCAGGCGTCAAGGACATCCTGATGGAATCGGCACTGACCACCATCATGGACTGCGAAGACTCCGTGGCGGCCGTCGACGCCGACGACAAGGTAATCGTGTATCGCAATTGGCTGGGGCTGATGAAAGGTGACCTGGCCGAAAGCGTCAGCAAAGGCGGCAAGACGTTCACCCGCACCATGAACCCTGATCGCGAGTACACAGCGCCCAACGGGGGCAGCGTCACCCTGCATGGTCGCTCGCTGCTGTTCGTGCGCAACGTGGGTCACCTGATGACCAACCCGGCCATCCTCGACGCCCAAGGCAACGAAGTCCCGGAAGGTATCCAGGACGGTCTGTTCACCAACCTCATGGCGCTGCACAACCTCAACGGCACCACTAGCCGTCGCAACACCCGTACCGGCAGTGTGTACATCGTCAAGCCGAAGATGCATGGCCCGGAAGAAGTGGCGTTCGCCGCCGAGATATTCAGCCGGGTCGAAGACCTGCTGGGCATGAAGCGCAATACCGTCAAAGTCGGCATCATGGACGAGGAGCGCCGCACAACGGTCAACCTCAAATCCTGCATCAAGGCCGCTGCCGAGCGCGTGGTGTTCATCAATACGGGCTTCCTCGACCGCACTGGCGACGAAATCCATACCTCCATGGAGGCAGGCCCGGTGGTGCGCAAAGGCGCCATGAAAAACGAGAAGTGGATCGGCGCCTATGAAAACAACAACGTCGATGTAGGCCTTGCCACCGGCCTGCAAGGGCGTGCGCAGATCGGCAAGGGCATGTGGGCCATGCCCGACCTGATGGCCGCCATGCTGGAGCAGAAGATCGCTCACCCGCTGGCCGGTGCCAATACCGCGTGGGTGCCTTCCCCAACGGCCGCCACCCTGCACGCCCTGCATTACCACAAGGTGGACGTGCAGGCGCGCCAGCGCGAGCTGGCTTCGCGCACACCGGCTTCGGTCGATGACATCCTGGCCATTCCGCTGGCGACCAACCCCAACTGGTCGGACGAGGAAATCCGCAACGAGCTGGACAACAATGCCCAGGGCATCCTGGGCTATGTGGTTCGCTGGATCGACCAGGGCGTGGGTTGCTCCAAGGTGCCCGACATCAACAACGTGGGGCTGATGGAGGACCGTGCCACCTTGCGCATTTCTGCCCAGTTGCTGGCCAACTGGCTGCGCCATGGCGTAGTTAGCCAGGAGCAGGTGCTCGAAAGCCTCAAGCGCATGGCGGCGGTGGTCGACAAGCAGAACGCCAGCGACCCGCTGTATCGCCCGATGGCGGGCAACTTCGACGACAACGTTGCCTTCCAGGCGGCAGTCGAGCTGGTACTCGAAGGCGCCAAGCAACCCAACGGCTATACCGAGCCTGTGCTGCATCGCCGTCGCCGTGAGTTCAAGGCACGCAACGGACTTTGAACGACCGGTGGGTAAAGTGAGCTGCTTGCAGCGTTGATCGGCGGGGCCTTAGGGCCCCGCTTGCGCGTCAGGCCATCTTCAGTTCGCGCTTCACCAGTTCGAGCAGCTTCGTGAGGTCCACGGGCTTCAACAGAAAGTCCACAACCCCCAGGTGCATGACATCAACGGCCTCTTTCACATCGGTATCGCCTGATACCACGATGATCGAAAGCGCGGCCCGGTCCGCCTCCGGCATCTCGCGCACCTTGTGGATAAGGGACAGCCCATCCTCGGGCTGCATCCGCAGATCGGTGATCATCAGCGCGATTCGAGGTTCGTAATGAAGCTTGAACAGCGCCTCCTGGGCGCCATCGGCCGTCATGCCGTCGATACCCTTGCTTTTGAGGTACAACATCAAGGCTTCGCTGTTGACCGGATTGTCGTCGACCACGAGCACCACCGGCCGGGCAGGCGGTGGCGCGCTCACAGCAGCCAGTGCCGCGCGCTCTGCGTCGCTCAAAATGTCGGTGTGCTCAGACATGGTCGTCTCGTATCCATTCGCTCTACAGGTAGGACCGCGGATTTTCCGACACCCGATTTACCTTTCGTCGGATTATTGACGTGGTCGCGCCCTAGACTTACGTCCAATGGGCACCACGCCCCTGCAGGCCGACCATGAACGCCGAAAACAACAAAGCCGGCCCTATAGATAGATATATATAGTTCGGCGTAGCGATACGGTCAGGTCGATGAGCAAAAAAGACGCCTACCAGCAAGCGGGTAGAACTGCGGTGCTGCAGAACATTCAGGGCACCCTGCAATTCCTCCAACGCTTTGCACCCTTCAATCAGATGGAGCAGAGCCATCTGGCCTATCTGGTCGAGCAGTGCCAGCTGCGCTTCTACGCCAGCGGCGAAAGCATCATCAAGCCAAGCGACGGGCCGGTTGAGCATTTCTACATCGTCAAGCAGGGCCGCGTCGTCGGTGAACGGCAGCACCTGGTCAAACCGGGGGTTGAGACCACGTTCGAGATTACCCATGGCGAGTGTTTTCCATTGGCGGCCCTGCTCGGCGAGCGAGCCACGCGTACGGAGCACCTGGCCGGTGACGACACCTTCTGCCTGCAACTGAACAAAGCGGCATTCATCCGCGTCTTTTCCCTCTCCGAGGTGTTCCGCGATTTCGCCTTGCGAGGGGTCAGCAGCCTGCTGGACCAAGTCAACCAACAAGTCCGTCAGCAGGCGGTGCAGACCCTGGGCACCCAGTATTCCCTCAATACACCGCTGGGCGAACTGGCCATGCGTCATCCCGTGGTCTGCGCCCCTGAGACTCCGCTGCGCGAAGCCGTAAGGCTGATGCATGAGCAGCAGGTTGGCTCGATCGTGATCGTCGATGGGCAGCGCCAGCCCACGGGCATTTTCACCTTGCGCGACCTGCGCCAGGTGGTGGCCGCAGCCGATGCCGACCTGGGTGCACCCGTGGCGCGGCACATGACCGCCGCACCGTTCTACCTGAGCCCCCAGGCAAGTGCCTTCGATGCCGCCATGGCAATGACCGAGCGGCACATCGCGCACGTCTGCCTGGTGGAGAACCGGCGATTATGTGGGGTGGTGTCCGAGCGCGATCTGTTTTCCCTGCAGCGGGTAGACCTTGTTCACTTGGCACGCACCATTCGTCATGCACCGCGCCTGGACACCCTCGTTTCCCTGCGAGGCGAAATCAGCCAGTTGGTCGAGCGCATGCTCGCACACGGTGCTTCCTCTACACAGATCACCCAAATCATCACCTTGCTCAACGACCACACGGTGTGCCGAGTCATCGAACTGGCGCTGGCAGAGCGTGGCGATCCGGGGGTGCCATTCAGTTGGCTCTGTTTTGGCAGTGAGGGGCGGCGCGAGCAGACCCTGCACACCGACCAGGACAACGGCATTCTTTTCGACGCGGCCGATGACAGCGAAGCCCAGGCCATTCGGGCGCGGTTGCTACCGTTGGCGCAGTACATCAACCAATGCCTGGCGCAGTGCGGTTTTACGCTGTGCAAGGGCAATGTCATGGCCGGCAACCCTGCGCTGTGCCTGTCGCACAGCGAGTGGTCACGGCGCTTTGCCGGCTTCGTGCGTGACGCGAGTCCGGAAAACCTCCTGGGCTCGAGCATTTATTTCGACCTGCGGGTGGTCTGGGGCGATGAGCACACCTGCGAGGCGTTGCGCAGCACATTGCTGAAGCAGATAGCCGACAACCGTATCTTCCAACGCATGCTGGCTGACAACGCCCTGCGCCAACGCCCGCCTGTGGGCCGTCTGCGCGACTTCGTGCTGACCCGCCAAGGCACTGACAAGGCTGGCACGCTGGACCTCAAGGTTCAGGGCCTGACGCCCTTCGTCGATGGTGCACGTGTGCTGGCGCTGGCTCACGGGATCGGCGCCTGCAATACCCTGGAGCGCATTCGCCAACTGGTGGGCAAGGGCGTGATCGACCCACTGGACGGCGCCGCATACGAAGAGGCGTACCATTTCATCCAACAGACCCGCATGCAGCAACATCAACGCCAGGCACGCGAGCACCTGGCCTACTCCAACCGCCTGGACCCAGATAGCCTCAACCACCTGGACCGGCGCATCTTGCGCGAGTCCCTGCGCCAAGCTCAGCGGTTGCAGAGCAGCCTGGCCATGCGGTACCAGCTGTGAGCTTGTTCGCATGGCTGCGTCCCCATGCTCCGCAGCTTGCGCTTTCGCAGCGTGAACGCCTGGCGGCCTTGCCTGCACCCACTGCGCTTGGCACCTGCACCCTGCGCGAGCAGCGCTGGGTGGTGCTTGACCTGGAAACTAGCGGCCTGAACACCAACCGCGATCAAGTGCTGTCCATAGGCGCAGTGGCTATCGAGGACGGGGCGCTGGACTTCTCGCAGCAGTTCGAACAAACCCTGTACCGACCTGAGCAGAAAACCAACCCCAGCGTCCTGATACACGGCCTGGGCCCAAGCGCTCTGGCAGCGGGGTGCGACCCAGGGCACGCACTGCTTGACCTGCTCGAGTTCATTGGCACCAGCCCGGTACTGGCATTCCACGCGCCATTCGACGAACGCATGCTTGCACGGGCCCTCAAACAGAGCCTGGGTTATCGTCTGCAAATACCCTTCCTAGATGTGGCCGAGATGGCACCCATGCTCAATCCCGACACGGTGTTGCGAGAGGCCGGGCTCGATGACTGGGTGGCGCGTTTCGGGCTGCAGGTACAGGCGCGTCATCACGCCAGCGCCGACGCACAGGTGACCGCCGAGCTGGCGTTGATTCTGCTGAGCCAGGCGCGCCGCCAGCACATCCAGAGCCCGGCGCAACTTGAGCAATGCCTACACAACTGGCGACGCCGGATGGCCCAGCGCCACGGCCTATAGGCAACGGGGGCGTGGTCTGGCAGCCGCGCCTTACTGCGTAATGGCAGTAGCGGGTTAGCACGCATGCCCCTGCCATATCGCCCAGGCTCGCGATCTCTCTAAAGGAGCTTGCATCATGCCATCCGTCTCACCCTTGCAACATTTCGAGTCATTCGACGCGGCAATCACTGCCCTGTTGTCCCCCCTGCCCTCACCAGACTTGCAGCTTCCACCGGTGGCGGGCCGGCAACAGTTCTTCGGCGCGCTTGCAGACTACTGGAACCTGCCGGACGCAGCAGGCAATAACCGCCGTACTCGGCTCATTGCGCTTCGGCGACAACAGCTTCAGGCCGAAATGGACCTGCGCATCACTGACGCAACACTGGAGCCTGTGGCGGCATCGCTGTTACAGACGTGCCTTGACCAACCCATGTCCTGGGCTCGCCAAGGCATCGAGGCGTCCAGGCGTCCACAGCTCTATCGCCTGCTGCTCGACTGCTCACGACCCAACTGGAGGGCCTACTTGCCAGGCGCCGTACTGCTTGTACAAGGCGGTGTCGAGGGGCAGATGATGACGGGCGATGCGGTCAGCGGCCCAGCCTTGTTATGCAGCCTCTCCCACGGCATCGAAGCGTTCGCCGATGTTCAGAGCCTGCACCTGGAGCTGTGCGAGCGGCTGGATGATCCCCTGCAAAGTCAGCCGATGCTCACGCTGCTGGCGCCGGCTGATGCCGACCGCGCCCATAACGCACAGCGACTGCGTTACGACTGGCTGCCCGACGATCTTGTGGAAGTCCAGATCCAGGCCTTGATCGATGCCCAGCATGGGCGATTGAACGAGGCATGGAGTAGCCAACCCATGGATCAACCGGGTTTTGCCGAGCGCCTGACCAAGGCCGCAGACCTGCTGCCCTGGGTGACCAGCAAGGCAGCGATGCCGACGCGTTATGGCCTGCTGCTTGAAAAGCATGCTCCTGCCTGGCTCAAGAAGACCTCTACCCAAGGGCTCACGCATATCATGCAGACGATGCAAGAGCTGATCGTGGCCATTGATCAGGCCGCAGCGCCGGGCATTCCTACGCTTGAACAATTCACCGAACGTAACAGCCTGCTGCAGTGGACCCGTGCCCGCCTCAGCGAGCGCCTGAGATTGGACCACCAACTCGATCTGGCACCGGAGCAGATCTTCATCAGTGTCACCATTGCCCGTCAGACCGGCCCGGTGATGCCTCCCGGTCAGCCCAGCAGCTATATACCCATCGCTAGCCGACCGCAGACAGGGAACACCGTGGAGTTGGTCAGGCAAACCTACAGCCTGGATCAGTTGGCGTTGCTGAACGTGGGCTTGCTAGACCTGGACTATTGGCTAACCGCTCGCGTCCACCATAAGGACGAGACGAACATTCAAGGCTTGTCCCCTGCGCAGGCTCGCCAGATGGTCCGTGAACTCAATGTCGGCGACAGCTATTCGCGTTTCCTGCGCAGCCACCTGATCGACCTCGCGCAAGGGCAGTGGCGACGGGATGCACATGCCCGAATCAACTGTGCTCGCATGCGGGCAGAGGCCGCCAAGGCCCGCTATGCTGGCCACTTCATACCCGACCCGCTCGAACAGGGCTATCGCTGGAGCAGGGCCGTTCTCAACTACCCCGACAGCGACTGGCGCCCCTTGGTGCAAGAGAACCGCCTGAGTGTCCGGCAGTTGTTGATTGCCGGGCACACCGTACAGGGGGTATTGCTGATCACGCCTGAAACACCCCAGATGCAGCGCTTTCTGGTGTATGCGCCAGATGCACCGGATCGCAGGCCATGGCGCGAATACGCCAATGCGCGTGCGCTGCTCCGATCGCTTCGCGCCAGCCCGGATCTACGCACTTACGTGATCGACCGCATGCCCTTGGCCCGGCGCAAAACCGTCGAGCGCCTGTTGAGCAAGGGCGGGCTCGCTCAACGGCTGAGTCGTCCGGTCATCTCCGGCAATTTTTTGCATGCCTGTTATTTGGCAGAGGTCCGCGCGTTCATATCGGCGGTCGATGCCAGCACTAATACCAAACAGGAGCTGCTGGGCGAGGCCAGCCTGCATGCCTTGTGGATCATGCTCGATTTGATCAGCTTCGTGATTCCGGTGCGTGCCCTGGCGCCGCTGGCATTCGCCCGCGCTGTGCTGAGCGTACTGGACAGCCTTGAAGCACTGGAAAAGGAGGATCAGGTAGGCGTGCTCAAGCATATGGTGGAGGCTTTTACCCATATGAACGATGGCATCAACAGCATCGGCGGCACGACAGTGATCAGGCGCGCCATTCGCGCCATGCCTCCTACTCCGCCATTGATGCTACCACCTACCTTCCAGGTACGCCCGGACACCGCCAAGTTGCGTTACCGAATCGATGGTATCCATAGCGAAGGCGTGTATGAAAAGCCATCCGAACGTGCAGGGCTGGCTCTCTACTACATCCGGGACAAGCAAGGCCGGTACTACCAGGTGGCGTTCGACGGTTATCGCTGGCGCGCCATCGATCCCAGGCAACCCGATGCCTACAGCAAGGTGGCGGTCAGACGGAGCGCTGAAGGCGAGTGGATCGTCGACTCACCCGTCCTGTGGCACGACGGCCTGCCAGACCTCACCGCATTGCTGGAACACTGCCAGCTTCCCGCGACCCCGGATGGGGTACCACTGGAAGGGGCGAGTGAACTGTACGAGAGCGATGGCCAACCCTACTTGCTCGCCGGTGGCCATGCCTTGCCCGTGCGTGCCCACCTGCTAGCCGATCACTACCATCTGCTGATACCCGGACAGCCTGCCGCGACCACCACCGCCTGGGCAATCCTGCGCTGGCGCGACGGCCAGTGGCGTATACGTGTGCGCCAACCGGGGCGAAGCAGCGACTGGCTGGCTCTGCCTGCCGCTTATGCCGCCAACGTGGGCAGCACCTGATCCAGCCGTTGGTGCAAGGCACTTTCAGCCGGCCAGTTGCGCAGCAATCGTGCCCGGTCCCGAGCGAAGGCCGGCGCGAAGCTGCCCTGGCTGCTGTGCTGGCACACGGCGTCCAAGTCGATCAGCGACCACCGACCCTGATCCCAAAACAGGTTGTGGCCCTTGAAGTCACCGTGGCTGATGCGCTCGCGGATCAGCTGTTGCATGAGCTGCACCAGGGCCTCCACCTGTTCGGCCGGCGCATCGCCCTGCTCGACGAAGGGGGCAAAGCATTCGATGAGGTCGGGGCCGTCGATGTAGTCGGTGACCAGGTAGGCACGCGTGCGCAATCCCAGCACTCGCTGCTCCAGCACCGCCAGTGGGCGCGGGGTAGCGATGTCGAGAAATGACAGGCGATGCCCTTCGATCCATGAGTGCCAGGCCCTGCTCGGTCGCCAGAAGCGCTTGAGCCAGTGGACAGTGTTCTTGATGTTGTAGCGTTTGATGACCCGTTTGCGGCCATCCACCTCGACCCGTGCCACGCTGGCCGCGCCGCCAGTCTTGTACAGGTGCCCACGATCGATCAGCGCATCCGCCTGTTCAAGCACTGGCAACAGGGCCTGGGCCTCGCTACGGACCACCGCCCGCAGGGCGGTCAGGCTGCGCTCGACACTGAACAGGCTACAATCGCGGCCGGCCTTGTCCAGGAAGTCGCGTTGGCGCCAGGCGCGGACTTTGTCTATTTGCTTCTGCAAGGCCTCCATGGGCAATGCGTGCTCGGCATTGGCCAACAGGTAATGCACCAGCAGCTCTTCGGTGAACGGCTCCAGCCGCTTGGGTAGCTGCGCGAAGAACACACCCAGGTTTTCCAGTACGCGAGGACGCGAAAGCTGCTGGCCTGGCGTTTCAGCCTTGATACCGGCCCCATCGATCAGGTACAGCTTGCCTGCATGACGCAGCAGGTTGTCCAAGTGCAGGTCTTCCTGCCACAGCCCCCGGCGGTGCATCTGCGCCACAGCCGCCAGGGCCTCGCCCAGCACCTGCTGCTGCTCGTCGGCAAGCACAGGCAGGTGCTCGACCACGGACCAGGCATCGGCCAGGCTTTGGGCGCCATCGAGGTACTCGAACAACAGCCAGCCGCCCTCGCCTTCCACCAGGCCATCGGCGAGCAGTACCGGCGTGGTCAGCCCCTGCGCCGCGAGCAGCTTTACCCCTTGCAGCTCACGCTGGAAGTGACGCGCGGCATTGCTGCCCACCAGCAACTTGGCCAGGACCGGCCTGCCACGCCAAACCCCGGCCCCCACGTAACGCTGGCCCGGCAGCACGCGCAGCAGGCTGAGCAATTGCAGCTCAGCGCTACCGGCGGCATCGGCGAGGTTGACGGCAAGCGGCAGCGATGGGCTGCGACCTGTTTCCTTCAGCTCGGAAAGCTGCATCAGCGAGCCTCCTTATGATGACGGCGTTGTACCAGGCGGTTGACCCAGGTTTCGACCAGCGTGCTGTCGATGGGTTGTGCGAGGTAGGCTGCCAGCAATGTACGTATCTCGCCGTCACTCCATACCGGCGCCCGGCGCAGCAAGGGCTCGAGGTCCTTGAGGCGGTCACGCATGCCAAAGAGCAAGGGACGGGTTTTCTCCAGGTCGATCAACTGCGCGTCCCAGCCTTCTCTGCGCTTACGCAGAAAAATGTGCTTGGGATAGAAGCAACCATGCACCTGCCCAGCACCGTGCAGCGTGCGCGCCAACTGGCCGCAGGCCTGGAGCATGCCAATGCGCACCGATGCATCGAGTTCGGGCCATTGCAGCAACTGGCTGTCGAGGTCGTGCCAGTCGTCCAGCGCGCGGGTCATCAACAAGGCTCGATGCTGGCCACCTTGCTTGCGCTCGCCGTAGAACACGGCTTCCAACGCAGGGATGTGCAGCTTCTGGTAGCGAACGATATTGCGAAATTCGCGGGCGAAGGTCGGCTCGCCAAGGGGCTTGTGCAGGCTGCGGGTAAGGTAGTCGCTCTGGCGCTTGAGGTAATAGCCCTTGCCCTCGAGTTCCAGGCGGTAAACGCTGCTCCAACCGCCGCGGCCGGTATTGGGCTCGTCCACCGCGTCGAGTTCGAGTGCCCACAGCGCCTCGAAGTCGTCCAGGCCATGGCGCTGGAGCAAGGCACGGTCTGCACTGGCCATATAGTCGGTCATTCCCTTCCCTCGAAAAAGCCCAGCACCTGACGAATGCGCTTCTTGTCCCGGGCGTTCAGCCGGTCGCGGCCTCGGTACTGCAAGTAAAAGCGCAGGCGCTGGGTTGCCGAAAGGTGGTACTTGGCGACCTTGTCCAGGCAGGCCAGGTCCTTGATCAGGCGATGGCGCCACATGAACCCACGCCAGAAATCACCTGTGGGGCAGTCGATGAAGAACAGCGTCCCTTGGTCATCGACCAGCAGGTTGCGCCACTTCAGATCGTTATGGGCGAAGCGGTGCTCGTGCATGACCCGGGTATGGCGTGCCAGCTGGCGGCTGATGTGGTCCACCCAGGCGCGATCGGCCAGGCGGGCATCGTTGCGCTCGGCCAGCGCCGAGAGGTCCTCGGTGTTGGGCAGCTCGCGGGTAATCATCGCGCCACGGCCGAACGCCAGGCCATTGCGTTCGAGCCCCCAGGCGACCACCTCGGCCGTGGGAATGCCCCACTTGGCGAACTGCTTGAGGTTCTGCCATTCGGCCTTGATACGTGGGCGGCCCAGGTAGCGGCGCATGTGCTTGCCAGCGCCGGTGTAGCGCTTGACGTAATAGTTGACGCCTTCACGCTCGACACGCACCACTTCGCTGAGCGGATCACGGGTCAGGCGTTCGCCCTGAACGGCGAATACCGCCTCGAGGCTGCCAAAATCCTTCGCCAGGTGCTCGTAACCTGGCGCCAGTGTCCAACTGGCCATCAGAGTGCATCCCCATAGCGTTGTTTACGGTCGTAGAGTTTCTGCGCCTTGCGCTCAAGCCAGGCGAGCAGTGCAGCTTCGTCCTTCATGACCTGACGCAGCGGGCGCTGGAAGTAGCTGCGCAGAAAACGCAGCTTGTCGCGTTGGGTCAGGCCAATGTCCAGGGCTGAGAAGTACAGGGCGGCCAGGTCCTTGTTACGCCAGCGGCGGCTAATGGCGGGGCGTGTCTGGGCGCGGTGCAGGTCGATCACCGACAGCTTGAAATCATCGGCCGTCACGGGCCGGTCGGTGTGCAGCAGGAAGTGACAGATGTAGCAGTCCCGGTGGTTGACGCCGGCACGGTGCATGCCACCGGTCATCTCGGCCACGCGCGCGATCAGGGCACGCTTGAGGCGTGGCGCAGGCGGCTGCCGGAGCCAGTCGATGCTGAAGTCTTCCAGGCTGACGGTCGGCGCCAGTTCCTCGGTGATGATGAAGGAGTGCTGGGTGGCCGGGTTGCCGCCCCGCTCACCGAAGGCCACGGCCGTCATGGTTGGCACGCCGACCTGATGCAGGCGCTCGATGGCTTGCCACTCCTGGCCGGCGCCCAGTACCGGCAACTTGGCCGTGAGCAGGTTCTTGAAGATCTCGCCCCAGCCGATGCCACGATGGATCTTCACGAAGAAGCCTTCGCCGGCGACCTCCGTACGCAGGGTACGGCGCCCTTCAAGTTCCCGATAGACTTCGCCTTGCAGCGCTTCTACCGCCTCGAAGGCATCGCGCCCCGCCCAAAGCCGCTTGAAGGGCTCTGCCACGATCAACTTCATGCGCCCTCCTGCCCTAGGATCACATCGGCGGCATGCTGCGGCATGCTGTAAAGGTCGGCCGTATCGGCATACGCCAGGCCGTTGCGCGACCAATCGGCCCGCGCCGCGGGGTCATCGAGCATACGCTGCAGGTAGCGGTTGAGCTGCTCCTGCTCGAACGGCTCGTCCAGCACCAGACCGCAGTCGGCCTCGGCGATGTAGTGGGCATAGCCGCACACGCGCGACACCAGCACCGGCAAGCCCGCGACCAGGGCTTCGAGCAGCACGGTACCGGTGTTCTCGTTGTAGGCCGGGTGGATCAGCAGGTCGGCGCCCAGCAGGAAGCGCGGGATATCGCTGCGCCCTTTGAGAAACTGCACCTGGTCGCCCAGGCCCAGCGTCGCGCTCTGCAACTGGAAGACCTTGGGGTCATCCTGACCGATCACCAGCAATCGGGTGCGCTTGCGCAAGGCCGTGGGCAATGCCGCCAACGCCTTGAGGCTGCGGTCCACGCCCTTGGTCTTGAACCCTGAACCGATCTGCACGATCAGCAACGCATCCTCGGCCAGATCGAACTCCCTGCGCAGGTCGGCACGGATTTCAGCGGCGTTGGGCGGTGCACGACGATCCTGGGAGATGCCCGGCGGCAGCAGGTGAAAACGCTCGACCGGCGTGCCGTAGTGCTTGATGAACAGCGGCTGCTGCACCTCGGAGATCATCAGGATCTCGGTACCGGCCTCCTTGGCGAACACCGCCCGCTCGTATTCGGCGAAATGCCGGTAGCGGCCCCAACGCCGGTACAGGTCGCTGCGCAGGTTCTGCGCCTTGTCCTCGAAGCAGCCGTCGGCGGCGTAGTACACATCCAGCCCAGGCATCTTGTTGAAACCGATGAGCCGGTCCACCGGACGCTTGGCCAGGTCGGCCTGCATCCAGGCGGTGAGTTTCTCATTGCGCCGATGATTGAAGATCGCCTTGACCGGCGCCACCAGCACTTCGAAACCTGGCGGAATATCGCCCTCCCAGATCAGCGTGTAGACGCGGATCTGGTGGCCGCGCTGCTGGCATTCCAGGGCGATGCGCATGAAATCGCGCTGCAGGCCGCCAAAGGGGAAGTATTTGTAAAGTACGAAAGCCAGTTGCATCAACGGACATCCTCAGCCAGCAGCAGCGCGCTCAGGCGGCTCGCTACATGCTCGGGATTCAGGCGAGTGAAGCACAGTGGCCACTCGCGGTTCAGATCGTACCGGCGCAGGTCTTCGGCGCTCGGTTTGTAGGTGCACTTCTTCTGCAAGCAGGGTGCGCACGGCCAGTCACTGGCCTGGTGGATCTGGGTCCGTCCATAGGCGCCGGTCAGGCCCGGGTTGGTCGGGCCGAACAGCGAAAGCGTCGGTACATCGAGGGCTGCGGCCAAGTGGCCCAGGCCGGTATCGACGGCGACGCAGGCCTTTGCAGCGGCCAGCACCCTTGCGACGCCAGCCAGATTCAATTTGGGCAGCACTTGGCAATGGTTCAAGCCTTGGGCAATGCGCTCGGCCCTGGCCTTCTCGGCCGGGTTGCCCCAGGGCAGGCGCACTTCCAGCCTGCGCCGGCCCATGCGCTCGGCCAGCTCGCGCCAGTAGGCCTCGGGCCAGTGCTTGGTGGCCCAGGTGGTACCGTGCAGGAAAACCACGTAGGGCGCTGCCGGCGGCAACTGCAAGCGTTCAAGGTCCAGGCCGTAACGGCCGATGCCCTCGGGCAGGTCATAGGCCAGTGCCATGGCGAACAACTGGCGCACACGCTCGACGGCATGCTGGCCGACCGCGACCGACAGGCGTCGGTCGTAGAAGCGGCTGGCCCAGCCTTCACGGGCCGAATACCGGTCCAGGCCTGCGACCGGTGCCTTCACGTAGCGTGTCAGCCATGCTGACTTGACCAGGCCCTGGGCATCGATCACCAGGTCGTATTGGCGCTCGCGCAGGCGCTGCTTGAAGGCCTTCCACTCGCCGCTGCGAACGGTCTGCCAGAGGTGCTTGCGCCAGCGACGGATGGCCACCGGAATGACCTGATCGACCGCCGGATGCCAGCTGGGTATCTCGGCGAAACCTTCCTCGACGACCCAGTCGAAGCGGATGCCGGGGATGGCATGGGCTGCATCGGTGAGCGCTGGCAGCGTGTGGATCACATCACCCAGCGAGGACGTCTTGATGATCAGTACCCGCACTTAGTCGACCTCGGTCAGCACGTCGATGATGTTCGCACCGCCCAGGCGGGTCAGCGCGGCTATGACCTGACCGGGTTCGAGCAGACGCAGGCAGTTGTAGTGACCGAAGCGGCAGGTGCGATCGAAACACGGACTGCATTCGATGCCCAGGCGCACCACCTCGACCTGGCTGGCCAGCGGCGGTGTGAAACCAGGCGATGTGGAGCCGTACACGGCGACCAGCGGGCGATTGAGCGCCGCCGCAACATGCATCAAGCCAGAATCGTTAGAGACTACGGCGTCTGCGCAGGACATCAGGTCGATCGCCTCGGCCAGGGAGGTTTCACCGGCCAGGTTCACGGACTCTTCGCGTAGCCCAGGGATCAGCCGTTCGCGGATCTGCTCACCCCCTGGGTGATCGCTTTTCGAACCGAACAGCCAGACCTGCCACCCCTGGCGGATCATGGCATCGGCCACGGCGGCATAGTGCTCGGCCGGCCAGCGCTTGGCTTCGCCGAATTCAGCGCCTGGGCATAGCGCCAGCACCGGACGGTCCAGCTCCAGGCCGAACTTGGTCAGCGCCGCTTCACGGCTGTGTGGCTCGATCTGCAGGCTGGGCTGGGGGTAGGGCTTTGGCAGCTCGGCACCGGGGGCATAGGCCAAGGCCATGAAGCGCTCGATCATCAACGGGTAACGCGCTTTGTCCAGCTTGCGGACATCGTTGAGCAAACCGAAACGCATTTCGCCACGCCAGCCGGTGCGTTTGGGGATACCGGCAAAGAACGGTACCAGCGCCGATTTCAGCGAATTGGGCAACAAGATGGCCTGGTCGTACTGACCGCTGAGCGACTTGCCGATGCGCCGCCGTGTGGCCAGCTCCAGCGCACCGTGGCCGAGCGGGAAGCTCAAGGCCTGGCGCACCTCGGGCATGCGCTCAAGGATTGGCCGGCTCCATTCGGGGGCCAGCACATCGATCACGCAGTCGGGGTGCTGCTGTTTCAGGCACTGGAACAAGGTCTGCGCCATCACCATGTCGCCGACCCAGCTGGGGCCAATGATCAGTATTCTCATGCTAGGTCCAGAAACGCTCGGGGAGGCGACAGGCTGCAATTCAGCCCGGCCTCCCCTCTTTATATTCAGGCTATGTGGCCGACAGTGTAACACCGGGGCTGCTTCACGCCTCAATCGCGGCGGATCCTCACCCTGAGGAGCCGCCTCGACTGGGCTCAGCTCAGGCCGAGCTCGCTCCAGATACGCCGCACCTGGCGGCGCTCATCGGCAAACTGCGCAGCATCGATCACCCCGGCCTGCTTCTGCAGCGCCTGGCGGTGAGAGGCCGAGCGAAATGCCTTGTACACCTCGCGCAGCAACACCGCGTCGGCGGCAGGCATCAGCCCCACTTGCTCCAGCTCTTCAAGAATACGGATGTTATCGGTCCATCGAACCAGGCCCGTGTGGTCATGGGACCAGGCCAAAGCGGCGTATTGCACCATAAATTCGATATCGACGATACCGCCCGCATCCTGCTTGATGTCAAAGGGCATACCCGGCTCGAAGGCGTTGGGTGCGGTGCCGGCGACCGTGGCCTTCGTGCCCAGGCTGGCGCGCATCTTGGCGCGCATTTCACTGACTTCGATACGCAGCTTCTCAAGGTCGCGGGGTTGTCCCAGCACCTGCGCCCGTACTCTCTCGAACGCCTGTCCAACCCGCGGGCAGCCCACCAGCACGCGGGCACGGACCAGTGCCTGGTGCTCCCAGGTCCAGGCCTCGCTTTGCTGGTAGCGCTCGAATGCGCCCAGCGAGCTGACCAACAGGCCCGCGGCGCCTGAGGGCCGTAGACGCATGTCCACGTCATACAGCTGGCCCGAGTTGGTCTGGGTGGTCAGCAGGTGAATGATGCGCTGCCCCAGCCGCGTGAAGAACTGGGCACCGTCGATAGGCTTGGCGCCGTCGGTTTCGGCCTGGGGGTCGCCATCATGGATGAACACCAGGTCCAGGTCCGACCCGTGTCCCGTCTCCAGGCCGCCAACCTTGCCGTAGCCGATGATGACGAAACCCGGGTCGCAGGGTATGCCGTCGCTGCCCATCGGCTGACCGTGGCGGGCAACGGTCTGGCGCCAGGCCAGGGCAAGCACCTGGTCGAGGATGGCCTCGGCCAGCCACGTCAGGTAGTCGCTGACCTTCATCAACGGCAGGTTGCCACTGATTTCCGAGGCGGCCACGCGCAAGCTATGCGCCAGCTTGAAATGACGCAGCGCCTCCATTTGTTGTTCCAGGTCATCTTCCGGAATGCGCGTGAGGCGCTCGCGCAATTCGCTGGCCAGCTCCGGTGCCAGGGGCGGGCTGAACAGGCGGCCTTCATTGAGCAACTCATCGAGCAACAACGGGTAGCGTGCGATCTGCTCGGCAATCCATGGACTGGCTGCGCACAGGGTCAGCAGACGGCGCAGGGCACCGGGGTTCTCGGTGAGCAATACCAGGTAGGCAGAGCGCCGGGCCACGGCCTCGACCAGCGGCAGTACTCGCTCAAGCACCAGGTCGGGGTTCTCGTGCTCGACCGCCTGGGCCAGCAATCGCGGAATGAAGGCGTCCAGCCGCTCGCGCCCAAGGCGCTGCATCGAACGCAACTGCGGGCTGGCACGCAGAGCTGCCAGGCGCCGCAAGGCCTCGCCCGGCAGCTTGAAGCCGGCCTCCTCCAGCTGACGGCCAGCAGCCTCTTCATCCTGGGCCTGCTCCCATAACGGCGACCATTCACCGCCGACCACCAACTCGCTTTCGCTTTCGTCTTCGTCGGGGTCGGCGATGACCTGCCGGAAGTGCCAGTCAATGCGCTCACGCCACTGGCCAAGTTGAGCCTCGAAGGCTTGCCAGTCGGCGTAGCCCAGCATGTAGGCGACACGGGCCTGATCGGTTTCGTTCTCCGGCAACATCTGCGTCTGGCGGTCGGCAATGGCCTGGATGGCGTGCTCGGTGTAGCGCAAGAATGCATAACCCTCCCGCAGCTCGGTGACCACGGCAGGGGGCAGGTAGCCTTGGCCCTCCAGGGTAGCCAGCACCTTGAGCAGAGGCCGCTGCTGCAAGCTGAGGTCGCGACCGCCGTGAATCAGCTGGAAGGCCTGGGCGATGAACTCCACTTCGCGAATGCCGCCTGCTCCCAGCTTGATGTTGTCCGCCATGCCCTTGCGCCGCACTTCCTGCTGAATCAGCTGCTTCATGGTGCGCAGGGCTTCGATGGCCGAGAAATCCAGGTACCGCCGGTAGACGAACGGGCGCAGCATGTCCTGCAGCTGAGCGCCGGCGGCCTGATCGCCTGCAACTACCCGTGCCTTGATCATGGCATAGCGTTCCCAGTCGCGGCCCTGGTCCTGGTAATACTGTTCCAGCGCGTTGAAGCTGAGCACCAGTGCACCGGACGACCCGTAAGGGCGCAGGCGCATGTCGACGCGAAACACGAAGCCATCGACCGTGACCGGGTCCAGGGCCTTGATCAGGCGCTGACCCAGGCGGGTGAAGAACTCCTGGTTGTCCAGCGAGCGTTTCACGCCTTCGGTTTCGCCGCCTTCGGGGAATGCGAAGATCAAGTCGATGTCCGAGGAGAGGTTCAGCTCGCGTGCACCGAGCTTGCCCATGCCCAGCACCACCATGTGTTGTGGGTGGCCGCTGCGGTTACCGATCGGCGTGCCGAATTGCTGGCAGTGCCGTGGGTACAACCACTGGTAGGCCTCGTCGATGGCGGCATCGGCCAGGTCGGAGAGATCGCGGCAGGTCTCACCGAGATCGGCCTGGCGGGTAATGTCACGCCAGATGATGCGTACCTGCTGGCGGTTGCGCTCGCGACGCAGGTTGCGGGCAAGCTCGTCCTCGCTTTGAGCCGCCTGGGCAACCTTGGCAACATGGCCGCGCAGCTCGCCTGGCCCGTAGCTGCGCTCCAGCTCGCCGCTGCGCATCAGCCCGCAGAGCAGGCCCGGGTCGCGCTGCACCTGGGTCAGCACGAAGTCGCTGACGGCCGCCACCTGGTCGAACTGCCGAGCATGCCGCTCGCTCCAACTGCCCAGGTCCAGTTCGGGGTGTGCGGCCACCGCCTCGTGCAGAAACTGTTGGTTGCGCAGGGTCAGTGGTTGAAGAACGGCAGGCAGCTGGCAAGGCAAAGGCAGGCGCATGGGCTATCCTTGATCGGCGTGAAATGGATGAGGAAAGGCGGCCAAGGGAAAGCCGGACCACGGTTGGACTGTCATACAAAAGTTGGAAATAGCTGAAAACATCGAATTCGTGGCATGGAACATCAACAGTTACCCGTTCGTGGAACATTGCCAACCAACATGAACGTTTTTCCTCACAAGCCAGGATGCGACCAAACGTCGCACAAATGTAGTTTTACTACTGTGCCTGTCGCGCAAAAGCATGAAATGCGAAAGCAAATGTAGTAAAACTACACGGCGCCGGACGAAGATCCCGGTAATCCAAGAATTCACGACGTCTGCCCATAAGGCCAGTCGCAATCTCAGGCAATCGATTCTGGTTGCCTTTCCGCCCTGGAGCAAGCCATGCAAGACCTCGATCCAATCGAAACCCAGGAATGGCTGGATGCCCTGGAGTCGGTCCTCGACAAAGAAGGCGAAGACCGCGCTCATTACCTGATGACCCGTATGGGCGAGCTGGCCACCCGCAGTGGCTCCCAGCTGCCATATGCGATCACCACGCCATACCGCAACACCATCCCTGTCACCCACGAAGCACGCATGCCTGGCGACCTGTTCATGGAACGCCGCATTCGCTCGATGGTGCGTTGGAACGCCCTGGCCATGGTCGTGCGCACCAACCTGAAAGACTCGGACCTGGGCGGACACATCTCCAGCTTCGCCTCCAGCGCCACCCTGTACGACATCGGCTTCAACTACTTCTTCCAGGCGCCGACCGAAGAGCACGGCGGCGATCTGATCTTCTTCCAGGGCCACGCCTCGCCGGGCGTCTACGCCCGCGCCTTCATGGAAGGCCGCATCAGCGAAGAGCAGATGAACAACTTCCGCCAGGAAGTCGATGGCAACGGCCTGTCCTCGTACCCACACCCCTGGCTGATGCCTGACTTCTGGCAGTTCCCGACCGTTTCGATGGGCCTGGGCCCAATCCAGGCCATCTACCAGGCACGCTTCATGAAGTACCTGGAAGCCCGTGGGTTCATTCCGGCAGGCAAGCAGAAAGTCTGGTGCTTCATGGGCGACGGTGAGTGCGACGAGCCCGAATCCCTGGGCGCAATCGCCCTGGCCGGCCGCGAGAAGCTGGACAATCTGATCTTCGTCATCAACTGCAACCTGCAGCGCCTCGACGGCCCGGTTCGCGGCAACGGCAAGATCATCCAGGAACTCGAGGGCGTGTTCCGAGGCGGTGGCTGGAACGTCAACAAAGTGGTCTGGGGTCGCTTCTGGGATCCGCTGCTGGCCAAGGACACCAACGGTGCCCTGCAACGCCGTATGGACGAAGTCATCGACGGCGAGTACCAGAACTACAAGGCCAAAGACGGCGCTTACGTGCGTGAGCACTTCTTCAACACCCCAGAACTCAAGGCCATGGTCGAAGACCTGTCCGACGACGAGATCTGGAAGCTCAACCGTGGCGGCCACGACCCGTACAAGGTCTATGCGGCCTACCACCAGGCGGTCAACCACAAGGACCAGCCTACCGTCATCCTGGCCAAGACCATCAAGGGTTACGGTACCGGTGCCGGCGAAGCCAAGAACACCGCGCACAACACCAAGAAGGTCGATGTCGACAGCCTGCGTCACTTCCGTGACCGCTTCGATATTCCCGTCAAGGATGCGGACCTGGAGAACCTGCCGTTCTACAAGCCCGAAGAAGGTTCTGCCGAGGCCCGTTACCTGGCCGAGCGCCGTGCAGCCCTGGGCGGCTTCGTGCCCCAGCGCCGCGCCAAGAGCTTCAGCGTGCCAACCCCGCCTCTGGAAACCCTCAAGGCAATCCTGGACGGCTCGGGCGACCGCGAAATTTCCACTACCATGGCGTTCGTGCGCATCCTGGCGCAGTTGGTCAAGGACAAGGAAATCGGTCAGCGCATCGTGCCGATCATCCCTGACGAAGCCCGTACCTTCGGCATGGAAGGCATGTTCCGCCAGCTGGGCATCTACTCGTCGGTTGGCCAGCTCTACGAGCCGGTCGACAAGGACCAGGTGATGTTCTACCGCGAGGACAAGAAAGGCCAGATCCTCGAAGAAGGCATCAACGAAGCCGGCGCCATGTCGTCGTTCATCGCTGCCGGTACTTCGTACAGCTGCCACAACCAGCCGATGCTGCCGTTCTACATCTTCTACTCGATGTTCGGCTTCCAGCGTATCGGCGACCTGGCCTGGGCCGCTGGCGACAGCCGTACCCGTGGCTTCCTGATCGGCGGCACCGCCGGCCGTACCACGCTCAACGGCGAAGGCCTGCAGCACGAGGACGGTCACAGCCACATGATGGCCGGTACCATCCCGAACTGCCGCACCTATGACCCGACCTACGGCTACGAGCTGGCGGTGATCATCCAGGACGGCATGAAGAAGATGACCGAAGAGCAACAGGACATCTTCTACTACATCACCGTGATGAACGAGTCCTACCAGCAGCCAGCCATTCCGGCCGGTGCCGAGGAAGGCATCATCAAGGGTATGTACCTGCTCGAGGAAGACACTCGAGAAGCCGCACACCACGTGCAGCTGATGGGTTCGGGCACCATCCTGCGCGAAGTGCGCGAAGCGGCGAAGATTCTGCGTGAAGAGTTCAACGTCGGTGCCGACGTGTGGAGCGTCACCAGCTTCAACGAACTGCGTCGCGACGGCCTGGCCGTGGAACGTGCCAACCGCCTCAAGCCTGGCCAGAAGCCACAGCAGACTTACGTCGAGCAGTGCCTGAGCGGCCGCAAGGGGCCAGTCATCGCTTCCACCGACTACATGAAGCTGTTCGCCGAGCAGATCCGCCAGTGGGTGCCGAGCAAAGAGTTCAAGGTCCTGGGTACCGACGGTTACGGTCGCAGCGACAGCCGCAAGAAGCTGCGTCACTTCTTCGAAGTAGACCGTCACTTCGTGGTACTGGCTGCCCTGGAAGCGCTGGCTGACCGTGGCGAGATCGAACCCAAGGTTGTGGCTGACGCCATCGTCAAGTTCGGCATCGACCCGGACAAGCGCAACCCATTGGACTGCTGAGGAGTATTTTTAAGTGAGCGAACTCATTCGCGTACCTGACATCGGCAGCGGTGAAGGTGAAATCATCGAGCTGTTCGTCAAGGTCGGTGACCGTATCGAGGCTGACCAAAGCCTGCTGACCCTGGAGTCCGACAAGGCCTCCATGGAGATTCCGGCGCCAAAGGCCGGCATCGTCAAGGAACTGAAAGTCAAGCTGGGTGATCGCCTGAAAGAAGGCGACGAACTCCTGGTTCTGGAAGCCGAGGGTGCCGCTGATGCGGCCCCTGAGGCACCTGCGGCCGAACAGAAGCCAGCACAGGCCGAAGCGGCCGCACCGGCACCTGCTGCCGAGGCCGCGCCAGCATCCGCTGCCGCTCCGGCTGCCGCTAGCGTGCAGGACATCCACGTGCCGGACATTGGCTCGTCGGGTAAGGCCAAGATCATCGAAGTGCTGGTCAAGGCAGGCGATACCGTCGAAGCCGATCAGTCGCTGATCACCCTGGAGTCCGACAAGGCCTCCATGGAAATCCCTTCGCCTGCCGCTGGCGTGGTCAAGGAAGTCATTGCCAAGCTTGATGACGAAGTGGGCACCGGCGACCTGATCCTCAAGCTGGAAATTGCAGGTGCAGCGCCTGCCCCAGCGCAGGCTCCAGCCGCCGCTGCACCGACCAAGACCGAAGCCGCACCCGCCGCTGCCCCTGCCGCTGCTGCCCCGGCTGCCGCTGCGCCTGCGCCAGCCGCAACCGCCCCGGCTGCCGGCAACAACGCCAAGGTGCATGCCGGCCCAGCCGTGCGTCAGCTGGCCCGTGAGTTCGGCGTAGAGCTCGGTGCCGTGGCAGCGACCGGCCCACACGGCCGCATCCTGAAAGAAGACGTGCAGGTTTACGTCAAGGCCATGATGCAGAAGGCCAAGGAAGCGCCGGCAGCTGCCGGTGCAACCGGCGGCGCTGGCATTCCGCCGATTCCGGTGGTCGATTTCAGCAAGTTCGGTGAAGTCGAAGAAGTGGCCATGACCCGCCTGATGCAGGTCGGTGCTGCCAACCTGCACCGCAGCTGGCTGAACGTGCCGCACGTGACCCAGTTCGACTCCGCTGACATCACTGAGCTCGAAGCCTTCCGCGTTGCCCAGAAAGCCGTCGCAGAAAAGGCCGGCGTCAAGCTGACCGTCCTGCCGCTGCTGCTCAAGGCCTGCGCCTTCCTGCTCAAGGAACTGCCAGACTTCAACAGCTCGCTGGCACCAAGCGGCAAAGCGGTCATCCGCAAGAAATACGTGCACATCGGTTTTGCCGTGGACACGCCCGATGGCCTGCTGGTACCGGTAATCAAGAACGTCGACCAGAAGAGCCTGCTGCAGCTGGCTGCCGAAGCGGCTGCACTGGCCGAGAAGGCGCGCACCAAGAAGCTGTCGGCGGACGAGATGCAGGGCGCCTGCTTCACCATCTCCAGCCTTGGTCACATTGGCGGCACCGGCTTCACGCCGATCGTCAACGCCCCCGAGGTGGCCATCCTGGGCGTCTCCAAGGCGACCATGCAGCCTGTCTGGGACGGCAAGGCCTTCCAGCCCAAGCTGATGCTGCCGCTGTCGCTGTCGTACGATCACCGTGTGATCAACGGCGCCGCCGCTGCGCGCTTCACCAAGCGTCTGGGCGATGTGCTGGGCGATATCCGCACCATGCTGCTGTAAAGCAGCGCACTGCCCCTCCTGGTGAGGGGCAGCTTCTTTTTCGAGCTGCCACGCTCGTACCTCAACCCCGTCGATTGACGGGGCTTTTTTTGCCTGGAGCAAAGTAGGCGCTGAGCGGGAACAGGATGGTCCCGGCGCACGGCCGCGTTGCCGAGCATCGCTGCAAACCCGCACTTAACAGCCGTCCTACAGATTCCGTGGTGTCGGCCGATAACCCTGTTACAGCTTCGTACATGGCCGCTTGCCAGCTATAGGGACATGATGCAACCTTGCCAGATTCGACGCGGTCCAACGGGCGCGTTCCCTCTTCAAGCGAGTCTTCGATGAAAAGCCAACCCGATGCTGGCAACCGTGTGACGGGCGAGGTCGTCACGCAGTTACCCGTGCCCTCGCGGTTGGGCATGCTGCGCTTCGAAAGGCTCAACGAAGCCAGTTGGTCGCTGCTCTACCTGGACCCAGCCTGCGAGCGCCAGTTCGGCGTTCATGCCAGTGACCTCTGCGCGCTGGTCGATGCCCCTTACGCCAGCCTCATGGAACCCGAGGCCCGCTACCGACTTCATGACGACATCCAGCTGCAACTGTCGCAACGCGGCTATTACCGCGTGCGCTACACCCTGCACACGCCAGGCGCCTGCGTGCGCATGCTGGAGGTCGGCGAAGTTTTCAAACAGCATGCCCGCCAGTTGTTATGTGGTTACCTGAGCGTACTCGACGATCACCCGGAAGACACGGGCGAGACCGCCAGTGACCTGGAATCACGCAACAACCGCCTGCAGTTGGCCCTGCAACTGAACCAGCGTGCCCAGCGTGAGCAGCTCGAGCACCTGGAGCGCGTGCGCAGCCAGCAGGACCTCATCCTGCGCCTGGCCCGTCAACGCTACAGCGCCGAGAACTCGTTGCTCGAAGCCGCCGAACTGATCACCCGTAGCGCTTGTGAGATCTACAAGATCGACTGCGCCGGTATCTGGCACTTGGAAGGCCAACGGCTTGAGCCGATCACCGCCTGGTACAGCGACGTGCAAGCGCACCGCCAGCCCGAAGCCATCGATGCCAGCCGTTTCCCGGATTACCTTGAGGCCCTGCATGCCAGCCGTGCGATCGACGCGCACAACGCCGGGCACGATCCCCGTACACGTGCATTAATGCAGAGCCTGGGGCCTGGCAACAAGGCGATGCTCGATGCCAGCATCCGCGTCGACGGACAGGTGGTGGGCGTCTTGTGCCTGGAGCAGGCCGGCCAGCCACGCGCCTGGCAGTCCGATGAGATCGCCTTTGCCGGTGAGCTGGCCGACCAGTTCGCCCAGGTCATCACCAACCACAACCGCCGTGCGGCGACCAGTGCGCTGCACCTGTTCCAACGCGCCGTGGAGCAGAGCGCCAGCGCCTTCCTGCTGGTGAACCGGGATGGGCAGGTTGAGTATGTGAACCCAAGCTTCACCGCCATCACCCAATACAGCACCGAGGAAGTGCAAGGGCGTCACCTGGGTGAATTGCCCGCCCTGGAGAACCTCAACGAGCTGCTGTTCGACTCGCCTTCGAGCCTGGCCATGGGCAACAGCTGGCAGGGCGAATTCAAGAGCCGGCGCAAGAATCTGGAGCCCTACTGGGGGCAGCTGTCGATTTCAAAGGTGTATGGTGACAACCGCGAGCTGACCCACTACATCGGCATCTACGAAGATGTCACCCAGAGCAAGCTTGCGCAGCAGCGCATCGAGCGGCTGGCCTACACCGACAACCTGACCAACCTGGGTAACCGTCCCGCGTTCATCCGCAGCCTGGACGAATGCTTCGCCCGGGATGTGCAGAATCCGATGTGCCTGCTGCTGGTGGACATCGACAACTTCAAGCGCATCAACGACAGCCTGGGCCATCATACGGGCGACAAATTGCTTATCAGCCTGGCCAGGCGCCTGCGCAACAGCCTGCATGCCGGCGGCATCCTGGCCCGATTTGCCAGCAACGAGTTTGCCGTGTTGCTCGACGACACCAGCCTGGAGGCCGGCCAGGGGGTTGCCCAACAACTGTTGCGCACCCTCGACAAACCAATGTTCGTCGACAACCAGCTGATCAATGTCACTGCATCGGTGGGCCTGGCCAGCGCTCCCCAGCATGGTGCCGACCCCACCAGCCTGATGAAAAACGCCGGGTTGGCACTGCACAAGGCCAAGGCCAACGGCAAGCACCAGGTGCAGGTATTCACTGAGGTCCTCAACGCCGAAGCCAGCTACAAACTGTTCGTCGAGAACAACCTGCGCCGCGCATTGACCCAGAACGAGCTGGAGGTGTTCTATCAGCCCAAGCTGTGCCTGCGCAGCGGCCGGCTGCTGGGCTTGGAAGCCCTGCTGCGCTGGAACCATCCCGAACGGGGCATGATCCGCCCTGACCAGTTCATCAGCGTGGCCGAAGAAACCGGTCTGATCATTCCCATCGGCAAATGGGTGGTGCGCCAGTCGTGCCGCATGAGCAACGATCTGCGTGCAGCAGGGCTTGGCAACCTGCACGTTGCGATCAACCTGTCGCCCAAGCAGTTTTCCGACCCTGATCTGGTCGCCTCGATCAGTAGCATCATCGGGGAAGAAGGCTTGCCTGCGCACCAACTGGAGCTGGAGCTGACCGAAGGGTTGCTGCTCGAAGCCAGTGAAGACACCCATCGGCAACTCGACGAGCTCAAGGCATTGGGCCTGACCCTGGCCATGGATGACTTCGGCACCGGTTACTCCTCGCTGAGCTACCTGAAGAAGTTTCCGATCGACATCCTCAAGATCGACCGCAGCTTCATCAAGGACATCCCCGACAACCAGGACGACATGGAAATCACCTCGGCGGTGATCGCCATGGCCCATAACCTCAAGCTGAAGGTGGTGGCCGAGGGCATTGAAACTCCTGCGCAGCTGGGTTTCCTGCGTCGACACCGGTGTGACATCGGGCAGGGCTATCTGTTTGACCGGCCTATCCCGGGGCGAGAGCTGGCAGAGCGCCTGCAACGCTACCCGCGAGGCCCAGCCGCCTGACAGCAGCGCAAACCTCGGGCACACTAGAAACCATTCGGGCTGCATCGCAGGCAGGTCCGTCCTCACAGATCGCGCAGGTCATGTGATCGGGAACGGACTTGGCGGCGATGGCCCTGACGCTATCCAACTGAATAGACACAGAGGAACGGCCATGGTCCTGCGTTCGGAAATACTGGTGAACAAAAATGTCATGCCCACTGCGGAGCAGGCCCTGCCCGGCCGCGAAACGCCGATGAGCCTGCCCGAGTTCCACTACGTGTTCAAGGAGACGCCGCTGCTTGGGCCATTCTTCGAGGACGTGGATTTCGCGATTTTCGGCCTGGGGTGTTTCTGGGGCGCGGAACGCCGATTCTGGCAGCGTGAGGGGGTGGTCAGTACCGTTGTGGGTTATGCCGGCGGCTTTACGCCGAACCCGACCTACGAAGAGGTCTGCTCAGGCCTGACCGGGCACACCGAAGTGGTGCTGGTGGTCTTCGACAAGAGCAAAGTGAGCTACGGTGAACTGCTGACCATGTTCTGGGAACTGCACAACCCGACCCAGGGCATGCGCCAGGGCAACGATGTCGGCACGCAGTACCGCTCGGCCATCTACTGCACCAGCCCCGAACAGTTGGAACAAGCCAAGGCCAGCCGCGACGCTTTCCAGGCCGAACTGAGCAAGGCTGGCTTCGGCGAAATCACCACTGAAATCGACCAGGCACCGACGGTGTACTTCGCCGAGGCCTACCACCAGCAGTACCTGGCCAAGAACCCGGACGGCTACTGCGGTATCGGCGGCACGGGCGTGTGCATGCCGGCCAGTTTGCAAGGAAACTGAGCATGAGCACCATGACCCTGTTCCACTCGCCCCTGTCGCCATTCGTACGCAAGGTCATGGTGGTGTTGCACGAGACCGGCCAACTGGACCGAGTGGCACTTGAGCCTGTGAACATCAGCCCGGTCAAAGGGGACGAGCAGCTCAACGCCGGCAATCCGATTGGCAAGATTCCGGCGCTGCGCCTGGCGGACGGTACCGTGCTGCACGACAGCCGGGTGATCTGCGAGTACCTGGATCAGCAACATGTGGGGTTGCCGCTGCTGCCCCGTGAAGGCTCTGCTCGCTGGCGACGCATGACGCTGGCCTCCCAGGCGGATGCCATTCTGGATGCGGCCGTCTCGAGCCGCTACGAAACGTTCGTGCGGCCGGTCGAGAAACGTTGGGACGGGTGGCTGGAGGCGCAGGGTGACAAGATCCGCCGCAGCCTGGCCAACCTTGAGCAAGCCCACTTGGCGGAGCTTATGTCGGGGTTTGACTTGGCAGCGATCGGCGTGGCTTGCGCGTTGGGTTACCTGGACTTGCGTCAGCCGGCGTTCGGGTGGCGTGAGCGCCAGCCTGGACTGGCGGCTTGGTATGCCGAGGTGAGCAAGCGGCCTTCGATGGTGGCAACGGCACCGGCTGCCTGACAGACGGGCCAGTGGAGCGGCCTCACCGATGCGCCTGCTCAGGCAACGATGATCAGCAGTCAGGCTCGCCAGCGGTGAATCGTTTTGCCGGATTCACCGCGCCCTTGAACTCACGCAGCGCCTTGGCACCCACCAGCAGCGGGTAGTTGAAGTTGCTGCGATCCACCAAGTTGACCTCCACGGTTCGTTTCACGTCTCCCAGGCACAGTTCCAGGTCTACCACCGGGCGCTTGGCACTCTCGGGTGTATCGCCCTCATCCTCGTCATCGGCACGGCCCTTGATCTTGCTGATACGCGAGACTTGGTGCTCGTAAACCTTGCCGTCGGCATCCTCGGTCGCCAGGCGGAAACGTACCCACTCCTGCCCATGGCGGGTGAACAACTCGATGTCCTTGGCCGACAGCGACGCCGTATAGGCGCCAGTATCCATCTTGGCCTTGAGCGTCTGGCCAATCTCCGGCAGCGCGATATTCTCGTAGCGCCCGTACAGCGTAGGTTCGGCGGCCACCACCGGTAGCGTCAACAACGTCAGCACGGCAAACAGTGATTTCACAAGCAAGGTTCCTTGATCGATTTACGGATTAGACCGCACAAGCAGCCCAGGTTCGCGGTCCAAAGCCTAACCAACATAATGTGAAACATTTGTCCGTGCCGCCGGGCATTGGAGGTTTGGCGTAGTCCGCAAGCCTGCTTATCATTGCCGATCGTTATGGTTCTGACAGAAAGAGTCTCCTTATGCGTCGCGTGCTGACCGGCATACTTACAGCCACCTTGCTGCTGCTCAACACCTTGGTGTTGATCGGGCCCCTGCTGGTGTTCGCCTTGTTCAAACTGGTGCTGCCTGGCCGTGGGCGCGACCGTGCATCAGGAGCCGTGATGTGGGTGGCCGAAACTTGGTCGGAAATCGACAAAGCCATCTTTGCCTTGTGCACACCCACCCAATGGGACATTCGCGGTATCGAAAACCTGCGCCGTGACACCTCGTACCTTGCAATGAGCAATCACCAGAGCTGGGTGGACATTCCCGCCTTAATCGAGAGCCTCAACCGGCGTACCCCCTTCTTCAAGTTCTTCCTGAAAAAGGAATTGATCTGGGTGCCGCTGCTGGGCCTGGCGTGGTGGGGCCTGGACTATCCGTTCATGAAGCGCTACAGCAAGGCCTTTCTGGAGAAGCACCCCGAGCTCAAGGGCAAGGATCTGGAAATCACCAAGGCTGCCTGCGAGCTGTTCAAGCGCCAACCGGTGACCGTGGTCAATTACCTGGAAGGCACCCGCTTCACCGAGGCCAAGCGCCAGGCGCAACACTCACCTTACCGCCATCTGCTAAAGCCCAAGGCCGGTGGCGTGGCGTTCGTGCTCGCAGCGCTGGGTGAGCAGCTCGATGCGCTGCTGGACGTCACCATCGTGTACCCCGGCGACAAGGCGCCAGGTTTCTGGGACTTGCTCAATGGCAGTGTCAGCCGGGTAATTATCGACATTCAGGTGCGCGAGCTCGACCCAGCGCTGTGGGCGGGCGATTACGAAAGCGATCCTGTTTTCCGTCAGACAGTGCAGGCGTGGGTGAACCAGCTGTGGCTGGAAAAGGATGAGCGGATCGGGCGGTTGCGTTGGGAATGAATGCACTTTGTTGCTTCTGTGGCTCTAGCGCCGGCAAGCCGGGGCCTGAAGGATCATGACAGCCATCAGGACATTCAGGCGGCCGGGCTACTTGACGCTGGAACAGCCTGCCAATGCCCGCCAAGTTTTTTTTCGGCCTCCTGATACTTCTTGTCACACACCCCTTTTGTGGATAAAGATCGATCACAGACAACTACAAAAAACTCTGGATCGATCGATGACCCAACCATCAAGCTCAGCCCCACCCCAACTCCGTCGAGTTCTGGGCCTCCCTGCCCTGGTATTCTTCGGCCTTGTGTACATGGTCCCGCTGACCATTTTCACCACCTACGGCATCGTCACCGAGCTTACCGGTGGCCGCACGTCAGGCGCCTATCTGATCACGCTGATGGCCATGCTGTTCACAGCCGCGTCCTACAGTTTCATGGTCAAACGCTTCCCGGTCGCGGGTTCGGCCTACTCCTACACCCACATGGCTTTCGGCCAGAACACAGGCTTTCTGGCGGGCTGGTCGCTGCTGCTCGACTACCTGTTCCTGCCGATGATCAACTACCTGCTCATCGGCCTGTTCCTGAATATCGCCTTCCCAGCAGTGCCGGCTTGGGCTTTCGTACTCGCCTGCATCGCCTTGGTGACCGTCCTCAACGTGCTCGGTATCAGCTCGGTGGCCAAGACCAGCAACCTGATCGTGGGCGCGCAAATCGTCTTCATTGGGGTGTTCATCGCGCTGTCCTGGCAGACCCTCAACCACGGCCAGCCCATCGACTGGCTGGCGCCGCTGCACGGTGACGGTAGCGCACCTGGCTTTGGTCCGATGATGGCAGGCGCGGCAGTGCTATGCCTGTCCTTCCTGGGGTTCGATGCCGTCTCCACCCTCGCCGAGGAAAGCCGCGATGCTCGGCGTGACGTGCCTCGGGCGATCATCCTCACCACGCTGTTCGCCGGCCTGCTGTTCACCGTGCTGGCCTATGTGAGCCAACTGGTGCTGCCAGGCAGCACCTTCGCCAATGCCGATGCTGCTGCGAATGAGGTCATGCTCAAGGCAGGCGGGCAGTTCCTGGCCAACTTCTTCACTGCCGCTTATGTCGCCGGTAGCCTCGGCTCGGCCTTGGCATCGCAGGCCGCAGTGTCGCGCATTCTCTACACCATGGGCCGTGACCGGGTGCTGCCGCAGCGCACCTTCGGTCACCTGTCGCCACGCCTCGGTACACCGGTATTCGCCATCGTGGTGGTGTCGGCGTTCTCACTGCTGGCGCTGGTGATCGACTTGTCCACCCTGGCCTCGCTGATCAGCTTCGGCGCCTTGGTGGCGTTCTCGGCGGTGAACCTGGCGGTGGTGAAGACGCATCTGATGGACGATGCAAGCCTGCGCACTGCGAAAGGGCTATTGAGCTATGGCGTAGTGCCACTGGTGGGCTTGGGATTGACACTGTGGCTGTGGACCAGTCTGTCGGCGCTGACCTTGGTGATTGGCCTGTGCTGGTTTGCGCTGGGGCTGGCATACCTGGCAGTGCTGACCGCCGGCTTCCGCCGCCCGGTGCGCCTGGTGGACTTCACCGAGGCTGCCTGACCCAATCATCTCGCGGCCTGCGCGGCCCCTTGAGCGGCCTTGCCGGGGCGCCGGACCGGTCGGAAAGGGCCGCGTAGCTGTCCTGGCAGTCTCCAAGGCGAAGCTGAAATTCCGGAGCCGCTACGCCAGGGCAGCTCCCCTGAAGTAGTCTGAAGCCAGCGGCGTGCACTAGTAATTCTGCTAGTTGTACCTGGCCTCGAAAGCGCCAAGACTCAGGCTTACCGACTTGCAAGGCCAAACCCTGTGTCAACAACGCTGCCTGCCTATTGCCCTTATGGGTACCACCAAAATCAAGCAAGCCCTGCATCCATGCTTGGCTTCAATGGTGAGCGATACGACCCGTTTACTTATGGGTATGCCTTGGGTCAAGGCTACCGTTGCTACAGCCCGACATTGATGCGTTTCCAAGGGCCAGACGACCTCAGTCCGTTTCTAGAAGGAGGGTTTAATACCTATATTTATTGCAAGGGTGATCCCGTTAATTACCAAGACGACTCAGGGCGTGCTCCGACGCCCGCGCAACTGACTGCGGCCATCAATAAGCTGAAGCCTGTTTCATCGGCCCGTGCCGAACAGCAAATCTTTACCAAAACAAATAGGCACCACGAGCAACCCGCCGCCCGTGCGATTAAAATGAAGCAGAAGGCAAAAAGCGTGAGTTTTGCGGGAGACACCATCTTTGAAAGGAACCGCTCTGCTCATTACAGGGAGTACCAAGAGCGAAAAAAACTCATCAACGAAATGAACCGGCTTCATACATTCAATGAGGAACTGAATAACGACCTCAATCAACTCTGGAGCCCTGTCACTCGAAGCAACTATCGAGCGTATAACCTCTTACCCGATTATCGGCGCCGGCTTGAGTCGATCAATCACAGCCTCCGTAAAGTGCAGTTGAAAAAGGAAGCAATCCAGTTACGCCTGCAACAAATCCGGCGATAAAGCACGCTATTTCACACCGACGGAGTGGCTGCCGCTGCTGGCATAGTCCATAGACTACCCAGATTCTGCAACAACGACCCGGCAATCCCCTGCTGCCCCAGGTACTGCAGAATCAACGGCGCAAACTTCCCGATCATCCCGGTATCCATCCCCAGCGCTTTGAACGCATTGTCCAGGTCGCTCCGGCTCTGCACATCGTAGCCCAACGCCTTGTTCAAGGCGGACTGGCTGCCCTTGTCATTGCCCAGCAATTCACCCAGCGCGCTCAACCCGCCCAGGACATTGGCGCCCGACAGCAGGTCCAGGCGCGGCATGACCTTGGTCAACTGGCCATAGTCGTCGCTGCTCAGGTTGTTACGCGCCAGCCCCAGCATCGCCCCTGCCCCGCCCACGGCCTGCTCGAGGGTAATGTTCAACTGGCTGCCCAGCGTGTTGAGCAGGTTGGCCTGCCCTTCAGGCGACTGCACCTGGCCTTGTTGCTGCGGGTTCTGCATGGCGGAGACGGTGTTGGCAGCATCGCTGAGGTTGAAGGCGAACACAGGGCTTGCGGTGAGGGTCACCAGGGTTGCCAGGGTGAACGCTTGCATCGGGAGGGACCTCGTTGGCCGGGATGGCCTGGGAAACGACGATTTTGACTCGGTAATTGGGAGATTGTTCCGATACTGTTGTCAGCGGGTGTTTTCCGACCAGAACCGTTAGCCACTCCCTGTTATTTCTGCCAGTAGCGGTGTGCGCAGATCGCCGAGATACTAAGCAGTACCCATGTAACGGGGCGAAAAATATGTTCCGCCTTCAAAGCGAGCACAACGGAACAAAGTACCCAAAGCACGCCATCGAGCATCAGCCGGTCACTAACTCGAGGCGGACCACGCCTACGGGTTTCGATTAAAAGATCGGAAACCGCATCCCAGGCCTCATGCGAGATTTCGTATCGCTTTGCCATCACAGGATTCCTTTCCGTTGGTGGCCGGGGAATGTACGAAATCATTGGAGATGCGTGGAGATAACTGGGTTTCTACGAATTTTGTACAGAGCCTAGAAGCAGACGTGCTTTGTGTTGGGACAGGTCGGCTTGTGAAACACAGCTTGAACGCGTGGCGTCTAGCAATTCTGCTAGTTGTGGATGGCCTTACTGTGAGGAACACTTAGCCGACACGTCCTTGCGGAGCCTACACGGTGACAACGGCCTACAGCGCTTACGAGTACAACAGTCAATCTCACCAGCTCGCCATCCTTGGGCTCAACGGAGAGCGGTGCGACCTACTCAGTAGCTTACACATGCTAGGGCAGGGCTTTCGATCATACAGTCCCATGCTGATGCGCTTCAATGCATCGGACAGCTTAAGCCCATTTGATGACGGGGGGGTATCAATATGTACAGTTATTGTTCTGGAGACCCTATCAACTATTCAGACCCAACGGGCAATTTTAGAAGTGTGGCGGGACGCCCAAGAAGCATCCTGAAAAGAACCTCGACCTCCGTATCTATGTTTGCTGAAACGGGTACGCCACGCAGACAGGTTCAAACAGCCGACTGGGTTAAATTCCACCATTACGACGAGGAGGTTCGCATGAGATCTGCAAAGCTCTATACTGAGATGAAACCTATAAAGCTTGAGCCAGACATGACACAGCCCCCATTCGCGGCCCAACCTTGTTACCCATACCTTCACGTCAAAAATTGACAGAGGGTTATCGAGGATTGGTTACAATCTACAGTACAACAACCACTAAGCTTCATCGAGCAAGGTCATATCTTGAATATAAAGCGATCCGGCAGGAGTCAGTATCGCTAGACAATCTTGAGCGCATTGAAAATGCTGGAGTTCCGATACAGTACATTACGCAATCTGTATTATAGCTACCATACCGATTATAGGCGGTCGCCCCCACAGCATGCGGCGGAAGTCCGGCAGTTTGGTTGACTGCTCGATGGTCAGAAACGAGCGCTCCTAAAGGAACCGACGGCGTAGCCGGGAGTTACGACAGTGACGTGCGTTTCCGCAGACACTAGAGACACGATCTGGGCTTAATCGTCCTGATCAGGTTCTGGGGCCGCGCTCCGTGGTGAAACCCTGTATAAACCGGGGCCATGAATTCTCTGTCTGGTGACCTTTCTGATGACCTTATTTTGCTCAAGCAACTTTTGTTTTAGCCCCTCAATCGCCAGGATGAAACCAGGTGCTGAGGCAGCGATCCTTCACCTATCACTTATACCAGTAGATGGACATAAACCAATCAAGATACTGATAGTCCATGGGACGCCAAGTACTCTCAAATATCCAGGAGGTCTGAAAGATGGAGTTGATTGAAACACGTACTTATACTGCCTATGGGCAGTGGCGAGCGTTGTCATCGAACGCGACACGCCTAGGGTTCAACGGAGAGCCCATAGATAAGTCTTTAACACTCTACCTTTTAGGAAATGGCACCCGCGGCTATTACCCGGCATTAATGCGATTCATAAGCCCCGATACAGAGAGCCCATTTTTCAGAGGGGGCCTGAATTGCTATTGCTTCACACTCAACGACCCGATTAACGGTAGCGATCCAACGGGCCACTTTACGATATTCAGTAAAAGCATAACTTACAAATATCCATTATTGCCAGTCAAAAATCTCCCGGGCAAAGCCTTCTATGCCCCCTCCCCTGTTAACCCCGAGATGAAGGCTCTAACGATAATGGCGCATTCTGGAGAGCAGGGCTTTGGCAATAGAACAACTGTAGACTATCGAGAATTAATGACGTTATTAACCAATGCCAAGGTACTCAAGAAAGGAATGCCCTTACATATCATAGGCTGCAGATCTGCACACTTGGCCGAATCAATCACAAAAGACTATAACATCGAAACCATTGCTTATAAAGACATTGTGAACGCCCCCTTTATCCGCGCACCCGCACTCCACTCCAATTTCAAACTCATCGAAAAAGAGTCTACGTTCAATAAGTTGACCGGCAGTAAATCAGCTTACTCCAGCCGGGTAGTTTTCGAACCCATCAGATCAGCTCGGAGGCATACTACAAACAGCCAAGCCATCAGAAACCCTAACCAACGGACTGATTTACTTTATTAAACGAACGCTGCTACCGTCGCCATGACTCCATCCGCACCGGAGGTTGCTCAAATTCCCGAACATTTGAATGTGCATTATTCCCTGGTGGAGGCTTTTGAAAGATACTTGCCGGCGCTCTAGGTCGCTTTTACACTGGGCTGCATGATGGTCTCGGCCCGTCGTTGTGAACGTGCCGTCCGAAGGGCGCGGGTCGGCGTTCTAGGGATTCGTACAGCGCCTAGCATTTTTGTCAGTAGCGGCTCCCCCCTCATCCGATCCATGATCGGTCACATCTCAGTGAATCATGACGGGAAGTCTCCCATGCCAACGAGTATGAATATCACTCAATTGTTCTACTCTGGTAGCCATTTGCATACCGTTTCAGGAGCAACTCACAGCGTCCTCCTGCGTGGCGGAGTCCTGCCACTGGCTGAACTCAACAGCACGCTCCCTACGGGATTGCTCGCAACCGATCAAAACGGCTCAGCCATGCACGCTGTTAACTCAGCTGACCAACTCAAGGTGTATACCCCATACGGCTACCACCGCGCTGCGCCATCAGGGCTGCAACTCGTAGCCTTTAACGGTGAACGGCTCGATCCAATATCGGCAGGTTACCCGCTCGGCAATGGCTACCGGCTATACAGTCCGGCACTGTTGCGTTACTTGGCGGCTGACAGCCTTAGCCCATTCGACATTGGCGGCATCAATCCCTATTGCTACGTGCTAGACGACCCCATCAATAAATCCGATCCTTCCGGACGTGCCCCAGGCATACCGCTGATAAACAAACTAGGTGTACTGGCAATCGCGAAAAAAAAACCTTTTAGCAGGTCGCTTACCATCCAGGCTCATGGTGGGCCAGGCGAGGCGCTCGTGGGCAGTGAAAGACTGGGTGCAGCGGAATTTAATGCGTTTCTTCAAGAGAATGGCGTGTTTGCTGAAAAATACAAAAAAATAACGTTATGCATGTGTTATTCAGCCAGCACCGCCGAGAATAATTCGATTTCTTTTGGGCAAACATTCGCCAACTTTACCGGCCGTCCAATCAAAGCGTTCGATGGCATCGTATTTCACCTCGTGAGTGAATATAAAAAATCCGGAAAATTTGAAATTCAAATCTTGAAAAAGGACGCTCGCAATCACACCGATGCGCAAATCAGTGTCTCTCCGGACGTGCCCTTCAACTACCGCCCCAAAATATTCATGCCAATTGATCAACAAAAAAAGGTAAGGCAAGACTGACCAGTCGGAAATTTATAGGTTCGAGACAGCTCTAGTGCCACACTAAGAAATGTACAAAAATTTGAGCATGAAGAAAGCTTTAGCCTTTTCAAGACACAACAATGACGCCCCAACCGGCCTCAAATATCTTACGAGTAGTTGACCCATAGGGCAATGGAGGCTTTCTTGCTTAATCTATTCTACCAACACAGCACCTTGTGCACAGTCACTGACGCTCATCGTCAACGCTCCCTCTTTCGGTCCGATAAACATAGTCTGGCAGAACATAATTCCGATAGGAGTGGAGCACCTCTTCTGCTAGGCTACGGACCAAAGAAACATCATTCTGCATGACCGCTCTGGCCGGGATCTAGACGCTCACACCTATCTGCCTTTCGGATATTCAGTAAATTCCCCAGCCAGCGAATACTACAAGGCTTCAATGGAGAGTTCATTGAGCTACAGCTCGGCGCCTATCTACTAGATTTGGAATACCGCATGTATACGCCTGCACTGATGCGCTTTCAATCGCCAGACAACCTAAGCCCTTTTAGGCGGGGGGGGGGGGGATCATCTGTTATGCCTACTGTAGCAATGCCCCCGTCAACTACACCAACCCGACAGGCCATGCACTTGTCCACTTGAAAAATGGTCAAACACTGCAACCTTATAAGAACCACGCGGCGCCCCTGCCTCATGTGTTCAAGCCATCCAGGCTAAGACGCACAACCTCTCATGCTAGCGCGCTGAATCCAAACCCACCCAAATATGTTCCTCCCACAGAAGACTATTACAAGAGGATCAGGGAGCCTGACATATTTGAATCAATCATCAGCAATCTTACTTTCCAAGATGCCGCCGCCTTTGCAAAGACTGCCCAATCCAATAGAAGCTATGCCGTGCCGGTCATCGAGCGGTACATGTCAATAATCTCAGATACAGATGCCACCATGGAAGCCGTCCGGTCTGGCGTACTCCCCGGTGTCCCTAGGAGGTTTGGACAAAGCCTGGGCTTGGAGCTGAATCCCTATCTGCGAGACATAAACGCTTTAAGCTCAATTCATAGAGCAGCGCTTGGCGGCATCCGAAACGTTGTCCGACTTATAAGATTTAACGGGGAGTATGATGCACACGCAAATCGTTTGCGTCGCGACAGTCTGCTGGGAGAATGAACCACGGTCGAATCAGCGTGGTTAAATTAACTTGCTATAAATACGCCTGGGATCAACTTACTTGTTCCCTTGATGCAGAAAGCCCCTCGAATTGAGGGGCCTCCATTATTCGGCGCTAATTACGCCGCCCCCCACATCTTATGCGGGTCAATCACAAACTTCTTCGGCACGCCCGCATCAAACTCGCCATACCCTTCTGGCGCCTGATCCAGGTTAATCACCTGCACGCCCACCACTTCGGCAATGTTGATGCGGTCCCACATGATTGCCTGCATCAGCTGGCGGTTGTACTTCATGGTCGGAGTCTGGCCGGTGTGGAAGCTGTGCGACTTGGCCCAGCCCAAGCCGAAGCGGATGCTCAGTGCACCGATTTTGGCAGCAGCGTCCACCGCACCCGGGTCTTCGGTCACGTACAGGCCCGGAATACCGATCTGCCCAGCCACACGGGTCACCTGCATCAGCGAGTTCAATACAGTTGCCGGCGCCTCGTGCTTGGCGCCTTCATGGCCATGACCGCGAGCTTCGAAGCCTACGGCATCGACGGCGCAATCCACTTCCGGCTCGCCGAGAATGTCCACGATCTGTTCGTGAAGCGGCGTGTCCTTGGACAGGTCGACCACTTCGAAACCCTGGGACTTGGCGTGGGCCAGGCGCGCAGGGTTCAGGTCACCGACGATGACGCAGGCAGCGCCCAGCAGGCGGGCCGAAGCGGCAGCAGCCAGGCCTACAGGGCCAGCACCGGCTACGTAGACGGTGCTGCCAGGGCCGACCCCAGCGGTCACCGCACCGTGGTAGCCGGTCGGCAGAATATCGGACAGGCAGGTCAGGTCACGGATCTTCTCCATGGCCTTGTCGCGTTCTGGCAGTTTCAACAGGTTGAAGTCAGCGTACGGCACCAGCACGTATTCGGCCTGGCCGCCCGTCCAGTCACCCATGTCGACATAACCGTAGGCACCACCAGCACGGGCCGGGTTGACGGTCAGGCAGACGCCCGTATGCATTTCCTTGCAGGAGCGGCAGCGACCACAGGCGACGTTGAACGGTACCGAGACCAGATCGCCGATCTGCATGCGCTCGACGTCACTGCCCTTCTCGACAATTTCGCCGGTGATTTCGTGGCCCAGCACCAGACCGACCTGGGCCGTGGTACGGCCTCGGACCATGTGCTGGTCGGAACCGCAGATGTTGGTGGAAACCACCTTGAGGATCACGCCGTGCTCGATCTTCTTGCCGCGTGGGTCTTGCATTTTCGGGTAGTCGATTTTCTGCACCTCGACCTTGCCCGCGCCGAGATACACCACTCCACGATTGCCAGACATGCTCTTACCTCGCTTTATTTGTATTTATGCAGCGGTGGTGAACGCGCCGCCATCCATGGGCGGCATGTGTTACTGGATGGGGGAATTGTGGGCTCGATGGGCGATGTCACAGTGACTGGTTGCGACAGGGGTATGCCTGTTAGCGGCGCCTACCGCCTGGAGGGTGAGCGGTCGCAGCCAAGCCGCTACCTGACATTTATTTGTATGCAGCCAGCGGTGGTGAACGCGTCACCCTCCATGGGCAGCCCGTGTCATTGAAATGTAGGGGTGGTGGGCGTGTTAAGCCGCTGTGCGGTGACTGGAGACAGCAGGGGGATACTTTTTCACCGTGCCCCGTTTGGCAACCTATTAGTTTTGCCAGTGGTAGAGGCACGGCGGGTGTTGAGAATGGACGTGTGTCAACCGCGCTCATCCGTTGCACAGAGACGTTCATCATGACGACAACGAACCGTTCACTTTATTTCTACCAGGCCAACAGACTCATCGCAGTGCAACAGAGTGGCGACCACCGCTCAGTTTTTCGCACCGCAGGCACACCCTTAGCCGAACAATTATCAGGACAACTGGGCACGAGCCTGCTCGCAGTCGAGGGGAGCGGGACCGTACTGCGGGCCGGCTGTGCTGGTCAGAACGAACCACACCACTACACAGCTTACGGGTACGATCCGAAACTGCCGTCCTACATGACGCTGCTGGGGTTCAACGGCGAAGTATTAATTGCGTTGCAAGATGACTACGCCCTTGGCCAAGGCCATCGCTGTTTCAGTCCGGTGAGGATGCGCTTCAATACGCCCGATAGGTTGAGCCCTTTCGAGGCGGGCGGTTTGAATACTTACTGTTACTGTGAAGGGGATCCCGTCAATTACATAGACCCCAGCGGGCAAATGAAACGCTTAGGGAGGAACGCCAAGCCGTCCGTAAGTGCTCCTAATGCGAGTACCCGACGACCCCGCCACTCACCGCCACCCACCACCGGGTTGTCAAACTTAACAAACAACAACACGGTGGCGGCCGCACAACCGCTTGCGTCAAGGAAACCCGTTGGGCTTTTACCCCGGCAGGCCGTATTACGTTCTGACAACCCTAATCCCAGCCCTAGGTCTGACTGGATAGAGGACCCCCGAAGTGACTCATTTATATTCAACGTAAATATAAACCCAAAACCCACGGCCGTGGTCACACCCATTCAAACTTCACGGCCATCAAGCCCCTACCGGCAGCAGCCCCACTCCCCTGCATCTTCAGCGAACTCGTCAAGGGACTCGACGCCCGCTGAAAGTCGATCATCCAGTCCTCCATCTGGACTGATACCCGACTTCGTTCAGAGCACTATCGATATTCGCCAAAGCTCTTTTTACAGCCGTCGACATGATCCATCTAATTTCTATGGCTCATAGCCAGCATGCCGGCTCCCACACGGGCATCCACTGCCCTGATGTCCAAACAGCCAGCACAACCGGTCAGAGCACAACCGTCCGATTGGCGTTCAGAAACACCCGCCTTTCAATGTGGTACCCCACCGCCCGCGCCAAGGTCAGGCACTCGATGTCTCGCCCTTTGGCGATCAGGTCCTCGGGGTAATAGGTGTGGTCCACCACCTCCACGCCCTGGGCGATGATCGGCCCTTCGTCCAGGTCGTTGTTGATGTAGTGCGCCGTGGCCCCGACCATCTTCACACCTTTGTTGTACGCCTGGTGGTAAGGCTTGGCGCCCTTGAAACCCGGTAGTAGCGAATGGTGGATGTTGATCGCGCGGCCATCGAGCTGGCGGCACAGTTCAGGCGAGAGCACCTGCATGTAGCGGGCGAGGATGACCAGCTCTGCGCCCGTGTCCTCGATCACCTGCAACACCTTGCGCTCCTGCGCAGGCTTGTCTTTGGGATCGAGCGCGAAGTGGTAGTAGGGAATCTTGTGCCAGTGTGCCAAAGGCTCGAGGTCGGGGTGGTTGGAAACCACCGCCGCCACGTCCATGCCCAGTTGACCGATGCGCTGGCGATACAGCAGGTCGTTCAGGCAATGATCGGCCTTGGAGACCATGATCACCACCTTGGGGCGATGGTTGGGCGCCGTCAGCTCGAACGCCATGCCAAACGCCTCGCTGCGCTCGGCAAGGCCTGCACGCAACCCGTCTTCGTCGAAGCCATCAGGCACGCGAAACTCCACGCGAATGAAGAAGCGCCCTGACAGCCGATCATCGAAGGAATGGTGCTCCGTCACGTAGCAGCGTTGCTCGAAGAGGTAACGCGTCACCACGTCGACGGTACCGAGCATGCTCGGGCAGTCGGCGGTGAGAATCCAGGTATCCGGTGCCCGACTCATGGTGTTTCTCCTTAAGCCTCGATGGCCAGTCCGTACTCAGCCGATGCGTCCTGCAGCCACAGCCACCAGTAATCGGAGAAGCTGCGGCGGATGACCAGTTCCCAGGTGTCTTCGGCGGTGCGCCGAATCACCAGTTGCGACTTGGCAAACACCGTGCCGACAGCCTTGCCGACCGGGAAGTTGTTCGGATGCACATCATAGCTGGTGGATTTCATCAGCACTTCGCGCACGTTCGGGCCGCGCAGTTCCAGCAGGCTCTGCCCACCGCTGACGTTGACCACCTGGATGTGTTGCCCTTCCAGGGCATCGCGCAACTTCTGCTCAATCGCCACTTCCTGCCCACCCGGAACGATCAGCAGCCATTCGTCAGGGCCGACCCATTGCAGCGACAGGTCGCCATTGGCAACGACGGTCAGTGCCACCGGCAACTCCAGGCCCAGGGCCTTGTGGACGCCACCGGCAAAGGCGGGATCATGGCCGTTGCCACGCAGGGTCAGGTGACCGAGGAACTTGCGCTCGCGCAAGGTCACGCCGGCATTTTTGCGGCCCTTACCCACCAGGCTCGCCAGGTCGGCGTGGTGCAATGGCGACTCGGCCTTGGCCGAGGCACCAGGGTTTTGCTCGAAGACGTTGATAGCGCTCATTTCATACCTGCCTAGAATTCTTGTTCGTCGATGGGATGCAGACATCCGGTCCTGCAAACTCTGCCGGCCTCATCGCCTGCGAGCCTGCGCCGATCCTTGACATCTGCATCGCGCCATTAGGAGCAGGCCTGGCCTGCTCCTAATGGAGCCCGGAGTCAAACGTTCTGCCGCTCACCCTTCGGATCGAAGAACACCGAAGACACGATTTCCGCCTCGATCACGCTGCCATCGGCCTGAGGCGAGTAGACACGCTCGCCCATGCGCTTGAGGCCGCCCTTGACCACACCCATGGCGAACGAGTAGCCCAGAGAGTTGGCAGCGTAGCTGGAGGTAACGTGGCCAACCATGTCCATCGGGATGGGCTGCTTCGGATCGAACACCAGTTGAGCGCCTTCAGGCAGCCACTGGTTCGGGTCGATCGGTTTCAGGCCAACCAGCTGCTTGCGGTTTTCACGCACGCAGTCTTCACGGTTCATGCCGCGCAGGCCGATCCACGAATACGGCTTGTTGCGCCCTACGCACCAGCTCATGTTCAGGTCGTCCGGGGTCATCGAGCCGTCCGTGTCCTGGCCGACGATGATGAAGCCCTTCTCGGCACGCAACACGTGCATGGTCTCGGTGCCGTACGGGGTCAGGTTGTACTTCTTGCCTGCCTCGACGATCTGCTCCAGCACGCCCATGGCGTAGTTGGCCTGCACGTTGATTTCGTACGACAGTTCACCGGTGAACGAGATACGGAAGACACGGGCCGGCACACCGCCGACGTTGCCTTCCTTCCAGGTCATGAACGGGAAGGCTTCCTTGTCCATGTCGATGTCGGTCAACTCGCTGAGCAGCTTGCGGCTGTTCGGCCCGGACAAGGTCATGGTCGCCCAGTGGTCGGTCACCGAGGTGAAGTACACCTTCAGGTCCGGCCACTCGGTCTGGTGGTACAGCTCCAGCCACTGCAACACGCGCGCCGCGCCGCCAGTGGTGGTAGTCATGATGAAGTGGTTGTCGCCGACGCAGGCGGTTACGCCGTCGTCGAACACCATGCCGTCTTCCTTGCACATCAGGCCATAGCGCGCCTTGCCCACATCGAGCTTGGTCCAGGCGTTGGTGTACACGCGGTTGAGGAACTCGCGCGAATCCGGGCCCTGAATATCGATCTTGCCCAGGGTAGAGGCGTCTAGGAAGCCGACGCTGTCACGCACGGCCTTGCATTCGCGGGCAACGGCGGCGTGAATGTCTTCACCGGCCTTGGGGAAGTACCACGGGCGCTTCCACTGGCCGACGTCCTCGAACTCGGCGCCGTTCTTCACGTGCCAGGCATGCAGGGCCGTAAAGCGCACGGGCTCGAACAAGTGCCCACAGTGACGGCCCGCCACCGCGCCGAACGTCACCGGCGTGTAGTTGGGGCGGAACATGGTGGTGCCCATTTCCGGAATGGTAATGCCCATCGAACGCGCCGCAATGGCTAGGCCGTTGATGTTGCCCAGCTTGCCCTGGTCGGTACCGAAACCCAGCGCGGTGTAGCGCTTGACGTGCTCGACCGACTCGAAGCCTTCACGGGTAGCCAGCTCGATGGCAGCGGCCGTGACGTCGTTCTGCTGATCGACGAACTGCTTCGGCGCACGGGCGGTGCCCTTGTCGTGTGGCACCTGGAACAGCGCCAGGGTGGCGTCTTCCTTGCGCGAAACGGTTTTCGGCAAGGTGCCTACGCTGGCCTTGAAACCTGCTTCGGTGGCTGCACGCACGCCGCCTTCGAAGCCGTCGGCAATGGCATCGCCCAACGGGTAGACACCGTTGATGCCGCCAACGCACTCGCGCTTTTGCGGGGCATTGCCCGGCACGAAGCCCAGGATGTCTTCACGCCATACCGGACGGCCGCCCAGGTGCGAAGCCAGGTGAACTACAGGGCTATAGCCCCCGGAGGTGGCGATCAAATCGCACTCGAGGGTTTCACCAGGGCTGGTGACCTTGTGGGCCTGCACATCGATGGCCGCCACACGAGCGCCGGTGACGTGCTTGCTGCCCTTGGCTTCGATGACGGCACTGGAAGTGAGGATACGAATACCCTTGGCGCGCGCTTCTTCGACCAGCGAGCCACGTGGGTTGTGGCGCGCATCGGCGATGGCCACCACTTGCAGCCCAGCATCGTGCCAGTCCAGCGCGGTACGGTAGGCGTGGTCGTTGTTGGTCGACAGCACCAGCTTGCGGCCAGGTGCTACGCCGTAGCGACGGACGTAGGTCGAAACGGCGCCGGCCAGCATGTTGCCCGGCACGTCGTTGTTGCCGTACACCAGCGGGCGCTCATGGGCACCGGTGGCCAGTACGACACGTTTGGCCCGTACACGGTGCACGCGGTGGCGCACCTGACCAAGCGGAGCACGGTCGCCCAAGTGGTCGGTGAGGCGCTCATGGATGGTCAGGAAGTTGTGGTCGTGGTAGCCGTTGACCGTGGCGCGTGGCAGCAAGGTCACTTCCGGCAGGCCTTCGAGCTCCTTGATGACGCCACTGACCCATTCAGCGGCCGGCTTGCCATCGAGGGTTTCACGGGTGTCCAGCAGGCTGCCACCGAATTCTTCCTGCTCGTCCGCCAGGATCACGCGAGCACCGCTGCGCGCAGCGGCAAGGGCCGCCGCCAGGCCCGCAGGCCCTGCACCGACGATCAGCACGTCGCAGTGCTGGTTCATGTAGTCATAGCTGTCCGGATCATTCTGCAGCGGCGCGCGGCCAAGGCCGGCTGCCTTACGGATGTACTTCTCGTACGTCATCCAGAACGACTTAGGGTACATGAAAGTTTTGTAGTAGAAGCCCGGCGGCATCATGCTGCCGCCCACCTTGCCGAGGATACCCATGACGTCATTGTTGACGTTCGGCCAGCCATTGGTGCTGGTGGCGACCAGGCCCGAATACAGGGCTTGCTGGGTGGCGCGCACGTTGGGGATCTGGGTGGCTTCGCTGGAGCCGATCTGCAAGATGGCGTTCGGCTCCTCGGTGCCTGCGGCAATGATGCCGCGCGGACGCGAGTATTTGAAGCTGCGGCCAACGATGTCGACGCCGTTGGCCAGCAGGGCCGCTGCCAGGCTGTCGCCGGCATAGCCCTGGTAAGTCTTGCCGTTGAAGGTGAAGTTCAACACCTTGCTGCGGTCGATACGGCCGCCGCTGGCGAGGCGATAGGTCTGGCTCATACGTTGACTCCCCGTTCGTTTACAGCAGCCGAGCGCGCCGGTGTGTGTTCACGGGCGCTGACTTGCGGCTTCTCGCCAATCTTGTAGGTTTCCAGGATCTCGTAGGTTTCGGTGTTACGGGTGACGTTGAAATACTGACGGCAGCCGGCAACGTGATCCCACAGTTCGTGGTGGATACCGCGCGGGTTGTCACGGTAGAACATGTACGTGCCCCACTCCTGGTCGGAGCAGGCGTTTGGGTCCAGCGGGCGGGCAATGTGCGCCTGGCCAGAGGCGTGGAACTCTTCTTCGGAGCGCAGCTCGCCGCAGTGGGGACAGAAAATATGCAACATGACGGTGTCTCCGGTTAGTGGGCGACGGCGGCAGCGCCGTGTTCGTCGATCAGGGCGCCGTTGTAGAAGCGGTCCATGGAGAACGGCGCGGCCAGTGGGTGCATCTCGCCCTTGGCCAGGCTCGCGGCGAAGACGTTGCCCGAACCTGGGGTCGCCTTGAAGCCGCCAGTACCCCATCCGCAGTTGAAGAACATGTTCTTGACCGGGGTCTTGGTGATGATCGGGCAGGCGTCCGGCGAGGTGTCGACGATGCCGCCCCATTGGCGGTTCATGCGCACACGCGAGAGGTTGGGGAACATCTCGACGATGGCCTGCAAGGTGTGCTCGATCACCGGATAAGAACCACGCTGGCCGTAGCCGACCCAGCTGTCGATACCCGCACCGATCACCAGGTCACCTTTGTCCGATTGGCTGATGTAGCCGTGCACGGCGTTGGACATGATGACGCTGTCGATGATGGGCTTGATCGGTTCGGAAACCAGTGCCTGCAAGGGGTGCGATTCGAGCGGCAGGCGGAAGCCGGCCAGCTTGGCCATGTGGCCGGAGTTACCTGCCGTGACCACGCCCACGCGCTTGGCGCCGATGAAGCCCTTGTTGGTTTCCACGCCGATGACCGCGCCATTTTCCTTGCGGAAACCCGTCACTTCGGTCTGCTGGATCAAATCCACGCCCAGGGCGTCGGCGGCACGGGCGTAACCCCAGGCCACGGCATCGTGACGGGCAACGCCGCCACGGCGCTGTACGGTAGCACCCAGGATTGGGTAACGGGTGTTCTTGGAGCAGTCCAGGTACGGAATCTCGGCCGCGACCTGGGCGGTGTTGAGCAGCTCGCCATCGACGCCGTTGAGGCGGTTGGCGCTGACCCGGCGCTCGGAGTCACGCATGTCCTGCAGGGTATGGCACAGGTTGTACACACCGCGCTGGGAAAACATGACGTTGTAGTTGAGGTCCTGGGACAGGCCCTCCCACAGCTTCATGGCGTGCTCGTAGAGGTGGGCCGACTCGTCCCACAGGTAGTTGGAGCGCACGATGGTGGTGTTACGGGCGGTGTTGCCGCCGCCCAGGTAACCTTTTTCGATCACCGCGACATTGGTGATGCCGTGTTCCTTGGCCAGGTAGTAGGCCGTGGCCAGACCGTGGCCACCACCGCCGACGATGACCACGTCGTACACCTTCTTCGGTGTCGGCGTACGCCACATGCGCTGCCAGTTCTCGTGGTGGCTGAGGGAGTGCTTGAGAAGGCCGAAGCCCGAGTAACGTTGCATGGTATGGGACTCCACTCAGCGGTAAACAGGGAAATCTGCGCACAGCGCCGCGACATTGCTGGCCACATCGGCTTCGACGTCAGCGTCACCGAGGTTGTCGAGCACGTCGCAGATCCAGCCGGCCAGGGCCACGCATTGGGCGACCTTGAAGCCACGGGTGGTGACCGCTGGGGTGCCGATGCGCAGGCCCGAGGTCACGAACGGCGATTGCGGGTCGTTGGGGACGGCGTTCTTGTTGACGGTGATATGCGCGCGGCCCAGGGCAGCGTCGGCATCTTTGCCCGTCAGGCCCTGGCGAATCAGGCTGACCAGGAACAGGTGGTTGTCGGTGCCACCGGAAACCACGTCATAGCCGCGTTCGATGAACACCTGCGCCATGGCCTGGGCGTTTTCGATGACCTGCTTCTGGTAGCTCTTGAACTCAGGCTCAAGCGCTTCCTTGAAGCACACCGCCTTGCCGGCGATCACGTGCATCAGCGGGCCGCCTTGGGCGCCCGGGAAGACGGCAGCGTTGAGTTTCTTCTCGATCTCTTCGTTCGACTTGGCCAGGATCAGGCCGCCACGCGGGCCGCGCAAGGTCTTGTGGGTGGTGGTGGTCACCACGTCCGCGAACGGGATCGGGTTCGGGTAAAGGCCCGCAGCGACCAGGCCGGCCACGTGGGCCATGTCCACGAACAACAGCGCCCCGACTTTGTCGGCGATGGCGCGAAAACGCGGGAAATCCAGGGTCTTGGAGTAGGCCGAGAAGCCCGCGACGATCATTCTAGGCTTGTGCTCGACCGCCAGTCGCTCGACTTCGTCGTAGTCGATCAGGCCGGTATCGGTGTCGATGCCGTACTGCACGGCGTTGTACAGCTTGCCCGAAGACGACACCTTGGCGCCGTGGGTCAGGTGGCCGCCATGGGCCAGGCTCATGCCTAGAATGGTGTCGCCGGGCTGCAGCAACGCCAGGTATACAGCGCTGTTGGCCGAGGAGCCGGAGTGCGGCTGGACGTTGGCATAGTCGGCACCGAACAGCTGCTTGGCGCGCTCGATGGCCAGCGCTTCGACCTTGTCGACATGCTCGCAGCCACCGTAGTAGCGCTTGCCTGGGTAGCCTTCGGCGTATTTGTTGGTCAGGCCGCTGCCTTGGGCCTGCATCACGCGCTTGGACGTGTAGTTCTCCGAGGCGATCAGCTCGATGTGGTCTTCCTGACGCTGCTCTTCGGCACTCATCGCCGCCAGCAGTGCATCGTCGTAACCTTGAATCTGGTCTTGCTTGCTGAACATCTTGTATCTCCCGGCAGCGATCATTTTTTGTTCGGAGGGTTCACTTTGACCCTTTGTGGCGATGGTAGGGCTGGCCGGGGTGTGCCAGATGCCTGCGCACGCCTTGCAATGGCGCGTTTACGACATTGGTCAGCGTCCCGATCACACTGACCACACGTACGGCTTGCGTTGGGGGGCGCTGGCCTGAACACCCGCCAGGCCACGGCCCGTTTCTTCATCGGGCCAAGCTCACTGACCTGACGCTTCGGCAAGCCTGCCTGGATCTGGATACAGCGAAGCCCGTGAACAAGTGCGCTTGAAACGCATGGGTATCGGGGTTGTATAGTCAACCGCTGAATCGATGGTTTAGAGTGCTGTCCTGCGTCGTTCACAGGACAGTGTCATGACAGATAAGAGCCAACAATTCGCCAGCGACAACTATTCCGGCATCTGCCCGGAAGCCTGGTCTGCGATGGAAAAAGCCAACCACGGCCACGACCGCGCCTACGGCGACGATCAATGGACGGCGCGCGCCTCGGAATACTTTCGGGCCTTGTTCGAAACCGACTGCGAAGTGTTCTTCGCCTTCAACGGCACCGCCGCCAACTCGCTGGCCCTGGCCTCGCTGTGCCAGAGCTACCACAGCGTGATCTGCTCGGAGACCGCGCATGTCGAAACAGACGAGTGCGGCGCCCCGGAATTTTTCTCCAATGGCTCTAAGCTGCTTACCGCCCCAAGTACCAACGGCAAGCTCACCCCCGAGTCGATCCGCGAAGTGGCGCTCAAGCGCCAGGACATTCACTATCCAAAGCCCCGCGTGGTCACGCTCACGCAAGCCACGGAAGTCGGCACCGTCTACCGCCCCGACGAACTCAAGGCGATCAGCGCCACCTGTAAGGAATTGGGCCTTAACTTGCACATGGACGGCGCGCGCTTTACCAATGCTTGCGCTTTCCTGGGCTGCAGCCCGGCCGAACTGACCTGGAAAGCCGGCGTCGACGTATTGTGTTTTGGCGGCACCAAGAACGGCATGGCCGTCGGGGAAGCCATCCTGTTCTTCAACCGGCAGTTGGCCGAAGACTTCGACTACCGTTGCAAGCAAGCCGGGCAATTGGCTTCGAAGATGCGGTTTCTGTCTGCGCCTTGGGTCGGGATACTCGAAGACGGCGCCTGGATGCGGCACGGCAAGCATGCCAACCACTGCGCCCAATTATTGGCATCACTGGTGAGTGATTTGCCAGGCATCGAGCTGATGTTCCCAGTGGAAGCCAACGGGGTGTTCCTGCAAATGCCCGAACCGGTGATCGAGGCCTTGCGAGGCAAGGGCTGGCGCTTCTATACCTTCATCGGCAGCGGCGGTGCGCGGTTCATGTGTTCCTGGGACACTGAAGAAGAACGTGTGCGCGAGCTGGCGGCAGACATCCGGGCCATCGCCGGCACTTGATACTTCTGCCAGTCGGCTTCACCTGAAACTCAGTCATCGAGCAACTGGGGGAAACCGTGAAGCGTGGGGGCGAGGTTAGCCGCTCCCCACTTGGCTTGGCCAACGACCTGTCACTGCTCGGCCATGGTCCGAACGATCGCGTCAACGGTGGCGTCGATCTGCGCCTGGGTCCGTGCAAGCGTCTGCTGATGCTCCTTCTGCAGTTCTACCTGCTTCGAACACAGGTTCAAGGCTGCCAGCACCAGCAGCTTGTCGCCGATCAACGTCGGATACGAACGCTTGGTCTCGGCCAGGGCCGTGTTCAACATACGCACCGCGTGCGCCAAGGTTTCTTCCTGGCCTTCGGGCGCCTTGATCGAATAGTCGTTGCCAAGAATCGACACGACATTGATCGGCTGCGCTTGCAGGTTCATGCGTTGACGACACCCGCGCTGGCACGCTCGACCAACGCCTGGATACGGGCAGCGGTGGCGCCGTTCTTTTCTTCCTGCTCCATCAAGGACAGCTGCAGGGTTTCGTTCTCTTCGTTTGCCTGGGCCAGTTGCTGACCGAGTGCGTTGTTCTGCTCGGTGAGTTGAGCGTTCTTTTGCATCAGGTCGCTGACCAGTTGCTCGAGTTGATTGAGGGAAGCTTCAAGCATGGGTCTATCTCAGGTTGTTGCGAGGGGCGCACACGATAAAGAAAACCGTTGCCCATCGCCATTAAATATCGGATTCACAAGGTTTCTACCCCGCACATTGACAGGGTAACCCCCCTCTTGTTCCGACCTGAGTCAACCATCGGTCAGTCAAACACAGGGAGCTGCACAGCAGCCCCCCCTGACAGATCCAAGGCCGTGCCAGAAACTCAGTAGTCGATGCGCACATCCCCTTTCGGCACGCTGCAGCACGACAGGATGTACCCCTCGGCTTCATCTTCCTCGGTGATACCGCCGTTATGCTCCATTTCGACTTCGCCACCCAGCTTGAGCACCTTGCAGGTACCGCAAATGCCCATGCCGCAAGCTTTCGGGATCATCAGGCCGACCTTGGCCGCTGCAGCGTGCACGGTTTCGCCGGGGGCGATGCGGATGCTCTTCTCGCTGCCGATGAACTCAACCAGGTTGAGGTCGGCGGCGTCCACTTCAGGTGCCTCGGCGGCCGCTTCGGCGTGTTCGACCGCATCGGCCTTGGCTTCGGCTGGCGTCGCCCCGAACGACTCCTCGTGGTAATTGTTCATGTCGAAGCCGACAGCCTCGAGCATGCGCTTGACCGCCGTCATGTAAGGGGTCGGGCCACAGCAGAACACCACACGCTCCATGTAGTCCGGCGCGATCAGCTCCATCAGCCGTTGGTTCAGGTAGCCACGGTAGCCCGCCCAAGGCTCGCCCAGGCCATGCTTCTCGCAGATGATGTGCAGGCTGAAATTGGGCACGCGGGACGCCATCTGCTCCAGTTCGCGATGGTAGATGATGTCCTTGGGTGAACGGGCACTGTGAACGAAGACCATGTCGACATTGGCGTTGGTGTCATAGAACCAGCGGGCCATGGACATGACCGGGGTGATGCCCACGCCGCCAGACAGGTACAGCACCTTGGCGCCTGGAAAATCGATGGCGTTGAACAGCCCCACAGGTCCGTGTACCGGCAGCTCGGCACCTTCGTGCATGGTGTCATGCAGGAAGTTGGACACCAGTCCGCCGGGTACGCGCTTGACCGTGATGGAGAAGCTGTAGGGCACCGATGGCGAGCTGGATATGGTGTAGGAACGCATCACCGGCTTGCCTTCGATTTCCAGCTCCAGGGTCACGAATTGCCCGGGCTTGAAGAAGAACATGATCGGCTGGTCTGCCATGAAGCAGAAGGTGCGCACGTCCCAGGTCTCCTGGATGACCTTGACGCAGCGCACGATGTGGCGGCCGTTGGCCCAGGTCTGAGTAGTGACCGGATTGAGGAAGGTTTCGGACATGTTCATCTCCAGCAGCCGACAGTTGGCCTTTTTATGGCTCGGATGATGCTCAAGCTTGCGACCTTGAACATTCCTGCCAGCGACATCGGCGTACTTATCGCGACCAGCCCCGCACGACAAGGGTTGCGGCGTCGTAATTCAAATCGGCCATGTCGCCCATGGATACGGTTCACGCCGCCTTCGGACGCACACTCCACCGCAAAACAACACGCTGTTCATGGTTAACAGCCTTGCGGCACCACAACAACGATTAGCCACCTTTTGCCGGCCGCACACGGCCCCGAGGAATACACGATGGACGTCACCGCAACCCTGAGCCTGGGCGATCCACTTGAACCTGCACGCAAGGCGACTGCCCAGATGCTGCAGAACCGCGAGCGCACCTACTCGCTGCCCCAGCCGTTCTACACCGACGAGCGTCTGTTCCAGATCGACATGCAGGAGATTTTCCACAAGGAGTGGCTGATCGCCGGCATGACCTGCGAGATCCCGGCGAAGGGCAATTACCTCACGCTGCAGATCGGCAAGAACCCGATCATTGTAGTGCGTGGTACCGAGGGCAAGGTGCATGCGTTTCACAACGTGTGCCGTCACCGCGGCTCGCGCCTGTGCGTCAGCGAAAAAGGCAAGGTGGCCAAGCTGGTGTGCCCTTACCACCAGTGGACCTACGAGCTGGACGGCCGCCTGCTGTTCGCCGGCACCGAAATGGGCGCCGACTTCGACATGAACCAGTACGGCCTCAAGCCTGTGAACGTGAAGGTCGCTGGCGGCTACATCTTCATCAGCCTGGCGGAAAACCCACCAGCCATCGACGAGTTCCTGGCCACCCTTGACCACTACATGGAACCGTACGACATGGAAAATGCCAAGGTGGCGGTGCAGACCACCTTGATGGAAAAGGCCAACTGGAAGCTGGTGCTGGAAAACAACCGTGAATGCTATCACTGCAATGGCTCGCACCCGGAGCTGCTGCAGACCCTGCTGGAATGGGACGACACCAACGACCCACGCGCCAGCCAGGAATTCAAGGACCACGTGGCCGCCTCTGCTGCCGCCTGGGAAGCCGAGAAGATCCCGTACCTGCACAAGAGCCACGGCCTGCGTAACCGTATCGTGCGCATGCCGCTGCTCAAGGGCACGGTCTCGATGACCATGGACGGCAAGCAGGCCTGCCAGAAGCTGATGGGCCGCATCAAGAACCCAGACCTGGGCTCGATGCGCATCCTGCACCTGCCGCACTCCTGGAACCACTGCATGGGCGATCACATGATCGTGTTCACCGTGTGGCCGATCAGCGCCCAGGAAACCATGGTCACCACCAAGTGGCTGGTGCACAAGGATGCCGTCGAAGGCGTGGACTACAACCCTGAGAACATGCGAAAGGTGTGGGACGCCACCAACGACCAGGACCGCCGCCTGGCAGAAGAGAACCAGCGAGGCATCAATTCCACGGCATACCAGCCTGGGCCTTACTCGAAGACCTACGAGTTTGGCGTGGTGAATTTCATTGACTGGTACAGCGGGCGCTTGCTGAACAACTTGGGGGCGGAGCCTGCTCCGTACTTGAAGGAAGTGCTAGCTCAGTAGTTATCAGATGGAGCAGTAGCGCGCTCTGCCTTTCACCGGCAGAGCGTGCTTGGCCTCATGGCATTCTTAACGCTAGCTCTGCACGTCATAGGGGCGAGTACCCCAGGACCTTATCTTGGCCGCAGCTGATATGAACCCACGGCCAACAGTGGATAGCATCTCGTCCACCATCGTGACATCCATCAGCGTCTCGAAGGCTACTGTGGGAATTTCTCGCGGGTTAGCCCGCAAATAACCGACTACCTCGCGAGCAGCCGCAAAGTTACCGATCGAGCCGCCGCTCAGATTCGTGACTGCGTTCACGACGCCCAGTACATCCGTGGCCGATTGAAAAGTGGCAGTTGCACCTGTGAACGCGGCAGTGAGCTGACCCGCCACCCCTGCGCTTCCAGTGATGAAGAATTGCTGGTTTGCAACCCTGGAAGCCTGCGTCAACTCCGTATGATTGAGCGGACTTTCTCTGCTTGCATTGGTGCTTGCAGCCTTGAATGCGCTTCTACGCCCAACAACGTTCCTGGCGGTTCGCATCAATGAACCGAAGAGCGTTGCGCCGCTGGATGCAACACCAATGGTTCTGAGCAGAGCGCTCCAGAAAGCGCCATCCGGATCGTGGCGATTGACGGGATCACCACCGCAGTACCCGTATGCATTGATACCCCCCTTGCCAAATGGGCTCAGCGAGTCCGGGCTGGTGAAGCGCCCCAGCCTGGGACTGTAGAAACGACGACCGTTTCCTAGCGGATACTTAGCCGTCAGCGCATCCCTGAACTCACCACAGAACCCTATGCAGGTGGCCTGTGCCAAGCACCGGGCACCGTAGGGTGTGTAGGCAAGTGGCTTGCGGTGACTTTTTCCCGATACAGAATAAAGTCGGTCGGTGCTATCCAGAAGGGTCGCCATGATCACTCTGACTCGCTTGGCATACGCGTAGAGTAAGTGAGGATGCGGTGCTTGCGAACTGGCAGAAATGACAGGTAGTGAACGGCGCGTATCGTTCATTGTGAGAGCGGACGAACCCGCGATCACTGCCAGCTACTGCGCTGGATACCTCGCAGGTTCAGTCATGTGGCATGCCCATCAGCGCAGCACGCCTTCCTCCACCAATAGTTTCATGATGGCTTCGGCGCCTTCCTGCGGCGTGACGTCCTTCAGCACCTTGCCCCCGCCCCCACTGGCCTTGGCCGTTGCGGCCTTCATCCGGTCAGCGCCGCTCTTGGCCTTGATAACCTTCAAGCGCTTGGGCCGTGGACGCGCCGGCTGAAGGGCCTCTTCGCCCAACAGCTCATCCTCCACCACCTGTACGTCCTGCGCCGCCAGCACACCACGGCGCGCTGGCCCGAAGGCGCTTTGACGCGGCTTTGGCGCGGCATTATCCACTGTCGCCACCATGGGTAGGCGTACTTTCAAACGCCGGCGCTGACCGCGCGGTAGCGCCTGCAACACCTGGGCAGTACCGTTCTCGATGGATTCCACCTCGGCCAGCCCCACCACCAACGGCCAGCCAAGTTTTTCGGCGAGCAGGAACGGCAGCATGCCCGACCCCTCCCCCGTCTCGGCCTGGCTGCCGGTAAGTACCAGTTGCGCACCGGCACCGCGCAGGTAATCGCCTAGTACTCCCAGCACATCGGCGCCTGCGGGTTGCTCAAGCACATCCAAATGTTCCAGGCCCATCCCCAGGTAACCGCGCAACGCTTCCTCACGGGGATCCCCTGCGTGCACGACTTGCAGGTCTTCGCCGGCCAGTTGCAGGCCCAACTCGACTGCCCGCGAGTCCTGCTCGGCGCGCCGCGTGCGACCGGAGCTTGGATGCGCACCGATCGAAACCAGGCTGATGACTTTCGTACTCATGCTCGTGCCCTTATGCCGCGTCACGCTGGGCGCCGTTGCGGAACTGCTCCACAGCGTCGATCAGTGCCTGAAGAATCGCCGCGCTGTCGCCAATCACCGACAGGTCGGCCCGTTTGATCATGTCGCAACCCGGATCCATGTTGATCGCCACCACTTTGTCGCACGCACCGATGCCCTGCAGGTGCTGGATCGCGCCAGAGATACCCACCGCCATGTACACCCGAGCCGTTACCCACGTACCCGTGGCGCCGACCTGGCGATCACGCGGCATGTGGCCATCATCCACCGCCACCCGCGATGCACCTTGGGTCGCGCCCAGTGCCGTGGTCGCCTTGTGGAACAAGGCCCAGTCCTTGACCCCGTTACCGCCGGATACGATGAACTCGGCTTCGGCCATGGCGATCTTGGCCGGGTCGACGGCCACCGAGCCCAGGTCCTCGATGCGCGAGATACTGCGCGCCACACTGCCGGACAACTCGACCGGTAAAGCCTCGTGACGGGTTTCGCTGACAGGCTCTGCACATTCGGCCGCAGCCAGGATCAGGCGTGGCAGCGCGCGTTGCATGTCTTGCTGGCCCGCACCGGCGCGGCCGATGCACTGCCCATCCTTGACCTGCCAGACGCGTGTTGCCGGGCGCTCGCCCAGCGCAGCACCCAGGCGTCGGCCGAGCTCGCCACCGCCGGTGCGGCTGTCTGGCAGCAGCCAGTGGCGCGGAGCGAACTGGTTGTCGACAGCGCGCAGGCCCTGCACCAACTGCTCCGGTGCATACCCTTGATACGCCTCGCCTTCGATGACCAGCAAGCGGTCCACACCTGCGCCGGCAAAGTTGGTTTCCTTGTGCTCGCCGAACACGATTGCCAGTACCGCACCGTCACTGCCCGCCAGCCCATGGGCTAGGCCCAGCAGGTCGCGGTCATGGCTACCCAGGCGCCCGCCGATCATGTCCGGTACTACGGCAATGTAGAACGCAGGCTCTGGCACCTGGTGCAGCGGCAACTGCACTTCGACCGCAGCGCTACGGCGTGCGCCACCACTGGTGCCCTGCTGGGCCCCCGAGCGGTCGATGCGCTTGAGCCCATTGGGGCCGATGAAGCCCGCTGCACTGGCGTGAGGGTTCTTGCGCACGAGGCCGTTGGGCCCCATCCAGCTGGTCTGTTGCGTCTGCATGGCTGCATGCAGCGGATGCAGGCGGTTACGGGCGATCCACTCGGCGCGAGGGTCGCGGCGGATGATGTCGCTCATCAATGCACCTCCGCAGGTTCACGTTTGGATTTCGCAGGCTTGGCAGCCGCTGGCTGGGCCTCTTCCTCGATCAGTACATCGGCCACCAGTTCGGCCAGGTCCTTGATCAGCGGCCGTGGCTCTACTACCCCTTCAAGCATGGCCGTGCACTGCGGGCAGCCCACGGCAACCACTTCGGCTTCGGTGGTGCGGATGTCGTCCATGCGCATGTCGGGAATACGCTGTTTGCCAGGGATGTCAGTGATCGGCGCACCGCCTCCCCCGCCACAGCAGCGTGAGCGAAAGCCCGAGCGCTCCATTTCGCGAACTTCGATTCCCAGCGCGCGGAGCACCTCGCGAGGCGCCTCGTACTCGCCGTTGTAGCGGCCCAGGTAGCACGGATCGTGGTAGGTGACGCTGCCGCCCTTGTGCTGCCCCAGGTTGAGTTTGTTGGCGCCAATCAGCTCGGCAATGTAGGTGCTGTGGTGCTGCACCTGGTAGTTGCCGCCCAGTGCGCCGTATTCATTCTTGAGCACATGGAAGCTGTGCGGGTCGCAGGTGACGATGCGCTGGAACTTGTACTTGGCCAGGGTCTGGATATTGCGTTTGGCCAGTTGCTGGAACGTCGCTTCGTCACCCAGGCGGCGCGCCACGTCGCCGCTGTCGCGCTCCTCCAGGCCCAGCACGGCGAAGTCCACACCCGAAGCCTTGAGTACCTTGACGAACGAACGCAGCGTGCGCTGGTTGCGCATGTCGAACGCGCCGTCGCCCACCCAGAACAGCACCTCGGTGCTCTTCACCTCCGACAGCAGCTTGAGGTTCAGGTCGGCAGCCCAGTTCATGCGGCCACCCGGTGCGAAACCACCGGGGTTGTCAGTGGCAATCAGGTTGTCGAGCACTTCGGCACCCTTGTTCGGGGTGGCGCCCTTTTCCAGGGTGAGGTGGCGGCGCATATCGACGATGGCATCGACGTGCTCGATCATCATCGGGCACTCTTCAACGCAGGCGCGGCAAGTGGTGCACGACCAAAGTGTCTCGGCATCCACCAGGCCGTTGACGATCGGCTGGTGCGGATGGCCACCATGCTCGCCAATCGGCTTGCCGGGGTAAGGGCTGCCGGCGAACTTGGCGTCAGTGCCACCGGCCAGGCCGATGACCATGTCCTGAATGAGTTTTTTCGGGTTCAACGGCTGCCCAGCGGCGAAGGCCGGGCACATGGCCTCGCACTTGCCGCATTGCACGCAGGCATCAAAGCCCAGCAGCTGGTTCCAGGTGAAGTCCACCGGCTTTTCCACGCCAAGCGGCGCACGTGGGTCTTCCAGGTCCAACGGCTTGAGGCCGGTCGAGCGGCCGCCACCGAAACGCTCGGCGCGCCGGTGCCAGGCCAGGTGCAGGGCACCGGCGAAGGCGTGCTTCATGGGCCCGCCCCAGGTCATGCCGAAGAAGAGCTCCGACACGCCCCACAGCACGCCCAGGCCCAGAATGCCGACCATCACCCAGCCGCCCGTGTTGGCCGGCAGAATACCGGCCACCGGCAAGGTGGCGATGAAGAAGCTGGCAGCAAATACCAGCAGGCTCTTGGGCAGGCGCATCCACGGGCCCTTGGACAGGCGCGAAGGCGGGTTCAGGCGGCGCTTGAAGACGAAGATGGCGCCGGTGAACATGACCACCGTGGCCAGCAGCAAGGCGTAACCCAGGACCTTGCTCTGCAGGCCGAAACCGTGCACCAGGATCGCCAGCAGCGCCGAGAGCACGAAACCACCAGCGGTGGCCACGTGGGTGTTGGACATGTACTTGTCGCGCTCGACCACATGGTGCAGGTCCACCAGGTAGCGGCGCGGCATGGCCAGCAGGCCGCCGACCAGGTCCACCTTGGAGGGCCGGCCACGGCGCCACATGTTCACACGGCGCAGCGCACCGAGCACGGCAAGCCCGAGCGCGGCGAACAGCAGGATGGGTAGAAGGGTGTTCAACATGGGAAGCTCCCACAACAGCTAGATTCTTGCGCCACCCCGAAGGCCAGCGCGGGCCCCTGTAGGGGCGGCCTGTTGCCGCGAAAGGGCTGCGAAGCGGCCCCAGCATCCGTGGTACTGATCAAATGCTGGGGCCGCTTCGCAGCCCTTTCGCGGCGCAAGGCCGCTCCTACAGGGGGGCCAGTCCCGCTTTCAGAAAGGCGGTGCGATCAGAAGTCCTTGCACAGCCGCAAGGCATCGTAGATCGCCGCATGCACGTTACGCTGGGCCACACAGTCGCCGATGCGGTACAGCAGGTAGCCTTCGCCTGGCTGGCTCAGGATCGGCTGTGGCTTGATGGCGAACAGCGCCTCCACGTCGATCTGGCCCTTGTTGCGCGAGCCGTCCTTGAGGGCGTAGTACAGCTGCTCGTCCGGACGCACGCCGTTTTCCACCACCACCTGATCGACCACCCGCTCTTCCTTGGCACCGGTGTACTCGTTCTCCAGCACAGCGACCAGCTTGTCGCCCTCGCGGTAGACTTTCTCCAGCATCATGTCCCCGGTCATGATCACTTCCTTGGGGTACATGCTGCGGTAGTAGGTCGGGAAGGTCGTACCGCCCATGGCCACACCCGGCTTGATGTCGTCGGTGACGATCTCGACCTGGCTGCCCTTGTCAGCAATGAAGTCGGCCACCGACATGCCGGTGAACTCGCAGATGGTGTCGTACACCAGCACGTTCTTGCCCGGCGCGACCTTGCCGTCGAGCACGTCCCAGCTGCTGACCACCAGCCCTTCTGCTGCACCCCAATGTTCGTTCTGCTCCAGGAACGAATGCCCGCCCACGGCCAGCACGATGATGTCCGGGCGCAGATCCTGGATGGTGTCCACATCGGCCGCAGTGCCCAGGCGCAGGTCCACCTTCAGGCGGGCCAGCTCCAATTGGTACCAGCGGGTAATGCCAGCAATCTGGTCACGTTGCGGCGCCTTGGCCGCGATGGTGATCTGGCCACCGATCTGGTCGCGTTTTTCGAACAGGGTCACATCGTGGCCACGCTCGGCGGCCACGCGCGCCGCCTCCATGCCGGCAGGGCCGGCACCGACGATGACCACCTTGCGCTTGGCGCCGGTGGTCTTCTCGATGATGTGCGGCACACCCATGTACTCACGGGAGGTCGCGGCGTTCTGGATGCACAGCACGTCCAGGCCTTGGTACTGGCGGTCGATGCAGTAGTTGGCGCCGACGCACTGCTTGATCTGGTCGATCTGGCCCATCTTGATCTTGGCGATCAGGTGCGGGTCGGCCATGTGTGCACGGGTCATGCCGACCATGTCCACATAACCACCTTCGAGAATCCGGGTAGCCTGGTTTGGGTCCTTGATGTTCTGCGCGTGCAGGACCGGGACCTTGACCACTTCCTTGATGCCAGCTGCCAAATGTAGGAACGGCTCTGGCGGGTAGCTCATGTTCGGAATGACGTTGGCCAGGGTGTTGTGGGTATCGCAACCCGAGCCCACCACACCGATGAAGTCGAGCATGCCGGTGCCATCGTAGTAGGCAGCGATCTGCTTCATGTCTTCGTGGCTGAGGCCATCGGGGTGGAACTCGTCGCCGCAGATACGCATGCCCACGCAGAAGTCGTCGCCCACTTCGGCACGCACGGCCTTGAGTACTTCCAGGCCGAACTTCATGCGGCCTTCGAAGCTGCCGCCCCACTCGTCGGTACGCTTGTTGACGCGCGGGCTCCAGAACTGGTCGATCATGTGCTGGTGCACCGCCGACAGCTCGACGCCATCGAGGCCACCTTCCTTGGCACGGCGGGCCGCCTGCGCATAGTTACCGATCACACGCCAGATCTCTTCCACCTCGATGGTCTTGCAGGTGGCGCGGTGCACCGGTTCGCGGATGCCCGAGGGCGACATCAGGGTCGGCCAGTTGAAGCCATCCCAGCGCGAACGACGACCCATGTGGGTAATCTGGATCATGATCTTGGCGCCATGCTTGTGCATGGCGTCGGCCAGGTTCTGGAAGTGCGGAATGATACGGTCGGTGGACAGGTTGACCGACGACCACCATTCCTGCGGACTGTCGATGGCCACCACGGACGAGCCGCCGCAGATGGCCAAGCCGATGCCACCCTTGGCCTTCTCTTCGTAATACTTCACATAGCGGTCGGTCGTCATGCCGCCGTCAGTGGCGTAGACCTCGGCGTGCGCGGTGCTGAGCACGCGGTTGCGGACGGTCAGTTTGCCGATCTGGATCGGCTGGAACATTGCTTCGAATGCCATGACGCTATCTCCGGCTTACAACGGCTTCGTTACGAACAGGCCATCTTCGTGGCCTTCTTCCGACCCGCCATATACCTGCTCGGCAACAGTGCGGATCGAGCTGCCGCGGGCAGCGAGAATCTGGTCCATGGCACCGGCGAACCAGCCAGTGAACATGTAGTCGACCTTGCGGCCGCACTTGCCATAGACATAGACGAAAGCCGAGTGCTTGAGCTTGACGCTGCACGTGCCCTTGTCCAGATCGATGTCCTGAATCTCGAACAGCCCCCAGCCGCGCTGGCTCAGGCGTTTCATGTAGTGCTCAAAGACCGCGACCCCTTCCAGGCCATGGCACTCGGCTTCCTTCTCGCACCAGTGCCACGCCGACTTGTAACCGGCCTTGTAGAGAATTTCGGCGTACTTGTCGGCGCCCAGGACCTCTTCGATGCCCATGTGGTTGTTGACGAAGAAATGGCGTGGCACGTACAGCATCGGCAAGGCGTCGCTGGTCCAGACACCGGTCTCGCTGTCGACTTCGATTGGCAATTGCGGGGCGATCTTGGCCATGGAAACTCAACTCCAGAAAAAATTTTTATTGGGTTGCCCCGGCGTTGCTGGCAGGGGCTTGAAGCTTGGAGAGCGGCTTATTCGCCCCAGACGTCTTTCAACACGTTGACCCAGTTCTCGCCCATGATCTTGCGAACCACGCGCTCGGAGTGGCCACGTTTGAGCAAAGTCTCGGTGAGGTTGGGGAACTCGCCCACGGTACGAATGCCCAGTGGGTTGATGATCTTGCCGAAGTTGGTCAGGCGACGGGCGTAGCCCTTGTCGTGGGTGAGGTATTCGAAGAATTCCTTGCCGTGACCTTGGGTGAAGTCGGTACCGATGCCGATGGCATCTTCACCCACGATGTTCATGGTGTACTCGATGGCCTCGGCATAATCGTCGATGGTCGAGTCGATCCCCTTGGCCAGGAACGGTGCAAACATGGTCACGCCAACGAAACCACCGTGGTCGGCGATGAACTTCAGTTCCTCATCGGACTTGTTGCGAGGGTGCTCCTTGAGGCCCGATGGCAAGCAGTGGGAGTAGCACACCGGCTTTTTCGATTCGAGGATGACTTCCTCGGAGGTTTTGGACCCGACGTGGGACAAGTCGCACATGATGCCGACGCGGTTCATTTCGGCAACGATCTCGCGACCGAAGCCTGACAGGCCGCCGTCGCGCTCGTAGCAGCCGGTGCCCACCAGGTTCTGGGTGTTGTAGCACATCTGCACGATGCCCACGCCCAGCTGCTTGAACACCTCCACGTAACCGATCTGATCTTCGAAGGCATGGGCGTTCTGGAAGCCGAAGAGGATACCGGTCTTGCCCAGTTCCTTGGCCTTGCGAATATCGGCGGTGGTGCGCACGGGCATCACCAGGTCGCTGTTCTCGCGGATAAGCTTCTGGCTGGCGGCGATCTGGTCGACGGTGGCCTTGAAACCTTCCCAAACCGACACGGTGCAGTTGGCGGCGGTAAGGCCACCTTTGCGCATATCCTCGAACAGCTCGCGGTTCCACTTGGCGATGATCAGGCCATCGATGACGATGCTGTCGGCGTGTAATTCGGCTGGGCTCATCAGGCGTCCCCTTTTATTGAATGGGCTGGCGCCAAACCTTGTGCCGGCGCTTTGGGGCCAGCATATGCCTGTGCCCCGAGGCGCCCCGATGCAAAAACGACAGGGGGTTTGCCGAAAGCGTCAATGCGCGACAACGCGCGCTCTGGCGCGGTCTGTGGCGATGAGACACAGTCTCGATAACGACCATGGAGGGTCCTTTGATGAACAATTTGCCCAGGTGATACCGTACGCGCCGAGAGTGCGCGAGAATCGTCGGCATTCGTCAGTCGATGGAGGAAACAGCGAATGAAAGCGATGGCAGCAGTGGTACTGCTGGCGGTGGCGGCAGCAGCCCAGGCCGGTGAGGAGGAAAATACCCCATGCGATAACGTCGAGACAGAGGCGCAAGCCCATGCCTGCGCAGCGTTCAACAAGCAAGCTTCCGAACGGGAGCTAAAATCGGCCTATGACGAACTTCTCCAGCGCATTCACGACGCGTTTGACGACAAAGGCGGCATTGCAGCAACGATGATCGAGCGCTTGAAACAGGCTCAGGGGCTATGGACGCAGCTTCGCGATGCCGATTGCAAGGCGGAAACCTTCGCCCTGCCCACCAACGGCAAGGCTTACCAGGCAGCCTGGGACACCTGCGTCGCGCAGCGCACTGATGACCGGTCCGAATACCTGCAATCGATTCTGCAACAGTAGAGTAGGACTGCCTGGTTAGGAAAAGTTTGCGGCTTATTCATCAAGCTGGCTCGTATCAAAGTGAGTGCCAAGTGCCCTTATCCAAGGCGCTTCACCCACTTAACAGGAGTCGCAGATATGACCGTGAACCTCACGAAAACCGACATGGACAGTGCCATCGCTGCCTTGAAGAAAGAAGGCGAAGAGCGGGCCGTCATGGTGGCAAACACTGTGTGCATCTTCGCACCAGACGTACCGGCCAGCGTCGCTGAAGACGTGCTGGACGGCATGCGCCTGATGAACCTGTCGGCGAACAAGAAGTTCGACAAGGAAACGCAGCAGCGCGAGTGGTACAACTTCTACAATGATGGGCTCGGCAAGTTCGGCTGGACGCTGACCGGCGCCGCCCATGTGGAAGAGGCGGTCGACAAGGACACCCATACCCTGGCAACCCTGGTGCCAGAAATCGTCTCGGTGCAGATTGGCCACAACCATCGTCTGAACCGCTGCGTCAAACGCTCTTTCGAAGTGATCGTCAAGACACCCAAGGCCCAGCAGTTGCTGGAAGAAAGCGCCGCGAGCGTTTCCGGTAAATCCAGCACCGTGCAGATTTCGACCTGCGAAATGTCGCCACAGGGGCTGCCGATCATGCACATGACCAGTGTTCAACTGAGCTACGACAAAGCCGAGAAGACTGCCGGCGCCACTGGCCGCACCCTCGACAAGTCCAATACCCGTGTGTATCGCGCCTCGCAGCAGGGTTCCTTCAGCATCCGCCACTTCAATGCCATGCGCGAAGCGGTCAGGCTGAAACTGGCCAGCCAGGCCGTCGATATTCTGGCCCTGGACATCTGAACAAGCCCTGGCGCCGCGCTGCGGCGCCAAGCTTCCCTGTTTGCCGAAGGCCTATCTAATGCCCATGGAAGTTGTCAGCCACCCTTACGAGGACCTGCAGGGCTGCCTGCGCGTGGCGCAGTTGGAAGCCAACCTTGTCCACAATCAACACCTGGACAGCCAACGCTGGTTCGAGCATTTTCTAACCAACCTGGAGCGCTACGGCGCCTTGTTATTCGAGCGGACCACCAGAACAATACCGTACGTGCCCACCGAGGCAGTTTTCGAAGACATCTTCTCAGGTTGGATCCCCGCTCCCCAAGGCAAGAATCTCAAGTTCCAACGTGTGGGCAACGACATTCTGCAGGGACTGAAGCAGCCAGACCCGGCCTTGTTGAAGATTCGATCGGCAAGCTCACACATGCTCATCGACTTCGACACTGACGAGGCGGCACGGCCCGTGGCCATCGTTCTGCACATGGCCTGCTCGACCAACCCAGATACGAGTCGAACCAAGGCGTTGCTTGAACTGGATCACTTGGGTATCCGGCTTGTCGATGAATACGCAGCGCTGTACAGAGACTGCGTAGAACGACGTCTCGAAGCGCATAGCAGCATCGATCACCTCTAATTCGGTGGAGACGACTTCACGAACTTGCGCTCTTCGCGTGGGCAGCACCCGAAGCGGCGCTTGTAACGTCGGGTAAAGTACGACGGCAGTTCAAAACCGCATGCCACGCTGACCTGGGTGATCGTCATCTGGGTCTGGCGCAGCAACTGGCGAGCCTTGTCCAGGCGCAGGCCAAGGTAAAAACCGCTGGGCGTATCGTTGAGATGCAACCTGAACAGGCGCTCCATCTGACGACGCGTGATCATCACGCGCGCGGCCAATTCTGTTGTACCAAGCGGGTGTTCGGTATGCTTTTCCATCTCTGTGATCACCTGCACCAGCTTGCGGTTGCTGATGCCATAGCGTGCAGCAATCTGCATGCGCTGATGATCTTGGCGCGGTCGAATACGGCTCAACACGAACTGCTCGGAAACTTGCACAGCGAGCTCGGCGCCATGGGCCTGGGCGATCAGATCGAGCATCAAGTCGATCGAAGCGGTCCCGCCCGCACAGGTGATGCGTTGCCGGTCAATTTCGAACAGCTCCTGGGTGGCATGCAGGCTGGGATAGTTTTCCCTGAACGCATCCAGCGCCTCCCAATGCACGGTCGCACGATGACCATCGAGCAAGCCTGCCTCGGCCAGCACCACAGCGCCGGTATCGATACCGCCTAGCATGACGCCCTCGTGAGCCAGGCGGCGCAGGCTTTGCTGAAGCTTTGGGGCGTAGCAGCCCAGGGGTTCGAAGCCTGCCACGATCAGCAATGTACTGCAGGGCGTTTGCGCGCCCAACGCTGCATCGGCATTGACTGACATGCCGTTGCTGGCGTTCACGGCGCTCCCATCCAGGCTCAATACCTGCCAGTGGTATGCCTGGGCTTTGAACCTGTTGGCCACGCGCAGGGGCTCCAGGGCACTGATGAACCCCATGGCAGAGAAACCGGGCAACAACAGAAAGTGGATGATCCGCGCCATGGCATGCCCCAGCGAACAGGTCGCCTGCGTGCAAATGTTGGTCGCCGGCGTGCGATTTTCAATAGTGCCACCAGCGTAGCGTGTTCACACGGTCCGCAGAGGCCGCCCCCATAAAAATATGCACTGCCGATGGAGAGCCACCATGCACAGCTTGATCCGCCGCAGCCTGTTGACCTTGGCCCTGACCAGCCTTGCTACCCCCTCGCTTTACGCCGCCGATGCCGCTGCTTGCAAGAATGTCCGTCTGGGCGTGGTCAACTGGACCGATGTGATCGCGACCAGCGCCATCGCCCAGGCTTTGTTCGATGGCCTGGGTTACACCACCAAGCAAACCAGCGCGTCGCAGCAGATCATCTTCGCTGGCATTCGCGACAAACGCCTGGACATGTTCCTGGGCTACTGGAACCCGATCATGACCCAGACCATCACCCCCTTCATCGATGCCGGGCAGGTCAAAGTCATGGACAAGGCCAGCCTCGAAGATGCCCGGGCCACCTTGGCAGTGCCCAAATACCTGGCCGACAAGGGGCTGCGCACCTTCGCCGACATCCATAAATTCGAGAAGGAGCTTGGAGGCAAGCTCTATGGCATCGAGCCGGGTTCGGGCGCCAACACCCAAATCAAGGCCATGATTGCCAAGAACCAGTTCGGCCTGGGCAAATTCCAGCTGGTCGAGTCCAGCGAAGCGGGCATGCTGGCCGCCGTGGACCGGGCAGTACGGCGCAAGGAAGCCGTGGTGTTCTTCGGCTGGACCCCACACCCCATGAACGTGAACATCGACATGGTGTACCTCGGGGACAGCCAGGACGCGCTCGGCCCGGACGAAGGCCGCGCGACGGTGTGGACCGTCACCGCACCCGATTATGCAGCGCGCTGCCCCAATGCCAACCGCCTGCTGGCCAACCTGAGTTTCAGCGCCGAAGACGAGAGCCGCATGATGCAGCCATTGCTCGATCACAAGGACCCGCTGGAATCGGCGCGCCAATGGCTCAAGGACCACCCCGAGGACAAGGCCCGCTGGCTTGAGGGTGTAACCACCTTCGATGGCAAACCGGCCGCCGACAATCTCAAGCTTACCGCCAACTGAAACCGCCCCATCACCGACAAACCAGCCCCTACAGATCCACGGACACCAAGGTTCGTCCAGAACCTTGCAGGGGTCGGCTTGCCGGCGAAAAGCCCACAACAGATCGCACAGGATCCCCCATGAACCACGACGTCATCATTACGTGCGCCCTGACCGGCGCCGGCGACACTGCCTCAAAAAGCCATCTGGTCCCCGTCACGCCGAAGCAGATCGCTGCAGCGGCCGTGGAAGCCGCCAAGGCCGGCGCCACAGTGGTCCACTGCCACGTACGCGACCCGCAGACGGGGCGCTTCAGCCGTGATGTCGCCCTGTATCGCGAAGTCATGGAGCGCATTCGCGAAGCCGACGTGGACATCATCGTCAACCTCACTGCCGGCATGGGCGGCGACCTGGAAATCGGGCCCGATGAAAACCCCATGGCATTCGGGCAGGGCACTGACCTGATCGGCCCGCTCGAACGCCTGGCCCACGTCGAGGCGTTATTACCGGAAATCTGCACCCTGGACTGCGGCACCCTCAATTTCGGTGACGGCAATTCCATCTACGTTTCCACGCCCGCGCAACTACGCGCCGGTGCCCGGCGCATTACGGAGCTGGGGGTCAAGGCAGAGCTGGAAATTTTCGATACCGGCCACCTGTGGTTCGCCAAGCAAATGATGAAGGAAGGGCTGCTCGACAACCCCTTGTTCCAGCTGTGCCTGGGAATACCGTGGGGCGCACCGGCTGACACCACCACCATGAAAGCTATGGTCGATAACCTGCCCGCCGATGTCACCTGGGCCGGCTTTGGCATCGGCCGCATGCAGATGCCCATGGCCGCGCAGGCCGTGTTGCTCGGCGGTAACGTGCGAGTCGGCCTGGAAGACAACCTGTACCTGGACCGTGGCGTACTGGCGAGCAACGGCCAGTTGGTCGAGCGCGCGGTAGAGATCATTTCGCGCCTGGGTGCCCGTGTCCTGAGCCCCGCAGAAGGCCGGGCAAAGATGAACCTGAACCGTCGCTGATCGCTTCTGGAGACCTGCATGACCTTCATCACTGACATCAAGACATTTGCCGCGTTGGGCAGCGGCGTGATCGGCAGCGGCTGGGTTGCACGCGCCCTCGCCCATGGCCTGGACGTGATCGCCTGGGACCCGGCGCCAGGCGCCGAACAGGCCCTGCGCAAACGCATCGCCAACGCCTGGCCTGCCTTGGAGAAACAGGGCCTTGCGCCAGGCGCATCGCAAGCCCGCCTGACCTTTGTCGATACCGTTGAAACGTGCGTGCGCGAGGCTGATTTCATCCAGGAAAGCGCGCCTGAGCGGCTGGACCTGAAGCTCGATTTGCATGCACGGATCAGCGCCGCTGCCAAACCCGATGCAATTATTGCCAGCAGCACGTCGGGCTTGTTGCCCAGCGAGTTCTACGCCTCGGCCGTTCACCCTGAGCGCTGTGTGGTAGGCCATCCTTTCAACCCGGTGTACCTGCTGCCATTGGTCGAGATCGTCGGCGGCAAGCAGACTGCGCCGCAGGCCATCGAGGCGGCCAGCACTGTTTATACCGCCCTTGGCATGCGGCCACTGCACGTACGCAAGGAAGTCCCCGGTTTCATCGCCGACCGGTTACTCGAAGCGCTGTGGCGCGAGGCGCTGCACCTGGTCAACGACGGGGTCGCCACCACGGGTGAAATCGACGACGCCATCCGTTTTGGCGCGGGCCTGCGCTGGTCGTTCATGGGCACCTTCCTGACCTACACCCTGGCCGGTGGCGATGCCGGCATGCGTCACTTCATGTCGCAATTCGGGCCGGCACTGAAGCTGCCGTGGACCTACCTGCCGGCGCCTGAGCTGACCGACAAACTGATCGACGATGTGGTGGAGGGTACGTCGCAGCAACTGGGTGATCGCAGCATCGCCGCGCTGGAACGCTACCGGGATGACACGCTGCTGGCGGTGCTGGAAGCGGTGAGCACCAGCAAAGCCAACCATGGCATGTCGTTCAGCGACTGAGGAGAGCACGATGCCTGCATTGATCACCTACCGGACCCAAGTGCTGGAAGACTGGGTCGATTACAACGGTCACCTGCGTGATGCGTTCTACCTGCTGATATTCAGCTACGCCACCGACGCGCTGATGGAGCGCATTGGGCTGGATGCCGAAAGCCGTGGGCAGGGTGGCAACTCTCTGTTCACGCTCGAGGCGCACATCAACTACTTGCACGAGGTAAAGCTCGGCACCGAGGTGTGGGTGCAGACGCACATCGTCGGTTTTGACCGCAAGCGCCTGCATGTCTACCACAGCCTGCACCGCGCGGGGTTTGGAGATCCATTGGCGGCGAGCGAACAGATGCTGCTGCATGTGGACCTCGCGGGGCCGAAATCCGCACCCTTCAGTCAGCGCAGCAGCGCTGCCCTGGCCGCCACCCTCAATGCTCAGGGGCCTGTACCGGCCAACGCCTATACCGGGCGGGTGATCCGCCTTCCAGCGAACGGCTAGGGTCTTGCGAGCGATTGAAAATGGATAGGTGATCTGCAAAAAAATAACCCCGGAAAGCCGTGAGCATCCGGGGCCAAGAGCGAGCAACATCCACTGTGCACGAGTGAGGGTGACCAAACCCTCCGTAGCGGTAGATGACTAGAGTGTGCGCAGTTCCTGGGCAGCGGATTTAGCCGGAAACGACCTGTTCATAGCCAAAGCGGCCACTCTGCCCTTTCGAGGTTGCGAGCATGACGGCGGCGCCACAGAATCGGTCGTGATCACTGCAGCACTCTCTATGCGATAAAAGGGACAACAGCCATGATGCATGCCGATTTGATTGATCAAGACGACCTGGCGGGCCACCTGCGGGCACGCGGGTTCGACATTCCGGCCGGTGCCAGCGCCGAGCAGGCGTGTGAGGCCGTAGTACGCGGGCTCACCGAACCGAATGCGCGGGCGCTCAAGGGGATGGTCGAGCAGATGTACGCGGGCAGCGCCACCCTGTTACCGGCCGTGCGGCAGGCGATTGATAAACAGCTGCTGCCAGCCTTGGCGCAATTCAACAAGCGCGCCTGAGCGATTGCTCCGATGCCGGCGTGATCGTCGGCAAGCCGGCCCCTAGAGGGGCCGCGCGATGCCGGCGAACGGGCTGCAGCGCAGCCCTGAACCCTTAGAGCCTTACACTGGCAAACGTTGACTCATTACGCGCCTGGCTCAATGCCGCCATCGGACCACTGTGGGGCGACAGGGTGATGGCCTGTGGAATCGGCATCATCGCCACCTGCTGGGTGGTATTGGAGCCAACACGCTCGTCGCGCGGTGGAATGCCGAAGTATTCGCGGTAGCACTTGGAGAAGTGCGGCGTGGACACGAAGCCGCAGACCGAAGCCACCTCGATGATCGACATCGGCGTCTGCTTGAGCAACTGGCGTGCGCGTATCAGCCGCAGCTTGAGGTAATAGCGCGAAGGCGAGCAGTGCAGATACTTCTGGAACAGCCGCTCCAGCTGCCGACGCGACACGGATACGTAGACGGCGAGTTCGTCCAGGTCGATCGGCTCCTCGAGGTTGGCTTCCATCAGGGCGACGATTTCCTGCAGTTTCGGCTGATTGGTGCCCAGCATGTGCTTGAGCGGTACGCGCTGGTGATCCTGCTCGTTACGGATGCGCTCGTAGACGAACATCTCGGAAATGGCCGCCGACAATTCCCGACCATGATCGCGGCTGATCAAGTGCAGCATCATGTCCAACGGCGCGGTGCCGCCAGAGCTGGTGAAGCGGTTGCGGTCGAGCGTGAACAGGCGCGTGCTCATGTTGACCCGTGGGTAGGCCTCTTGCATGGCCGCCAGGCATTCCCAGTGCACGCTGCAATCGAAGCCGTCGAGCAGGCCGGCACAGGCCAGCGCCCAGCTGCCGGTGCACACCGCCCCAAGGCGGCGCGACTGGCGAGCCTGGGCTTGCAGCCAGGTCACGTGCTCACGCGTCACGGTGCGCTGGATACCCACACCGCCACAGACGATGACCGTGTCCATGGGGGGCGCGCTGTGCATGGCGGCATCGGGTGTGATCTGCAAGCCGTCGCTGGCCCAGACCTGGCCGCCATCGACGGTCAGGGTATGCCAGCGGTACAGCTCGCGGCCGGACAGCTGGTTGGCCATGCGCAGGGGCTCGACCGCCGACGCCAGAGAAATGAGGGTGAAGTTGTCCAGGAGAAGAAACCCGATGGACTGGGGGGTTGTGCGGTTCTGGGTTGGGTTCCCGGAGGTGTACGACGTCATCGCGATTTCTCCTCACACAAATGCAGGGCGTGCCTCAGGCGGACACTGATTTCTTGTTATTGCCCCGGGGTCGTCCACGGGGCTTGGTTGTCTATCACTACGCAAACGCCGTGCCTGAAATTGAACAGCTATCCGAAAAAACCTGAAAACGACCTACTCCGTCGTCAAAATCAGGACTTTCCTACAAGTCTGTTACAGCCCTCAAACAGGCGTTCTAGGCGGCATGCGTGTCACCCCTGAGCACTTTGGTGACACGCATTACCCAAGTTGCCCAGAAACGACACTCTTGAGTGTCACCGACAACGCCTGCACCGATCGCGACATCCGACTGACGGTAGGCATCGTCTTGCACGTTTTAAGGTCACGAGGTGGTGCTTTGCACCGTTATGATGAGCGTGGTGCCAGCGCCGATCGCTCGACGATGACACCGCAGGTCGAAGAAGTGCATCAGCACTCGATGGCGCTGACGGCAAGGCCGCCGCGCGAGGTTTCCTTGTACTTGTCGTGCATGTCGGCACCTGTATCACGCATGGTGCGGATCACCTGGTCGAGGGAGATGAAATGCTCGCCATCACCACGCAACGCCATCTGCACAGCGTTGATGGCTTTCACTGCAGCAATTGCATTGCGCTCGATGCAGGGCACCTGCACCAGTCCGCCTACCGGGTCGCACGTCAGGCCTAAATTGTGTTCCAGGGCAATCTCGGCTGCGTTTTCAACCTGGGGCGGGGTAGCGCCCAGTACCTGAGCAAGTCCTGCAGCGGCCATGGCGCAGGCCGAGCCCACCTCACCCTGACAGCCCACCTCGGCCCCTGAGATCGAGGCGTTCTTCTTGCACAGGATGCCCACGGCGGCGGCCGCCAGGAAGAAATCCACCACGCTGGACTCGTCCACCTCGTCACTAAAGCGCATGTAGTAGTGCAGCACCGCCGGAATGATGCCGGCCGCGCCATTGGTAGGCGCGGTGACCATGCGCCCGCCTGCGGCGTTTTCCTCGTTCACGGCCAAGGCGAACAGGTTGACCCACTCCATGGCGCTCATGGTCGAGCCGATCACGTTGGGCTTGCCGATTTCCTGCAGGCTGCGGTGCAGCTTGGCAGCACGACGACGGACATTCAGCCCGCCCGGCAGCGTGCCTTCGTACTTGAGCCCATTGTTGACGCACTCCTGCATGGCATCCCAAAGCGTGTGCAGGCCGGCCCGAATTTCTGCCTCGCTGCGCCAGACCCGTTCATTGGCCATCATCAATTGCGACACACTCAGGTCGTTTTGCTTGCACAGGCGCAACAGCTCGGCCGCGCTGTTGAAATCGTACGGCAGCACGGTCTGGTCGGCGTCCAGCACGCCACTGGCGGCCTGGGCGGCATCGACCACGAAGCCACCGCCGACTGAGTAGTAGGTATCTCGGTGAATTTCGCCCTGCTCGCCTTCTGCCACAAGGGTCATGGCGTTCGGGTGGTAAGGCAGGTTCTCGTCAAGCAGCAGCATGTCACGGGCCCAGATGAAATCGATGGGCAGGCGGTTATCGAGTTTGAGCACTTGGGTTTCGCGCAGGTCGGCGATACGCGGGACAATCTGGGTAGGGTCGATGGCGTCTGGCCATTCGCCCATCAGCCCCATGATGGTGGCGTTGTCGGTTCCATGGCCGATACCGGTAGCCGACAGCGAGCCATACAGGCGCACCTCGATCCGCTTAACCTGTTCCAGCTCGCCGCGCTCGCGCAGCCCCTGGACAAACAGGGCACCGGCTCGCATGGGGCCGACGGTATGCGAGCTGGAAGGCCCGACACCGATCTTGAACAGGTCGAACACGCTGATGGCCATTGTCGAATCACCTCTTGCTGGGCTTGTCTGTACGCGCAATGCGCAGGGCGGGGCAGCTGCTAGGCTGGACTGCAGGCCGCCTTCAATGCACGCATCATCGGGCTTTTGCCACCCTGCTCGCCGTCTGCAACCGACGTAGTCTTGTCCAGCCGCGCCGCCTGTTTTGCAGGCTCAGTGCGCCGCTTTCCGGTGCCTTGGTGACGCAAAAAAGCGGCAGGATGGGTAGAAGAATCCATAAGCGACATTGCCCATACTGGATGCGACCCGTTGCGTACTGGATACGACTCCACCAGTAGGCGATTGCCCGGCGCTGGAGGATTATCGAAAGCGACTCGTAAAGCACGGCCACGCAACCTGCCCTCTGCAGGCCTGATCGATCGGACCCTCAGAACGTCCGACGAACCACGCGAACCCGAAGACAAAATCACAGGAGTCCACCCATGAAAGGTTCACCCTCGCTGTTGCTGGTCGCGTTGCTGTCCGCACCGGTACTGGCCCAGGCCGCAGAACCCGAGCAGTGCCAGACGGTGCGGTTTTCGGATGTCGGCTGGACCGACATCACGGTAACCACGGCCACCACCAGCGCTGTGCTCGACGCCCTGGGCTACAAGACGCACACCACCATGATCTCGGTGCCGGTGACCTACAAGTCGCTGGCGGCCGGTAAGGACCTGGACGTGTTTCTCGGCAACTGGATGCCGACCATGGAGAACGACATCAAGCAGTACCGCGACGCCGGTACGGTCGAAACCCTGCGCGCCAACCTGGAAAACGCCAAGTATACGCTCGCAGTACCGCAAGCCCTGTACGACAAGGGTTTGAAGGATTTCAGCGACATTCCCAAGTTCAAGGATGAGCTAGGCGGCAAGATCTACGGGATCGAGCCGGGCAACGATGGCAACCGCACCATCCAGAGCATGATCGACAAGAACGCCTTCGGCCTGAAGGACGCCGGCTTCAAGATTATCCAGTCCAGCGAGGCCGGCATGCTTTCCCAGGTGGACCGCTCGCAGAAACGTGGCGAGGCCATCGCATTCCTGGGATGGGAGCCGCACCCGATGAACACCCGGTTCAAGATGCAGTACCTGACCGGTGGCGATGAGTTCTTCGGCCCCGATTTTGGCAAGGCGACGGTGTACACCAATACCCGCAAGGGGTATGCGCAGGAATGCAGCAACGTCGGCCAACTGTTGAAGAACCTGTCGTTCGAGCTCAAGGACGAAAGCACCATGATGGGCTATGTCCTGGACGACAAGATGAAGCCTGACGCCGCTGCGCGCAAATGGCTCAAGGACAATCCCGGCAAGCTGGACACCTGGCTGGCAGGCGTGACCACTGTGGATGGCAAACCTGGCCTGGAGGCGGCCAAGGCCAAGCTGACGCAATAACCGAACTACGCAGTAGCGCTACCTCGGGGCAGGACCGTGCCCGCCCCGGGTTGATTTCAATCTACGCAGGTGGAAGCTCGCTATCATGCTTATCGATCAGAAAATACCCCTGGGCCAATACATGTCCTCGTTCGTCGAGTGGCTGACCCAGCACGGCGCGAATTATTTCGACGCCATCGCCCAAGGCCTGGAGTTCATGATCCATGGCGTCACCAGTACCCTGACCTGGTTCAACCCGCTCGTGCTCATCGCCCTGTTCGCTGCACTGGCGCACTTGATCCAGCGCAAGTGGGCATTGACCGCCTTCGTCGGATTGTCCTTCCTGCTGATCCTCAACCTGGGCTACTGGCAGGAAACCATGGAAACCCTGGCCCAGGTCAGCTTCGCCACCGTGGTCTGCGTGGCTATCGGCGTGCCGCTGGGTATCGTCGCCGCACACAAGCCGATGTTCTACACCGCCATGCGGCCGGTGCTCGACCTGATGCAGACGGTCCCCACCTTCGTCTACCTGATCCCTACCCTTACCCTGTTCGGCCTGGGCGTGGTGCCTGGGTTGATCTCGACGGTCGTGTTCGCCATCGCCGCCCCCATCCGCCTGACCTACCTGGGCATCTGCGATGTACCCCAGGAACTGATGGACGCCGGCAAGGCCTTTGGCTGCTCGCGCCGTCAACTGCTCACCCGTATCGAACTGCCCCATGCGATGCCGAGCATCGCCGCAGGCGTCACCCAATGCATCATGCTGTCGCTGTCGATGGTGGTGATCGCCGCCCTGGTGGGCGCCGACGGCCTGGGCAAACCTGTGGTCAACGCACTGAACACCGCCGATATTTCCCTGGGCTTCGAAGCGGGCCTGGCAATCGTGCTGCTGGCGATCATGCTCGACCGTATCTGCAAGCAACCGGAGCTGCCGGCCAGGAGTGAAGCATGAGTATCATTCGATTCGAAGACGTCGACGTCATCTTCTCCAACAAGCCACGCGAAGCGCTGTCGTTGCTGGACCAGGGCAAGACCCGCGAAGAAATTCTCAAGCAGACCGGCCTTGTGGTCGGCGTAGAAAAAGCCAACCTGGACATCCAGAAAGGCGAGATCTGCGTGCTCATGGGCCTTTCCGGTTCGGGCAAGTCCAGCCTGCTGCGCTGTATCAACGGGCTGAACACCGTGAGCCGCGGCAAGCTGTTCGTGGAGCACGAAGGCAAGCACATCGATATCGCCCACTGCACCCCGGCTGAACTGAAGATGATGCGCACCAAGCGTATCGCCATGGTGTTCCAGAAGTTCGCCCTGATGCCTTGGCTCACGGTGCGCGAGAACATCAGCTTCGGCCTGGAAATGCAGGGCCGCCCCGAGAAGGAACGGCGCAAGCTGGTCGACGAAAAACTCGAACTGGTAGGCCTGGCCCAGTGGCGCAACAAGAAGCCCGATGAATTGTCCGGCGGCATGCAACAGCGCGTAGGCCTGGCACGTGCGCTGGCCATGGACGCCGACATCCTGCTGATGGACGAACCGTTCTCGGCCCTGGACCCTTTGATCCGCCAAGGCCTTCAGGACGAATTGCTGACCCTGCAGAGCCAGCTGAACAAGACCATCGTCTTCGTCAGCCACGACCTGGACGAGGCGCTCAAGCTGGGCAGCCGGATCGCGATCATGAAGGACGGACGGATCATCCAGTACAGCAAGCCCGAGGAAATCGTGCTGAACCCGGCCGATGAATACGTGCGCACCTTCGTGGCCCATACCAACCCGCTGAACGTGCTGTGCGGACGCAGCCTGATGCGCTCGCTGGACAACTGCAAGCGCGTCAACGGTTCGGTCTGCCTGGACCCCGGCGGCGACTCGTGGCTGGACCTGGGTGAAGGCAATTCGATCAAGCGTGCGCGGCAAGGCCAGAATGGCCTGGAGATGCAGAACTGGGCGCCAGGGCAGGCAGTGGAAGGCCTGAGCCGCAGGCCAACCCTGGTGCATGCCGACATCGGCATGCGTGAGGCCCTGCAGATTCGCTACCAGACCGGCAACAAGCTGGTGCTGCAGGAAAACGACAAAGTCGTGGGCATTCTGGGAGACACCGAGCTGTATCACGCGCTGCTGGGCAAGAACCACGGTTGATTGCACGAGGGCCGCACTCGCGGCCCTCTTCTTTGAGGAGAGCGGTTCGCGCTGCGGGCTGGCTTGCCTACATCTTCAGAAACGCTTTACAGGCTGCCAATTCATCAGGTTAGAATCGGTTGGCACGCGACCTGCTAGCAAACATCGAATACGCGCTACCACGTCTTCCCTCCTCGTTGTCCCGGAGTACCTGCCTTTGGATGCCAGTACCATCAATAGCCTGTTCCTGATCGGCGCATTGCTGGTAGGGGCAAGCATCCTGGTCAGTTCGCTGTCGTCGCGGCTCGGCATCCCGATTCTGGTCATTATCCTGGCCGTCGGCATGATCGCTGGCGTGGACGGGGGTGGCATCATTTTCAACAACTACCCGACCGCCTACTTGGTGGGCAACCTCGCGCTTGCCGTGATCCTGCTCGACGGTGGTCTGCGCACGCGGGTAGCAAGCTTCCGGGTTGCCTTGTGGCCGGCGCTTTCGCTGGCAACGGTCGGGGTCATGATCACCACGGCGCTGACCGGCATGGTGGCGGCCTGGTTGTTCGACCTGAGCCTGATCCAGGGCTTGCTGATTGGCGCCATCGTGGGCTCCACCGATGCCGCGGCGGTCTTTTCACTGCTGGGCGGTAAAGGCCTGAACGAACGGGTCACCGCCACGCTGGAAATCGAATCGGGTAGCAACGACCCGATGGCGGTGTTCCTCACCGTGACCCTCATCGACATGATCGCCAGCGGCCAGACCGGGCTGCACTGGAGCCTGCTGGGCCACCTGCTGCGCGAGTTCGGCATCGGCGGGCTGCTGGGGCTGGGCGGCGGCTGGGTGATGCTGCAGCTGGTCAACCGCATCAACCTGGCAGGCGGCCTGTACCCGATTCTGGTCGTGGCCGGTGGCCTGGTGGTCTTCTCGCTGACCAACGCCCTGCATGGCAGTGGTTTCCTGGCGGTCTACCTGTGCGGGCTGGTGCTGGGCAACAAGCCGATCCGCAGCCGCCACGGCATTCTGCACATGCTCGACGGCATGGCGTGGCTGGCCCAGATCGGGATGTTCTTGGTGCTGGGCCTGTTGGTGACGCCTCACGATCTGCTGCCTATCGCCCTGCCGGCACTGGGCCTTGCCCTGTGGATGATTCTGGTCGCACGCCCCTTGTCGGTGGTCGCCGCACTGCTCCCCTTCAAGGCGTTCCACGACCGCGAGAAGGCCTTCATTTCCTGGGTGGGCCTGCGCGGCGCCGTGCCCATCATCCTGGCGGTATTCCCGTTGATGGCCGGCCTGCCAGACGCTCAGCTGTTCTTCAACTTGGCGTTCTTCATCGTCCTGGTTTCGCTGCTGGTGCAGGGCACCAGCCTGCCCTGGATGGCCAAACTGCTCAAGGTGACGGTCCCGCCAGACCCGGCGCCCATTTCACGCTCGGCACTGGAAGTGCACATCACCAGCGAATGGGAGATGTTCGTCTATCGCCTGGGTGCCGAAAAGTGGTGCATTGGCGCAGCGCTGAGGGAGCTGAAGATGCCAGAGGGCACGCGCATCGCCGCGCTGTTCCGTGGCGAACAATTGCTACACCCTTCGGGCAGTACGGTGCTGGAAGTGGACGACATGCTGTGCGTGATCGGGCATGAGCACAACCTGCCTGCACTGGGCAAACTCTTCAGCCAGGCACCCCAGCGCGGGCTGGACCTGCGCTTCTTCGGCGACTTCGTGCTCGAAGGCGATGCCGAACTCGGCGCCGTGGCATCGCTCTACGGTCTCAACGTCGACAGCCAGGATGCCCACATGCCGCTGGCGCAGTTCATCCGACAGAAGGTCGGAGGCGCGCCAGTGGTAGGCGACCAGGTCGAATGGCATGGCACGATCTGGACCGTGGCGACCATGGACGGGAACAAGATTCAGAAAGTGGGCGTCAGATTCCCCGAAGGATCGCGACCAGGACCAGGATTGTTCCTCTAAACTTCGTTTCTGCCTGATCCACAAGTAGTCTGCCTATGTCCTTTCGCCTGCACCTTCGCACAGCCCTGCTCGGGCTGTGCCTTTGCCTTCCCCTGGCGGTCGCCGCCGCTGAAGCCCCCACCACCGCCAGCGTCCAGGAAAGCCTCGACAAGATCGCCGAGCGCAAGCTGCCCGAAGCCGATCAGAAGGCCCTGCAGCAAGTGCTCGAGCAGACCCTCGGCCTGCTGGCCAGCAAGGAAGACAACGAACGCAAGCTGGCTGCCCTCAAGCAGCAACTGGCCAGCGCGCCCAAGGAAACCAGCGACAGCCAGAAAGAGCTGGCAAGGCTCAAGCAGAGTTCGGTGCAGTCGGTGGCCCAGCGCTACGCAAACCTAGGCGTGCCGCAGCTCGAGCAGATGCTCAGTGAGCGCACTACCCAGCAAGGCGAGCTGCAAAAAGCGCTGGCCGAAGCCAACAGCCTGATCATCAATTCGCAGACCCGTCCCGAACGGGCCCAGTCCGAGATCAGCAGCAGCCAGGCGCGGGCCCAGCAAATCAACAGCATCCTCAAAAGCGGCAAGGACGCGGGCAAGCCTGTCAGCCCCGACCTGCGCAACCAGCTCAACGCCGAACTGGCCTCGCTCAACGCCCTTACCCAGTTGCGCCGCCAGGAGCTGGCTGGAAACAGTGTGCTGCAGGACCTGGGCAATGCCCGCCACGACCTGCTGATCGAGCGCACAGCACGCCTGGAACAGGAAATCCAGGACCTGCAGACTCTGATCAATGACAAACGCCTGGCCCAGTCCCAGGAAACCGTCACGCAGCAGTCGATCGAAGCCCAGAAAGCCGGCGGCAGCAGCCTGCTGGCCACCGAAAGCGCAGCCAACCTCAAGCTGTCCGACTACCTGCTCAGAAGCACCGACCGGCTCAACGAACTGACCCAGCAGAATCTGCGGACCAAGCAGCAGCTCGACACCTTGACCCAGGCCGACCAGGCGCTGGACGAGCAGATCAGCGTGCTCAAGGGCAGCCTGCTGCTGTCCAAGATCCTCTACAAACAGAAACAGACCCTGCCGCATCTCAAGCTCGACCGTGACTTGGCTGACCAGATCGCCGACACACGCCTGTACCAGTTCGAGGTCAATCAGCAGCGCGAGCAGATGAGTAGCCCGATCAGCTACGTGGACAAACTGCTGGCAGCCCAGCCCCCTGAAACCGTCACCCCCCAGTTGCGCAAGGCATTGCTGGAAGTGGCCATCACCCGCAGCGACTTGCTCGAACGCCTGAACCGGGAGCTGTCGGCCCTGCTCAACGAATCCATTACCTTGCAGCTTAACCAGAAGCAGCTGCTGGGCACTGCCCAGAGTCTGCGTACCACGCTGGACGAGCAGATGTTCTGGATACCCAGCAACAAGCCATTGGACTGGGACTGGCTGGCCTATGTGCCGCAACGCCTGGCTGACCAGGTGGCGGACCTGCCGTGGGGCTCGGGCCTCAAGGAGCTGGCTGACGGGTTGAGTCAGCGCCCGTTGCTGTTCCTGCCGCTGTTGCTGGTGATCGGCGCGTTGCTGTGGCGACGCAAGTACCTGTACCAGCGCCTGGGCAAGGTGCACCAGGACATCGGCCATTTCCGCCGCGACAGCCAGTGGCACACCCCTCAGGCGATCTTGATCAACATCCTGTTGGCGATGCCAGTGAGCCTGGGTCTTGCGCTGTGCAGCTATGCCTTGCAGATCGACGCCCGCGGGCAGAACGCCAACCTTGGCGCGGCGCTGTGGCAACTGGCCCAGGCCTGGCTGGTGTTCTATACGGCCTACCGCATTCTCTCGCCTGGCGGGGTGGCCGAGATTCACTTCCGCTGGTACAAGCCGCAAGTGGAGTTCCTCCGCGGCTGGGTCCGGCGTCTTGGCACCGTGGTGCTGGCACTGGTAGGGGTAGTGGCGGTAGCCGAACACCAGCCCTCGGCGCTGGCCGATGACGTTCTGGGGATTGGCGTGGTGCTGACTTGCTACGCATTGATGGCCTGGTTGCTCAGCCGCCTGTTGCTGAGCAGCCCTGCCCACCGCGACACCTCGCTGTTTCGCAAGGCAGTGGGTGTGGCGTTCACGGCCTTGCCCATCGCCCTGTTCATCGCCGTGTGCTTCGGCTACTACTACACGGCGCTGAAACTCACCGACCGCCTGATCTACACCCTCTACCTGCTGCTGTTCTGGCTGGTGATCGAGGCGGCATTCGTGCGCGGGCTGTCCGTGGCCGCCCGACGCCTGGCCTACCAGCGCGCGCTCAGCAAGCGGGCTGCGGCCAAGGAAGGGCTCGATGGTGAAGTCGTCGTCGAAGAACCGACGCTGGATATCGAACAGGTCAACCAGCAGTCCCTGCGCCTGATCCGCCTGGCCTTGCTCGGCGGTTTCATCGCCGGCCTGTACTGGGTGTGGTCGGACCTGCTCTCGGTGTTCGCCTACCTCAACAACTTCGTGCTGTACGAATACACCAGCGGTACAGGCGCTGCGGCGAGCATGGTCCCCATCAGCCTCGGTGACCTGCTCGGCGCACTGGTGATCGTGGGCATCACCTTCGCCCTGGCCGGCAACTTGCCCGGCCTGCTGGAGGTGCTGGTACTGTCGCGGCTGAACCTGGCCCAGGGCAGCGCCTACGCCACCACCACGCTGCTGTCCTACACCATCGTCGGCGTCGGCATCGTCAGCACCCTCTCCACCCTGGGGGTCAGCTGGGACAAGCTGCAGTGGCTGGTCGCCGCGCTGTCGGTAGGCCTGGGTTTCGGCATGCAGGAAATCTTCGCCAACTTCATTTCGGGCATCATGATCCTGTTCGAACGCCCGGTGCGTATCGGTGACACCATCACCATCGGCAACTTGTCGGGCACGGTGAGCAAGATCCGCATCCGCGCCACCACCATCACCGACTTCGACCGCAAGGACATCATCGTCCCCAACAAGACGTTCATCACCGGGCAACTGATCAACTGGTCGCTCACCGATACCGTCACCCGCGTGACCCTGAAGCTGGGCATCGACTACGGCTCGGACCTGGACCTGGTGCGCGACCTGCTGCTCAAGGGTGCACATGAGAACCCCAGGGTACTCAAGGACCCCGAACCCCTGGTGTACTTCCTGCAATTCGGGGAAAGCTCGCTGGACCACGAACTGCGCATGCATGTCCGTGACCTGGGCGATCGCAACCCCACGCTGGACGAGATCAATCGCTACATCAACCGGGAATTCAAGGCGCACGACATCAAGATCTCCGTACGCCAGGTCGAGGTGTTCCTGATGGACCCCAAAGCCGGCAAACAACAGTTGATACCGATGGACTCGCCAAAATCCGATGGCACTCCCCCGGTGTGATTGGACTCCATAGGGCAGATATGCCTGTTCCACCCGCGAGGGCGTGGTCCTCGCTCACGGCCGGTCCGCCCGCACAGGGCCACGCAGCGGCCTCTTGCCACCCCGACTCAGGAGCAGCCCCGTGAAAGCGCTCGACCAGCTCACCTTCGACAACCGCTTCGCCCGCCTGGGCGACGCATTCTCTACCCAGGTACTGCCCGAGCCCATCGCAGACCCTCGCCTGGTGGTTGCCAGTGCGTCGGCCATGGCGCTGATCGACCTGGACCCGGCCCAGGCCGAGCTGCCGTTGTTCGCCGAGCTGTTCAGCGGCCACAAGCTCTGGGAAGGCGCCGATCCGCGGGCGATGGTGTACTCCGGCCATCAGTTCGGCGGCTACAACCCGCGCCTGGGGGACGGGCGCGGCCTGTTGCTGACCGAGGTGGTCAACGATGCCGGTGAACATTGGGACCTGCACCTCAAGGGCGCCGGCCAGACACCCTACTCACGCATGGGCGATGGCCGTGCCGTGCTGCGTTCTTCGATCCGTGAGTTTCTGGCCAGCGAAGCCTTGCATGCCTTGGGCATACCCAGCAGCCGCGCCCTGTGCGTGATCGGCTCCAGTACCCCGGTGTGGCGCGAAACCCAGGAAAGCGCTGCCATGCTCACCCGCCTTGCCCAGAGCCATATCCGCTTTGGCCATTTCGAGTACTTCTATTACACCCAGCAGCCCGAGCAGCAGCGCGTGCTGATCGACCATGTACTCGATGAGCATTACCCGCAGTGCAAAGACGCCGCACAGCCTTACCTGGCCATGTTCCAGACCATCGTCGAGCGCAATGCCGAGCTGATCGCACGCTGGCAAGCGTACGGCTTCTGTCACGGCGTGATGAACACCGACAACATGTCGATCCTGGGAATCACCTTCGATTTCGGTCCGTTCGCATTCCTCGACGATTTTGATGCCAACTTCATCTGTAACCACTCCGACGACCGCGGCCGCTACAGCTATGCCAATCAGGTACCGATCGCCCATTGGAACCTCAGTGCGCTGGCCCAGGCCTTGACCACGGTGATCGATGTCGAAGCGCTCAAGCAGGCGCTGGCGCTGTTCCTGCCCCTGTACCAGGCCCATTACCTGGACCTGATGCGTCGTCGGCTCGGCCTGACGACGGCCGAGGACGAGGACATGGCCCTGGTCGAGCGCCTGCTGCAACGCATGCAGAGCGGTGGCGTGGACTACAACCTGTTCTTCCGCCGACTGGGCGATCAACCGCTGGCCGACGCGCTGCAATCGGTACGTGACGACTTCGTCGACTTGGCGGGTTTCGACGCCTGGGCGGTGGACTATCAAGCGCGCTGCGAACGTGAACCGAACCATGCTGCCGGGCGGCGTGAGCGCATGCACGCCGTGAACCCGCTGTATGTGCTGCGTAACTATCTGGCGCAGAACGCCATCGAAGCGGCCGAGGCAGGCGACTACACTGAGGTCAGGCGTTTGCATCAGGTGCTCAGCCGCCCGTTCGAGGAACAGACCGGGATGCAGGCCTATGCAGCGCCGCCCCCTGCCTGGGGCAAGCACTTGGAAATCAGTTGCTCGTCCTGAAACCCACTTACTCGAACGGAGATGAAATGACCGATTCGCTGGTTGTCCCTTGCCCTCACTGCAATGGCCTGAACCGCTTACCCGCCGACCGCCTGGGCGATGCGCCCAAGTGTGGCCGCTGCAAGCAGCAGGTCGTGCTGCAGACGCCGTTCGTGCTGACCGGGAACAGCTATGCCAGCCAGGTCAAAGGCGACCTGCCCTTGCTGATCGATGTCTGGGCCGATTGGTGCGGCCCCTGCAAGGCCTTCGCGCCAGTGTTCGAACAGGCGGCCCGCCAATTGAGTGGCCGCTGCCGCCTGGCCAAGCTCGACAGCGAAGCCAACCGCACCTTGGCCGGGCAACTGGGCATTCGCTCGATCCCGAGCCTCATCCTGATGCGCAACGGCCGCGAGGTCGTGCGCCAGGCGGGGGCTCTTCCCCTTCAGGCACTGCTGGAGTGGCTGCGCAGCAAAGGGGTTTGACTTCAGGTACCCCCCAGCAGCGACTCATAGGGGATGCGTAACCCCTCGTGCAGGCGTCTGATCATGGAGAGGCTCAGCCTACGCTTTCCATTCAAGACCTCAGATACCCGGCCACTGGGCCCGATATAGGGCTCCAGGTCTCGCGGGGTGAGGCTTTGTTGCTCCATGCAGAATTTGATGGCTTCCAGAGGGGTAGCCGACTGAATGGGGTAGTACTTGTTTTCGTACACTTCAATCAGGGTTACGAGTACTTCCATTTCATCAGCTTCGGGGGTGCCCGGTTCGGCTTGGAAGATAGCCTCAAGCCGCCGAAAGGCCGCGTGCAGATCCTCATCACTGCGAATAGGCTTAATATTCACACACTGTCTCCACGTCAATTTCGTCATAGCATTCATGGGTGCCGACGAATTTCACCCAGGCGATGCCCGACTTATATTGCATTTCCATGACGAGGCGATATTTATTACCGCCAATGTTGAAAACAATGCGGTTCCTTCCACAGATGCGAGCGTTGCCGAGCTGATCTTTCACATCCTGCGGTGTTAGCCAAGTAGCTTTGATCACTAAGTCATACCAGCTTTCCAATGCAGCCTTGGCATCGCGATTACCGGGCATCTCCCAAAATTTCACTAGACTGCTTTTGGCAATCACCCGCATTTCAAAAAATCTCCCGTTTTGGGAGATTATGATCAACACCAGACTTGCACGGAAGCTGCGCCTACCCCTCCCCACCCAGCAAATCATGCAGCGCCACGAATTGCTGGGTCAGTTTGTGGCGGGGGTCGAGGTGGATCAGGGGCAGGCTGGCGTGGTGCGACTCACGCATCTTCACCGAACTGCCCAGATACACCGGCAGCACCGGCAAGCCTTCGGCCAGTAGCGCGTCCAGCATCTGCTGCGGCAGGCTGGCACGGGGCTGGAACTGGTTCACCACGATGCCCTCGACGATCAGGTGTTCGTTGTGGTCTTCCTTGATGTCCTCGATCTCGGCCAGCAGCCCGTACAGGGCCTGGCGCGAGAAACTGTCGCAGTCGAACGGGATCAGTACACGGTCCGCTGCGATGAGCGCCGAGACGGCGTAGAAGTTGAGGGCCGGCGGGGTGTCGATGTAAATCCGCTCATAGTCTTCACTCAAGTTTTCGAGCAGTTTTCGCAGCTTGTTGATCTTGTGCTTGGCTTCGAGCTTGGGTTGCAGGTCGGCCAGCTCAGAGGTGGCGGTGACCACATGCAGGTTGTCGAATGGCGTCTGGTAGATTTCGACCTTGTTCTTCTTTGCTCCAGGTCCGCCGGACAGGCTTTGCTTGAAGAAATCGGCGATCCCCATGGGAATGTCTTCGCCCACCAGCCCAGTGAGGTACTGGGTCGAGTTGGCCTGTGCATCCAGGTCGATCAGCAAGGTTCGGTAGCCTTCATGGGCACTTACCGCGGCCAAGTTGCAGGCGATGCTGGACTTGCCCACCCCGCCTTTCTGATTGAACACCACGCGTCGCATGACTGAGCTCCGGATAGGGACGAGGTTCCGAGTATGTGGCGACACTGTGTTCATGACCAGCGCTGCTACAGCGGCCGCCCACCACCCGTGGCGCCGTAACCGACTGTCGGAAAAATGAAACTATTCAATCGGACCACGCCACATCCGCTTTAAGGCGTTGTCTTTTTGGATCCGAATCCATTGCTACATCACTGCCGCACCGGGATAATGCGCGCCACTCGATGAACGCACCACCCCTGACAGGCAGGCGCCGAGTCGTTCGCTCGGCATGGAAGCCCCTCAGGGCGGGAAGAAGACCACCGTGATCACCTTCAACATCACCCAATGGCGTGCATGGGCTCCGGGCCTTTCGGCGCCTGCCGACTGGCACGCCTGGGCTAGCGGCAATTCGCCATCGGGTGCAGACGCCTGCGCGCCTGACGTAGCCTTCCTGCCAGCCATGCAGCGTCGTCGGCTGAGCCACATGGCGCGCATGGCGTTCGCGGTGGCCTGGCCATTGGCAGAGGGCCAGCCGCCGCTGCCGCTGGTGTTCGTTTCACGCCACGGTGAAACACCCCGCACGTTTTCGATTCTGGGCGAACTGGCTGCCGGGCAGCCGCTGTCCCCTACCCAGTTCAGCCTCTCGGTGCACAACGCGGTCATTGGCCTGTGGTCGATCCTGCGCGGTTCCACCTGCGAGATGACGGCTCTGGCCGCTGCCGGGGATGGTTTCGAACAGGGCGTGGTAGAAGCCGCAGCGCTCATGGCTGATGGCGCCCCAGCCGTGCTGCTGATCGTCACCGAAGAGCAGCCACCACCGGCCTATGGCCCCTGGATAGACGACGTACCGTTCGCCTACGCGCTCGGCCTGTTGCTGACCCCGGGCCGGCAATGGCAGCTGGCGCCCGGCGAGGTCGCCGCGTCACCTGCCGTGCCTGCGCTGCCTCACGGCCTGGCCTGGCTCAAGGCCATGCTCAACGGCCGCACCGATTTCACTCACACAGGGAAGCGTCGTACATGGAACTGGCACCGACAGCCGTGAGCAGGCCAGGCGACGCCTATATCTGGCGCCTGCTGGCCACCGCCACGAGCTTTATGCTGTTTGGCGTGGGCTGCCTGACCCTGCGGCTATTCGTGTTTCCGCTGCTGGCCTGCCTGCCGGGTGGCCGGGCACGCCACCGCGAGCGGGCCCGGCGCACCATCAGCTGGCTGTTCTGGCGCTTCGTGCAGTTCATGCGCGCCATGGGTGTGCTGACCTACGAAATTGACGGGGCCGAGCGCCTGGGCCGGCCGGGCCAGATGATCATCGCCAATCACCCGTCCCTGATCGATGTGGTGTTCCTGATCGGCCTGGTACGCCAAGCCAATTGCGTCGTGAAGCAGAGCCTGTTCGACAACCCGTTCACGCGCGGGCCGGTCAGCGAGGCGCAGTACATCGGCAACGATGGCAGCATGGACATGCTCGACACCGCCGTCGCCTCGCTGCAACAGGGCCAGACCCTGGTGATTTTCCCGGAAGGCACGCGTACCTCGCCCGGTCAGCCGCCGGCCTTTCACCGCGGCGCGGCTGCGATTGCCCTGCGCGGTGCAAGCGTCATCACCCCTGTCACCATCAAGGTCAGCCCGACCACGCTGACCAAGAACGAACCCTGGTACCGCATACCCGGCAGGCGGGTGCACTTCACCCTTTCGGTGGGCCCGGACGTGCATCCCGGCGCCTACACGGCCCTGGGCCCTGCGCCCAAAGCTTCCCGTCTGCTCAACGATTATCTGCACAACTACTACATCAAGGAGCTCGCCGCCGATGAGCGCGTCACAGCAAGACCTCAACCGTGATCTCAAGCAACTGATCATCGACGCCCTGGGCCTGGAGGACATCAGCGTCCAGGACATCGACGACGAACAGACCCTGTTCGGCGAAGGCCTGGGCCTGGATTCGGTTGATGCGCTTGAGCTCGGCCTGGCCATCCAGAAGCGCTATGGCATCAAGATCGACGCCGATGCCAAGGACACCCGCAACCATTTCAGCAGTGTCGCCGCCCTGGCGGCGTTCGTCACCGCCCGTCAGGCCGCCTGAGACCGCATCATGCAAACCCGTGAAGACATCTTCAACATTCTGCGCGACGCCCTGGTCGAATTATTCGAGCTCGAGCCTGAGCGCATTAGCCTGGACGCCAACCTCTACCAGGATCTGGAGATCGACAGCATTGACGCCGTCGACCTGATCGATCACATCAAGCGCCAGACAGGCAAGAAGATCGCCGCTGACGAGTTCAAGTCGGTGCGTACCGTCAACGACGTGGTCGAGGCTGTGTTCCGCCTGGTGAACCCGGCGGCATGAAGCGACTGATCGGCGCCGGCCTGCTGATCGCCGGGCTGCTGTATCCGTTCGCCGTGCATTTCGGCATGGCGCACTACGCCCCCTGGCAATTTGGCCTGCTGCTCGGCGGCCTCTGGCTGGCACGTGCGCTGAGCGCGCCTCGCCGGCCCGGCAGCCTGTGGATGGCAATCGCCGCCCTGGCGTTCTGTGGGCTGCTGGGGCTATCGGACAGCCAGGCACTGCTGCGTTGGTATCCGGTGCTCATCAGTACCTTCATGCTGGGGCTGTTCGGTAGCAGCCTGGTGCACGGCATGCCGGTGGCCGAACGCCTGGCACGCTTGAGCGACCCGGCGCTGCCGCCGCGCGCTGTGCGTTATACCCGGCAGGTCACCCAGGCCTGGTGCCTGTTCTTCCTGATCAACGGCCTGATCGCGGCCGCCCTTACGCTGTGGGCGCCGTTGGGCTGGTGGACGCTCTACAACGGCGTGATCGCCTATGCCGCGATGGGCGTGCTGTTCGCCCTCGAATGGCTGATTAGACAACGTGTGCGAGGACGCTCATGAACTGGATCAACCTCGAACACCTGCTGCTGCCGCTGGATGCGCCGCGCCAGGTGACCCAAGCCCCCGCCCTGGACCACGCCGAACTGAGCCAGCAGGCGCTGCGCCTGGCCGGTGGCCTGCATGCGCGGAGTGTTCGCCGACTGGCGGTGCACCTGGAGGACGCCGCGCAACTGGCCGCCGTCCTGCTCGGTGCATGGCGGGCCGAGGTCGAGGTCTTGCTGCCGGCCGACCTGCAACCGGCCACCCGCGAGCGCTGGAATGCCCACGTAGACCTGTGGCTCACGGATCTGGCTGAGGACACATCGCCCAACAGCTTGCTGGACACGCCCTTGCCACCTGCCATTCTGGACCTGGCCCGGTGCCGCATCAGCCTGTGTACCTCCGGGTCAAGCGGCGAGCCCAAGCGCATCGACAAGCAGGTCACGCAACTGGCCAGCGAGGTGAATGCGCTGGAGCACCTGTGGGGCAAGGCTCTAGGCCCTGCCTGGATCATCGGCAGCGTCGCTACCCAGCACATCTACGGCCTTCTGTTCCGCGTGCTGTGGCCCTTGTGCGCCGGGCGCGGGTTCGAGCGCCGCCAATTGCCGTTCCCCGAGGACCTGCAACGGGCCAGCCGCGCCCACCCGGCCTTTGCCTGGGTCGCCAGCCCGGCGCTGCTCAAGCGCATGGGCGAAAACCTCGACTGGCCAGCCCTGCAACCGGTGCGCAAGGTGTTCTCGTCGGGCGGTGAGTTGCCCGCCGATGCAGCCGAGCGCCTGCACCAGCGGCTGGGCCAATGGCCAGCAGAGATCCTCGGCAGCTCGGAGACCGGCGGGATCGCCTGGCGCCAGGGGCAGTCGTTGTGGCAGCCGTTTGCCGGTGTACAGCTTAGCCAAAATGACCAGGGGGCGCTGTGCATCGCCTCGCCCTACCTCCCAGCGGGGCATGTGGAACACAGCGCTGACGCCGTCGAATTCTCGTCCGACGGGCGCTTTCGCTTGCTGGGGCGACTGGATCGGATCGTCAAGCTCGAAGAAAAACGAATTTCGCTCCCCATGCTCGAACAGGCCTTGTGCACGCATCCATGGGTGTCTGAAGCACGTCTTGGCATGATCGAAAACGGCCGGGCCAGCCTAGGCGCCGTGCTGGTGCCGACCCCCGCAGGCCTGCACGCCCTGCGCAACCAGGGGCGGCGGGCCTTGGTCGAGGCCCTGCGCAGCCACCTGGCAGGCCACTGCGAGGCGCTGGCACTGCCACGCCGTTGGCGCTTGGTGCAGCACTTGCCGCTCAACAACCAGGGCAAGCTGACCCAGGCTGCGCTGCAGGCATTGCTGCTGGCGCCTCGCAGCATGGCCCCGCATGTGCTGGAGCAGCACCGCGAAGGTGACGAGCTCCAGCTCAAGCTCGGCGTGCCCCTGGACCTTGCCTGTTTCCCAGGGCATTTTCCCCGCACGCCGGTGTTGCCCGGTGTGGTCCAGATCGACTGGGCCGTCGCGCTGGCCGCTGAGCTGACCGAGTCGCCGCTGCGCTTTGCTGGCATGGAGGTGCTCAAGTTCCAGCAGTTGGTGCGGCCCGGCGATGAGCTGGCGCTGAGCCTTCGCCTGGACACGTCACGCGGCAAGCTTTACTTCGCCTTCACCTGTGCCGGTCAACCGTGTTCGAGCGGCCGGGTTCTGTTGGAGAACGCCTGTGCATAAGCCCTGCGCGGTGATCCCGGTCTACAACCACGAACAGGCCGTCCCGGCGGTCGTGGACGATTTGCTGCGCGCGGGCCTGCCCTGCGTGCTGGTCGACGATGCCAGCGATGCAGGCTGCGCGCAGGTACTCGCCCGGCTGGCCGAACAGAGGGATGTGTTCCTGGTCACCCTGCCTGTCAATCAGGGCAAGGGCGGTGCAGTCATGGCCGGCCTGCGCGAGGCGGCGCGACTGGGCTTCAGCCATGCGTTGCAGGTCGATGCCGATGGCCAGCACGACCTGGGCGATGTGCAGACGTTTCTGGAGCATTCCCGCCATGCCCCCCAGGCACTGGTGTGTGGGTATCCACAGTACGACGCCAGTGTGCCCAAAGGGCGGCTGTACGCGCGTTACCTGACCCACGTCTGGGTGTGGATCAACAGCCTGTCGCTGCAGATTCCCGATTCCATGTGCGGGTTTCGGGTCTATCCGCTGCCAGCCACGCTGGCCCTGATCGACAACGTGCGCCTTGGCAAGCGCATGGACTTCGACCCTGAAATCCTCGTGCGCCTGGCCTGGCGCAACCAACCGATGCGCTGGTTGCCGACGCGGGTACATTATCCACAGGATGGCCTGTCGCATTTTCGCCTGGTCCACGACAACGCACTGATCTCCAAGATGCACGCCAAGCTGTTCTTCGGCATGCTGGTGCGAGCACCTGCAATCCTCTGGCGTCGGTGGCAGTCATGAGCACACCGTCGCAGCACTGGGCCGACCACCAGGAGCGGGGTAGCTTCTGGCTGATGAAGTTGACTGCCACCCTGGTACGGTTGCTTGGCCGCCGTGTGCTCAGCCCATTGATCCACCTGATCGTTGCCTACTTCTTCCTGTTCGGTCGCCGCGCCCGCCGCAGCGCGTGGCAGTACCAGCAACGCTTGCACCAATGGAACGCCGGGCAGACGCCTGCCCCAAGCTCATGGCAGGTCTTTCGTCAGTTCATGGCCTTTGCCGAGGCCCTGCTGGACAAGCTTGACGTGTGGAACGGCAAGCTGCGCATCGAGGATATCGAAATCCACGACCCGGCCGGCTTGCGTCAGCAACTGCGCGGCGCTCGCGGGCAGATGCTGGTGGGTGCCCACCTGGGCAACCTGGAAGTCTGCCGGGCCCTGGCCGAAATCGGCGAGCAGGTGACCATGAACGTGCTGGTGCACACCCGCCATGCCGAGCGCTTCAACCGCCTGCTGGGCGAGGCGGGAGCCACCAATCTGCGACTGATCCAGGTCAGCGAGCTGGACCCTGCGGTGATGCTGCAACTGTCCGAACGCCTGGAGCGTGGTGAATGGCTGGCCATCGCTGGGGATCGCGTGCCGCTGCATGGCGGGCGCACTGTCGAGGTGGACTTTCTAGGCCATCGCGCCGCCTTCCCCCAGGGCCCATGGTTACTGGCGGGCATGCTCGAATGCCCGCTCAACCTGCTGTTCTGTCTCAAGCACGACGGCCGCTATCACGTCACCCTCGAACCTTTTGCCGAACGCCTGCAATGGCGACGTGGCCAGCGCGATCAAGTCATCGCCCAATGGGCCGCCCGCTACGCCGATCGCCTGGGCCATTACTGCACGCGCGCACCCCTGCAGTGGTTCAATTTCTACCCTTTCTGGAAGACCGATGACGATGCAAGCGCATGAACCTGTCACGTTCGGCGAATCGCCGCTGGCTATCGAAGACGTCGTGGCGCTGGCCGAGGGCCGTGCCATGGCACACCTGCAGGACGATGCTGCCTACCGCGAGCGCATTGCCCGCGGGGCGCGCTTTCTCGACACCCTGCTCGACAAGGAAGGGGTGATCTACGGCGTGACCACCGGCTACGGTGACTCCTGTGTCGTGGCCGTGCCGCTTGAACACGTCGAGGCGCTGCCACGCCACCTCTACACCTTCCACGGTTGCGGCCTCGGCAAGCTGCTGGACGCCTCGGCCACTCGCGCAGTGCTGGCTGCACGCCTGCGTTCACTCAGCCACGGCGTATCGGGTGTTCGCCTGGAACTGCTCGAGCGCCTGCGCGACTTCATTGCCCACGACATCCTGCCGCTGATCCCCGAAGAAGGTTCGGTAGGCGCCAGTGGCGACCTTACCCCGCTGTCCTACGTAGCCGCGACGCTCTCGGGCGAGCGCGAGGTGATGTTCCAGGGTCAACGCCGCCGCAGCGCCGACGTGCACCGCGAACTGGGCTGGCAGCCCTTGGTGCTCAGGCCCAAGGAAGCCCTGGCCCTGATGAACGGCACGGCAGTGATGACCGGCCTTGCGTGCCTGGCATTTGCCCGCGCCGATTATCTTCTGCACCTGGCAACCCGGATCACTGCATTGAACGTGGTTGCCTTGCAAGGCAACCCCGAGCACTTCGACGAGCGCCTGTTCGCCGCCAAGCCGCACCCTGGCCAGGCGCAGGTCGCCGCCTGGCTGCGCCAGGACCTGGCGATCGACGCCCCCCTGCCGCCCTTGCACCGTCTGCAGGATCGCTATTCGCTACGCTGCGCGCCCCATGTCCTGGGGGTGCTGGCCGACAGCCTGGGCTGGTTGCGCGGTTTCATCGAGACCGAGCTCAACAGCGCCAACGACAACCCGATCATCGACGGTGATGCCGAGCGCGTGCTGCACGGTGGGCATTTCTACGGCGGGCACATCGCCTTTGCCATGGACAGCCTGAAAACCCTCGTCGCCAACGTGGCCGACCTGCTCGACCGACAGCTCGCGCTGGCGGTGGATGTGCGTTACAACCACGGCCTGCCGAGCAACCTGTCGGGCGCACCGGCCGAGCGCGCCATGATCAACCATGGGTTCAAGGCTGTGCAGATCGGGGCCAGCGCGTGGACCGCCGAAGCGCTCAAGCAGACCATGCCCGCCAGCGTGTTTTCGCGCTCAACCGAATGCCACAACCAGGACAAGGTGAGCATGGGCACCATCGCCGCCCGCGATGCCCTGCGGGTCCTGGAGCTGACCGAGCAAGTCGCCGCCGCGGCACTGCTGGCCGCCAATCAGGGCGTCTGGTTGCGCAGCCAGCAGGCTCAGGCACACGCGTTGCCCCCTGCGCTGGCGCAGATGCATGAGGCGTTGCTGCAGGAGTTCGCGCCGGTCATCGAAGACCGCGCACTTGAAGGCGACCTGCGCCACTGCCTGGTGCGCATCGGTCAACGTCACTGGAGGCTGCATGCGTAACCCTGGCGTTTTCCACGTCGACACCGAGGTCATCGTGCCGTTTTTCGATGTCGACAGCATGCATGTGGTCTGGCATGGCCATTATGTGAAGTACCTGGAAGTGGCACGATGCGCCCTGCTCGACCGCCTGGCGCACAACTATGTGCAGATGCAGGCCAGCGGCTATGCATGGCCGGTGATCGACCTGCAGCTGCGCTACATGCGCGGCGCGACGTTCGGCCAGCGCCTGAATGTGAGGGCCAGCCTGGTGGAATGGGAAAACCGCCTGAAGCTGCATTACCTGATCAGCGATGCCGTGACCGGGGAGCGCATGACCCGTGCCAGTACGGTTCAGGTGGCCGTGCACATCGACAGTGGCGAGATGCAGCTGGCCTCGCCGCAGGCCATGCTCGATGCCGTGCAGCAGGTGTTGCCATGACCCCTGCGCTAAAACGGCTGGCCCGCGTGCTGGCAACGCTGGCGGTGCTGATCGTCAGCCCCTTGAGCGCAGCCTTCGACTTGGACGACCTGCAACGCCAGCTCAGCGCACCTGCGGTGGTCAAGGGCTTATTCATTCAGGAAAAACACCTGCGTGCCCTGCCCCAGCCCTTGCTGAGCGAGGGTGAGTTCGTGCTTGCCCGTGATCATGGCCTGCTCTGGATGCTGCATACCCCCCTGCGTCAGAACTACCGGATCGACGCCCAGGGCATTGCCCGGCGCGACCCGAGCGGCTGGCAAGTGCTGCCAAGCCGCAGCGCCGGTGCGCAGCAAAACCAGCTGTTCTTTGCCGTGCTGCAAGGTGACAGCACCGGGCTGCAGCGTGATTTCGAACTGGCGTTGAGCGGCGATGCAACCCAGTGGCAGCTGCGTCTGACCCCACGCTCGTTGCTGCTCAAGCAAATCTTCAGCCGCATCGACATCAGCGGTGGGCGTTTCGTGCAGCGCATCGAGCTGAGCGAGACCCAAGGCGACAGCACGGTATTGCGCCTGCCTGAAAGCACCGGCGCGGCCGAGCTGAGCGACATGGAGCGCAGTGACTTTGCCGACTGAACGCCAGTTGCCACGCCTGTTCGTCTTCGTGCTGCTGATCATGCTGGCCGTGGCCGGCTGGCAGTGGCACCGCGGCGCGCCCTTGTCTGCCGACTTGATGGCGCTGGTGCCCGGCGCGACCCAGGATCCTCTGGTGCAACAGGCCGAGCAGCGGATGCAGGAGCCACTGAACCGCGAGTTGCTGCTTCTGGTCGGCCACGCTCAGCGACCACAGGCAGTGGCGCTGGCACAACGGTTGGCGAATCAGTGGCAGGCCAGTGGCCTGTTCGAAAAGGTGCAGTGGAGCCTGGACACCGACCTGCAGGCGGTGCGAGACCAGTTGCTCAAAGGTCGCCTGGCCATGCTGCCGGCATCTGACCGGCAACAATTGCAGCAGCAGCCGGACGCCTTCGTGGCGCAGCGCGTCCAGAGCCTGGTCGACCCTTTTGCGGGGTTCAGCCTGGTGCCGGGCCAGGACGACTGGTTAGGGCTGACCGGGCGCATCCAGAATGCCCAGCCCAAGCCCGCGAACGTGGAACTGGACACCGCCAGCGGTGCCTTGATTGCCCAGGCCGAAGGGTATTACTGGGTGCTGGTGCGCGCGCGCACCCTGGGCAATGCCTTCGACATGCATCTGCCCCTACAGGTGGCGGATTTGCTGGCCCAGGGGCGTGTGCAGGCAAGCGCCGTCGATGCGCGGTTGCTGGCCGCCAGCGGCCTGCTGCACGCCGCCGCCGGCCAGCAGCAAGCCAGCCGGGAGATCACCTGGGTAGGCGGCGGGGCAACACTGGGTATCTTGCTGTTGCTATTGCTGGCCCTACGCAGCGTGCGCGCGCTGCTGGCGTTCGTGCCCGTGCTGGTCGGCATGCTGTTTGGCTCAGTGGTGTGCGTGGCAGTGTTCGGCCAGATGCATGTCATGACCCTGGTCCTGGGCTCCAGCCTGATCGGCGTCGCGATTGACTATCCGCTGCATTATCTGACCAAGAGCTGGAGCCTCAAGCCCTGGCAAAGCTGGACGGCCGTGCGCCTGACCCTGCCAGGCATGAGCCTGAGCCTGGCCACCAGTTGCATCGGCTATCTGGCATTGGCCTTCACCCCTTTCCCGGCGCTGACCCAGATTGCCGTTTTCTCCGCCGCTGGTCTGATGGGTGCCTACCTTAGTGCGGTGTGCCTGGTTCCGGCCCTACTGACCAAGGCTCAACTGCAACCCGCGGATTGGCCGATGCGTATCGCCCAGGCGCTCACCCGCTGGCGTAAGGCATTGCTGCGCAAAGTGCCGAGCGCAGCGTTGCTGGCCCTGCTACTGCTGTTCTGCGCCAGCGGCCTCTGGCACCTGCAGACCCACAACGATATCCGCCAATGGGTGGGCACGCCGCCGCAGCTGTTGCAGCAAGCCCAGGCAGTAGCACGCATCACCGGTTACCAGCCCACCAGCCAGTTCTACCTGGTGCGGGCTGCCGACCAGCAGCAATTGCTCGAACGCACCCAGCAGCTGGGGGCCAAGCTGGACGAGTTGGTGGCGCTGGACAAGCTCAAGGGCTACATGAGCCTCGGCCAACTGGTCGCTACCCCTGCCGAGCAAGCACAGGTGCGCGAGGCCTTGGCTGCGCTACCGGAGCATTGGCAGCCTCTGCTGGCGCTCGGCGTTCCCCAAGCGGCCCTTGACGCTGAAGTCGCGCAACTGCGCGCACTGCCACTGCAGCGCATCGACGACGTGCTGGCAGGCCCATTGGGCGAGGCATGGCGACCCTTGTGGCTGGGCAGCGCAGGTGACGGCGTTGCTGCCATCGTCAGCCTGCAAGGCTTGTCTGACGCCGCCCTGTTGCGGTTGCAGACGCAGGACCTGCCCGGTGTACAGCTGGTTGATCGTCTCGGCGAGCTGAACCAGTTGTTCGCCGCCACTCAGGTCAGCGCAGCGGAGCTCAAACTGCTTTCGTGCGCGTTGATTTTGATGCTGCTGGCCGTGCCTTTCGGGTTGCGGGGCTCTTTGCGCATCGTGGCCTTGCCGCTGCTGGCTGCACTGTGCAGCCTGGCGAGCCTCGGCTGGCTGGGCGAGCCGTTGACACTGTTCAGCCTGTTCGGGCTACTGCTGGTGACAGCCATCAGCGTCGACTACGCCATCCTCATGCATGAGCGCATCGGCGGCGCCGCGGTGAGCCTGCTCGGAACCCTGCTGGCTGCGTTGACCACATGGCTGTCGTTCGGCCTGCTGGCACTGTCCAGCACGCCGGCCGTCAGCAACTTTGGCGTGGCGGTGAGCCTGGGGCTGGTGTTCAGCTTCCTGCTGGCGCCTTGGGCAGCGCCCCGCGAGGGAGCGCACGACCGCTCATGATGATCGTTATCTTCTGGGCGCTGGCGCTGGCGCTCTTCACCCTGGCCAGCAGGCTGGGCAAGCGCCTCGGGTTGATCCCGATCGTCAGCCATCTGTTGCTGGCAACACTGGTGCTCCCTGCCTCGATGGGCCTGTGGGTGACGCCGCATTGGCGCTTGGAGGGCACTGCGCTGATCGCACCGGCATGGGTAAAAACGCTCTACGGCGGTAGTTTCGCCCTGTTGCTCGGCCACATTCTGATCGACGTGCTGGCGCTGCGCCCGGACCGCCAGGCGCTGAAACTTGCCGTGCCCAGTTTCCTGCTGCCGTTCGCCTGCGGTATCGCCTGTGCCTTCTGGGTGATAGGGCTGAGCGGTGTCGGTGCACTGGCACTGGGGCTGGTGTTCGCGATCACCGCCATACCGGTGCTCTACCTGTATCTCCAGGCAATCGGTTATCCCCCGGCGGCCAGCCGGCGGTTGTTGCAGGCTGCCATCCTGATCGACCTGGCATGCTGGCTGTTGCTAGGGGTAGGCCAGGGCAGCCTAGACCCCGGCACACTGGCCTTGCCGCTACTGGCGGCACTGCTGCCGTGGCCGTTGCACGCACTGGGTTTGCGTGCGCCTTCGCTGTATGGCGCGTTGTTCCTGGTGCTGTTGTTCATTGCCGAACACTACAAGCTCAACGCACTGGTGCTGGGGGTTGGCTATCTGGCGTGCCTGGCCTGGCTCAAGGTCGCGGCGGCATTGCCGCTGCCAGAGCGGTACAACCGCCGCGTGCAGCAGGGTTTGGCGGTACCCATGATCCTGACCTACGGCGTGGTGCAGATCGATGCCCATCAAGCCTTGGGGCAGTTGGACGCGTGGCAGCTAGTTGCCTTGCTGGTGCTTCCGATCGTCAGCAAGTTGCTGGGCAACTGGCTGGGCCTGTGCTGGGCTGCTCCGTCGCCCGGCGCTGCCGGCAAATGGCGCGAGAGCCTGCTGCTGAACATTCGCGGCCTCAGTGAAATCGTTTTCCTCAACCTGCTGCTTTCCCAGCAGTTGATCACCCCAGCGGTGTACTTCGCGCTCATGCTGATGAGCCTGGTCGCCACCCTGATGCCGGCGCTGGCTGGCCTTCATCGCCTTCCACTCAACACAGAACCCATGGCAAGGAGCCCGCATGCCAAACCTTGAAACCCAACAACGCGAGGTCCTGGTCATCGGTGCCGGGCCTTCCGGCGCCATCGCGGCGGCCTTGCTCAAGCGCAGCGGGCACGACGTACTGGTGATCGAGCGTCAGCGTTTCCCGCGTTTTTCCATCGGCGAAAGCCTGCTGACGCACTGTCTGGACTTCGTCGAAGAGGCGGGCATGCTGGACGCCGTGCAGGCGGCAGGTTTCCAGTACAAGAATGGCGCTGCATTCGCCTGGGGCGACGAATACACCGCCTTCGACTTCGGGCAGACCTTCACGCCAGGCAAGACCAGCACCTTCCAGGTGCAGCGTGCCCGCTTCGACCAGATACTGGCCGACCAGGCCCAGGCTCAGGGCGTGGAAATCCGCTACGAGCATGAAGTTGTCAGCGCCGACATGGGCGGGCCACAGCCGCAGGTGGTGGTGCGCCGGCCCGATGGCAGCGAGTACCTGCTCCGGGCCCAGTTCGTCCTGGATGCCAGCGGCTACGGCCGCGTGCTGCCGCGCCTGCTGGACCTTGAAGCCCCGTCCGCTTTCCCAGTGCGCAAAGCGGTCTTCACGCATATCGAAGACCGCATCGACCACCCCGGCTTCGATCGCGACAAGATCCTCATCACCACCCACCCCGAGCACCGTGACGTCTGGTTCTGGACCATTCCCTTCAGTGATGGCCGCACCTCGTTGGGGGTAGTGGCTGCCGCTGAGCGCTTTGCCGCTGCCCCTGACGACCTCGATGCGTGCCTGAAGCACTTCGTGGCGCAAGCGCCTGGCCTGGCCAAGGTGCTGGCCAATGCAGTCTGGGACACCCCGGCTCGCACCATCGGCGGCTATTCGGCCAACGTGAAGGCGCTGCATGGGCCGGGCTACGCCCTGCTGGGCAATGCAGCGGAATTCCTTGACCCGGTGTTCTCCTCCGGTGTCACCATCGCCATGCGCTCTGCCAGCATGGCTGCCGGCCTGCTGCACCGCCAGCTGCAAGGGGAGGCAGTGGACTGGCAGAGCGCGTTTGCCGAGCCGCTGCAGCGTGGCGTCGATACCTTCCGTGTGTACGTGGAAGGCTGGTACGACGGCAGTTTCCAGGATGTGATCTATCACCCCGGCAGCTCACCGGAGATTCGCGCCATGATCAGCTCCATACTGGCCGGGTATGCCTGGGATACACGTAACCCGTTCGTCGCCGAGCCGCGGCGCCGGCTGCGTACCCTGGCCGAACTGTGCGCAAGGGACACCCCATGACCCAGCGCCCGTTCCTGAGCGAGACTTACGTGAAAGAAACCCGCATCGGGTTTCGCTTCCTGAGCAGCCACACCTGGCAGCATCACGTGCTGCGGGTGGCAATCGATGACCTCGCCCGGCTCTTCGCAGGCGCCCTTCCCCAGGCGCCGGTTCTGCTCGATGCCGGCTGCGGGCAGGGCAAGTCATTCAAGCACCTGCAGCGGGTATTCGCTCCCTCCAGGCTGCTGGGCACCGACGCCGATCCGCACAGCCTCGACCTCAGCGCAGCCGAGGCCAAGCGCCTTGGCATCGAGGTGGAGTTGTCAGGCGGTGACTGCGCCAGCCTGCCCTACCCCGATGCCACCATCGATGTACTGTTCTGCCACCAGACCTTCCATCACCTGGTCGAGCAGGAAAAGGCCCTGGCCGAGTTCTACCGCGTACTTAAACCGGGCGGCTACCTGCTGTTCGCCGAGTCCACGCAAGCCTATATCGATACCTGGGTCATTCGCTGGTTCTTCCGTCACCCCATGCACGTGCAGAAAAGCGCCGAGGGCTATCTGCACATGCTGCGCGTGCAGGGGTTCGCGTTTGGGCCCGACAACGTGTCCTATCCCTACCTGTGGTGGAGCCGGGCCAAGGACTTCGGCCTGCTGGAGCGCCTGGGCCTGCGCAAGCCTCCACCGGTCGGCGAACGCGATGAAACGCTGGTCAATGTAGTGGCTCGCAAGCCCCTGGAGCACGCATGAAACCCTGGATGGCGCTTGCCCTTTGCCTGATGCTCGGTTCCTGTGCCGCCAGGGCACCACTGCCCGCATCCCTTCCGGCGCTTGCCCTGCCGCAGCAACTGCATGTTGAGCGCACCCAGGCCGGGCAGCGCCAGGACTGGCTACTGGTGATCCAGGACGAGGGCGGCCGTCTGCGCTGGTCGCTGCTCGACCTGCTGGGTATTCCCCAGGCGCGGCAAGTGCTGGACGGCCAGCAATGGCAGGCCGACGGCTTGCTGCCACCTAACCCGGCGGCCCGCGAGTTGTTCGCCGCCGTGCTGTTCGCCCTTACGCCACAGGACCAGCTGGCCCGGTTGTATCCCCAGGCCCGGGAGCAGCAGGGGCAGCGTTGGCTGGGCGCGCGCTGGCGGGTAACCTACCGCACGGCCCACGCGTTTGACTTGCACCTGGACCAAGGCCTGCGCTATGTAATCGACCCCCTGCCCCGTGAGCACACACCATGACCGCCTACCTCAATGCCCTGGGCCTGATCTGCACCCTGGGCCATGGCCAGGCCGACGTCGCCGCACGTCTGTTTGCCGGCGACTGTTCAGGGATGCGGCCCGCCCCAGGCTGGATTCCCGAGCGCCAGCCTCCGGTGGGCGCCGTGACGCAGCCGCTGCCAGCCGTCCCCTTGCCGGAGCAGCACAGCCGCAACAATCAGCTGTTGTACGCCGCCGCGCTGCAGATCGAGCCCGCCCTGCGCCAGGCGATCACGCAATACGGTGCCCACCGTGTCGGGGTGGTCCTGGGTACCAGCACCTCGGGCATCGCCGAAGGCAGTGCCGCCATTGGCCACTTCCTGGCGAGCGATCACTTCCCGGCCGATTATCACTATGCCCAGCAAGTGTTGAGCGCGCCGGCTGACTTTCTCGCCGACTGGCTGCAACTCGGCGGGCCGGCCTATGTGATTTCAACCGCGTGCACCTCCAGCGGCCGCGCGCTGCTGAGCGCTCGGCGTCTGCTGGACCTGGGCGTATGCGATGCGGTGTTGTGCGGTGGGGTGGACAGCCTCTGTCACCTCACGCTCAACGGGTTCAGCGCCCTGGAGGCGATCAGCGACCGCCGCTGCAATCCGTTCTCGGCCAACCGCGATGGCATCAATATCGGCGAGGCTGCCGCCTTGTTCTTGATGACCCGCGCGCCTGAAGCGCACGGCGAGCGCATCGCCCTGCTCGGCGCAGGCGCCAGTTCCGACGCCCACCACATCTCCGCGCCCGACCCAACTGGCGCCGGTGCCTTGCAGTGCATGGGCAAAGCGCTGGACAATGCCGGGCTTGAGCCCGCGCACATCCATTACCTGAACCTGCACGGCACCGCCACGCCCCATAACGACGCCATGGAAAGCCTGGCCGTCGATACCCTGTTCGGCGCCGGCCTACCGTGCTCATCCAGCAAGCCGATGACGGGCCATACCCTGGGCGCTGCCGGTGCGCTCGAGGCGGCGTTCTGCTGGCTGAGCCTGAGCAGGCACAACCCGTTGGGCTTGCTGCCGCCGCACCTGTGGGACGGCCAGCCCGACCCTGCCCTGCCTGAACTGACCCTGGTCGACGGCAGCCAGCGCCTGGCAGCCCATGGCCCACGCCGACTGATGAGCAACTCGTTCGCCTTCGGCGGCAACAACGTCAGCCTGATTCTTGGAGACATCGCATGATCACCTGGCCCCTGGCCGAGCTGCTGCCCCATGCTGGCGACATGATCCTGATCGATCACATCGAGCACTGTGACGAGGAGCAGATCAGCACCCGTACCACCGTACGGCCCGGCGCACTGTTCAATCGCGCCGATGGCAGCCTGCCGGCCTGGTTCGGCATCGAGCTGATGGCCCAGAGCGTCGCCGCCTACGCCGGTTGCCGGGCGCGACGCAATGGCCAGGCCGTCGAGCTGGGGTTTTTGCTCGGTGCCCGCAAGTACACGTGCGATGTCGAGTCTTTCCCGGCCGGCGCCCAATTGCATGTCCACGCCCAACGCTCGCTCGAAGACGAGAACGGCATGGGCGTTTTCGAATGTCACCTGCGCGGCCCCGGCATCCACGCCACCGCCCGCCTGAATGTGTACCGCCCGCCGCAAGCGGCCAGCTACCTGGCCGAAGCGGGCCCTGAGGAGCCCCTTTCATGACTGATACCATCCTGGTGACCGGTTCGAGCCGTGGAATCGGCCGTGCCATCGCCCTGCGCCTGGCACGTTCGGGTTACGACCTGGTACTGCATTGCCGCAGCGGCCGGTCCGAAGCCGACGTGGTGGCCGATCAAGTGCGTGCTCTGGGGCAGCAGGCGCGCGTATTGCAGTTCGACATCGGCGAACGCGCCGCCTGCCGCTTGGCGCTCGAAGCCGACGTGGAGGCGCACGGTGCTTACTACGGCGTGGTGTGCAATGCCGGCCTGACCCGCGATGGCGCTTTCCCCGCGCTGACCGACGAGGATTGGGACCAGGTGCTGCGGACCAACCTGGACGGTTTCTACAATGTGCTGCAGCCACTGACCATGCCCATGATCCGCCGCCGCGCGCCGGGCCGCATCGTCTGCATCACCTCGGTTTCAGGGCTCATCGGCAACCGCGGGCAGGTCAACTACAGCGCTTCGAAGGCGGGCCTGATCGGGGCGGCCAAGGCCTTGGCAATCGAACTGGGCAAGCGGCGCATCACCGTCAACTGCGTAGCGCCCGGGCTGATCGACACGGCCATGCTCGACGAACATGTGCCGGTGGACGAACTGATGAAGATGATCCCTGCCGGGCGCATGGGCACCGCTGAAGAGGTAGCAGGCGCCGTCAACTTCCTCATGTCGCCGGAGGCCAGCTACATCACCCGCCAAGTGCTGGCGGTCAACGGGGGGCTGTGCTGATGCGCCGCGTGGTCGTCACCGGCATGGCCGGCATCACCTCGCTGGGCAACGACTGGGCAACCATTGCCGGTCATTTCGCCAGCCAACGCAGTGGTATCCGCCGCATGGACGAGTGGGACCGCTTCGAGGAAATGAACACGCGCCTGGCCGGGCCCATCGATGATTTCAAGGTCCCGGCGCACTGGACGCGCAAGCAGCTTCGCAGCATGGGCCGGGTGTCGCGCCTGGCCGTTGGCGCTGCCGAACAGGCCCTCGCCGATGCAGGCTTGCTCGGCGACCCGAGCATTCGCGATGGCCGCATGGGCGTTGCCTGCGGCTCATCCACCGGCAGTACCGACGAGATCAAGGCGTTCGGCAACATGCTGCTCAACTCGGTGGCCGACGGGCTCAACGCCAATTCCTATGTGCGCATGATGCCGCACACGACCGCCGCCAACATCAGCATTTTCTTCGGCCTGACCGGGCGCCTGATCCCCACGTCCAGTGCCTGCACCAGCGGCAGCCAAGGCATTGGTTATGCCTATGAAGCCATCAAGTACGGGCGCTTGCCGATGATGCTGGCCGGCGGTGCCGAAGAACTGTGCCCCACCGAGGCCATGGTCTTCGACGCGCTCTATGCCACCAGCCTCAAGAACGACACGCCGCACCTCAGCCCGCGCCCCTACGACTGCGGCAGGGATGGCCTGGTGATCGGCGAAGGCGCCGGCATGCTGGTGCTCGAAGAGCTTGAGCATGCACGGGCGCGAGGCGCGAAGATTCATGCCGAAATCATCGGTTTCGGCAGCAACGCCGACGGCCAGCACACGACCCGACCCGAACAGTCGACCATGCGCCGGGCCATGGAACTGGCGCTCGAAGACGCAGGCCTGGCACCGGAGGCGATTGGCTATGTGAACGGCCATGGCACCGCGACCGAGCAAGGCGACATCGCCGAAACCCTGGCCACCAGCAGCCTGTTTGGCCCACGCATGCCCCTCAGTTCGCAGAAGAGCTTCCTGGGCCATACCCTGGGAGCGTGCGGTGCGCTGGAGTCCTGGTTCAGCATCGAAATGATGAACAGCGACCGCTATGTGCACACGCTGAACCTGGACGCGGTAGACCCTCGCTGCGGCGAACTGGACTACCTGCGTGGTGAGTTCCGCCACATGAGCCACGGGTTCGTGATGAACAACAATTTTGCCTTCGGCGGGGTCAACACGTCGCTGATCTTCCGCCGCTGGCCCTAACCCTCGATAGGAGCGCAAGGAATGTCCTCACTGCTACGCGCCGCTGCACTAGGGCTGGTACTGGCCGGCCTTGCCGGTTGTACCTCCAAGCCGGTGCTCAACCCCTCGGAACAACTGGCTGCTGCCACCCCTTACACCCAGCAGCAGGTCCAGCAGGCGATCCTCAAGGCCATCGTCGAGCGTGGCTGGACGGCCCGTTCGGTGGGCGCCTCGGTCATTCAGGCCGACATCACCGTGCGCAATACCTTCTACGCCGCCGTGGATATTCACTACAGCGCCAGCCAGTTCCGCATCGATTACCGCGATAGCCGCGAACTGGGCTATGACGACGGCAAGATCCACCGCAACTACAACCGCTGGGTCTACAACCTGGACCGCAGCATCGTGCGCCAGCTCAACGCACTGTCCGCCGATCAGCTTCTGCAACGCAGCAACGCCTCATCCAACCACTGACCAAGGAAGACCCCGATGCGCTTGAAAACCCTGACCGCCGCCACCGCCCTGCTGCTCGCTGCCCTACCCGGCATGAGCCAGGCTCGCGACACAGCGCTGTACCTGCCGTTCGAAAAGGTGGTGCAGCAGATGCTCGCCGAGAAGAAGCTCGATGGCTCGGTCAAATTCTACCTGGCCGGCGTAAAGCCGCGCGGCAAGGTCACCGTGATCAGCCCCAACTCGGTCACCAACAAGAAAACCAACGCCTTCAACAAGAGTGACGAGGCTGCCTGTGAGTGGGCCCTGCAATCCGCGTTGCTGACCTTGCAGGACGCTGCTCGCAAGGCAAACGCCAATGCCGTGACGAACATCGCCAGCTACTACAAGCGCAACGAGCGCAAGGACGCTTCCACCTACGAATGCCACGCCGGTGCAGTGATTGCCGGTGTTGCGCTCAAGGGTGACCTGGCCCGCGTCAACTGATGACTCTCCGCGCTCACCGGGCAGGTTTCATCCCTGAACCTGCCCGGTGAGCAGCTCGGCAAATGCCTCGGCCATCGCCGACCTGCGGCACTGGCGCTGTACCAGCCAGACCGCCGAGGTGGCCTGCTCGTCCAGCAAGGTGCGGTACACCACGCCCTCGATGCGCATGCGCTGATAGGACGCCGGCAGCACCGACACCCCAAGCCCCGCCGACACCAGGCCGATGATGGTCATGGCCTCCCCTGCTTCCTGCGCGAAATGGGGACTGAAACCCGCCTGGCGCGCCAGATCCAGTAACTGCGCGTACAAACCACTGCCGTAGCTGCGTGGAAAGAAAACGAAAGGCTCGTGGGCCAGCGCTGCTAGGTGCACACCCTGCTCGGCGCCGTTGGCCAGCGCATGGGAGGCGTTGATCACTGCCACCAAGGGCTCACGAAACAGCTCGGTCGCAACCAGGCCGTCGGCCAGCGGCATGGGTCGCATCAGCCCCACTTCGATGGACTCGTCGAACACGCCCTGCGCCACTTCGCGGCTGCTCATTTCCATGAGGTTCAGGTGCACGGCAGGGAAGCGCTGCCGGAACGCATGAATCGCCTTGGGAATTTTCGATGTGAACGGGGCCGAGGATGTGAAGCCGATCTTCATTTCACCCAGTTCGCCCAACTGTGCGCGGCGGGCGACATCGGCGGCCTTTTCGACCTGCGCCAACACCTGACGAGCCTCTTCCAGAAACAGTCGCCCGGCCTCGCTGAGCTCGACACGGCGGTTGGTCCGTTCGAACAGCCGCGCACCGAGTTCCTGCTCGAGCGCGAGGATCTGTTGGCTAAGTGGAGGCTGCGAGATGCCCAGTTGCTGGGCTGCCCGGCCGAAGTGCAACTCTTCGGCAACCGCGACGAAATAGCGTAAGTGGCGCAGCTCCATCACCCACCTCATAGGTCGTGAAACGTCTCAATTAGGTCGAACAATATATTGGACCTAATTATTAGCCAGCTATATGATTTTTTCACTGCCTCTGAGGTACTTGCCCGTGAAAACCGCTGTAGCCCTCGTATCGACCCAACCCGAACCCGAGCCTGTGACCTCGCACGACGCCTGGATCGAAAAGGGCACCCCGGCGTTCATGAGAACGGTCCTGGCGCTGTTCAGCGGCGGCTTCGCCACCTTTGCCCTGCTCTACTGTGTACAACCGATGATGCCCTTGCTGTCGAAGGAATTCGGCATCAACGCTGCACAGAGCAGCCTGGTGCTTTCGGTCTCGACTGGCATGCTGGCGCTTGGGCTGCTGGTCACGGGCCCGATCTCTGACCGCATCGGCCGCAAGCCAGTGATGGTGGCGGCCCTGGGCTGCGCGGCCTTGTCCACGATAGCCAGCGCGCTGATGCCGACCTGGGAACTGGTCCTGGCAACTCGGGCCTTGGTCGGGTTGTCGTTGAGCGGGCTGGCGGCCGTGGCCATGACCTACCTTAGTGAAGAGATCCACCCACAGCACATTGGCCTGGCCATGGGCCTGTACATCGGCGGCAATGCCATCGGCGGCATGTGCGGGCGCCTGATCACGGGCGTGCTGATCGATTTCGTCAGCTGGCACGCGGCATTGCTCACCTTGGGAAGCCTGGCACTGCTGGCGGCCATCGTGTTCTGGAAGGCATTGCCCGAGTCGCGCAACTTCCAGCCTCAGACCCTGAACCCACGCACGTTGGTCAACGGGTTCCTCATGCACTTCAAGGACGCCGGCCTGCCCTGGCTGTTTCTCGAAGCCTTCCTGCTCATGGGCGCCTTCGTCACGCTGTTCAACTACATCGGCTACCGCTTGCTGGCCGAGCCTTATCACATGAATCAAGCCCTGGTGGGTTTGCTGTCGGTCGTCTACCTGTCTGGCATCTACAGTTCGGCCCAGGTGGGCGCTCTGGCTGACAGGCTGGGACGGCGCAAGGTGTTCTGGGCCAGCATCGTGGTCATGGGCGGCGGCTTGCTCATGACCCTGACCCAGCCGCTGTCGCTGATCATCCTGGGCATGCTTGTCTTCACCTTCGGCTTCTTCGGGGCCCACTCGGTGGCCAGCAGCTGGATCGGGCGACGAGCGCTCACAGCCAAGGGGCAGGCCTCCTCGCTGTACCTGTTCTGTTACTACGCCGGTTCAAGCGTGGCGGGCACGGCTGGCGGGGTGTTCTGGCACCATTGGGGCTGGAACGGCATCGGCCTGTTCATTGGATGCTTGCTGGCGGTGGCCCTGATGGTGGCGTTGCGCCTGAGCACCTTGGCGCCGAAGGCCGCCTGAAGGCAGGGGAACGCGGCAACACAGGCAGGCTCGCAGTGGATCCGCCGCGAGCCTGCCTGCGACAGGATCACTGGATCAGTTGATGATCTCGACCCGGTCCACGTCCACCTCGCGGCTCATCAAGTGTTTTTCGACTTCACCGATGAGCTTGACCTTGGTCTTGTCATTGAAGGGTGTGGGCGGCAGGTCCTCGTCGTCGATCTCGACCGTAATGGTGCCGGTGCTGTCCTTGAATTCGTATTTATCATCGTTGTCGAGCTTGCGGGTCACGTAGCCCTGCAAGACCACCGGCGTATCGTCCGCGGCCTCGCTGGCAGCGGCCACGGTGGCAATCGACTGCGCACCAGGGCCGGTGTAGCCGCCTGACGCCAGTGCAGCGGTGCTGAACAAGGGGGCAAGGATCAGGGCAAGGTAGCGTGCTTTCATGGGAGCGGGTCCTATCTCTGTTGGAGTAGGACCAGCCTAGCGAGCACCGCTGAATTGAAACTTAATGCGACAATCTCGCTGCACTCAGCCCCGGCCGGGCTACGCAGCGTCATGCGCTGTCACAAGCGGCTCACAGGTGATACTGCGCCGACAGCTCGTGCACGGCGTTGATGAAAGCGCCCGCGTGTTCAGGATCGACCTCCGGCGTGATGCCGTGGCCCAAGTTGAACACATGGCCGCTGCCGTGGCCGTAGCTGGCCAGGATGCGTGCCACTTCCGCACGAATGGCCTGCGGCCGGGCATACAGGACGGTCGGGTCCATGTTGCCCTGCAAGGCGACCTTGTCACCCACCCGGCGACGGGCATCGCCGATGTCGCAGGTCCAGTCCAGCCCCAATGCATCGGCCCCGGCATCGGCAATGCTTTCCAGCCACAGGCCGCCGTTCTTGGTGAACAGGATCACCGGCACCTTGCGCCCGTCGTGTTCGCGAATCAGGCCGCTGACGATCTTGCGCATATAGGCCAGGGAGAACTCCTGATAGGCCGCCGACGACAGGTTACCGCCCCAGGTATCGAAGATCTGCACGGCCTGGGCACCGGCCAGGATCTGCCCATTGAGGTAGGTGGTCACCGACTGCGCCAGTTTGTCCAGCAACAGGTGCAGTGCCTGCGGATTGTCATAGGCCATGGCCTTGGTCTTGCGAAAATCCTTGGAGGAGCCGCCTTCGACCATGTAGGTGGCCAGGGTCCAGGGGCTGCCGGAGAAGCCGATCAGCGGCACGCGGCCGTTGAGTTCGCGGCGGATGGTACTGACCGCGTCCATCACATAGCCCAGGTCTTTCTGCGCGTCGGGAACAGGCAGCGCCTCGATGTCGGCCGGGGTGCTGACCACCTTCCTGAAACGCGGGCCTTCACCGGTTTCGAAATACAGGCCAAGGCCCATGGCGTCCGGGATGGTGAGGATGTCCGAGAACAGGATCGCCGCATCCAGCGGGTAACGGTCCAGCGGCTGCAGGGTCACTTCGCAGGCGAACTGCGGGTTCTTGCACAGGCTCATGAAGTCGCCGGCCTTGGCGCGGCTGGCGCGGTACTCCGGAAGGTAGCGGCCGGCCTGGCGCATCATCCAGACCGGGGTCACGTCAACGGGTTGCTTGAGCAGAGCACGCAGGAAACGGTCGTTCTTCAGGGCAGTCATGTCGGCATCCGGAAAAATAGTGGGGGCATTTTCTCAGACACCGACACAAAAGGCACGGTCGGGGCCATGCGTTTTGTTTTTTGCGTGCTTCAGGTCAAGCATTCCCGGGCAGGTCTGGGCGCTTGTCCCTGGCAAATGAGGCCGCCCAGCGACCCCACGTGACCTGCCAGGGCGCGCTTAGACTTCCAGGTAGTCCAGGATGCCTTCGGCTGCGGTGCGCCCTTCGAAGATCGCGGTCACGACCAGGTCCGACCCGCGCACCATGTCGCCACCGGCGAACACTTTCGGGTTGCTGGTCTGATGCTTGAACCTGCTCTTCTCCGGCGCCACCACACGGCCCTGGCTGTCGAGCTGGATATCGTGCTGCTCGAACCAGGAGGCAGGGCTGGGGCGGAAGCCGAACGCGATCACCACCGCATCGGCCGGCAGGATCTCTTCGGAGCCCGGGATCGGCTCCGGGCTGCGGCGCCCACGCGCATCAGGCTCGCCCAGACGCGTCTCGACCACCTTCACCCCCTCGACCTTGTCCTCACCGACAATGGCGATGGGCTGGCGGTTGTAGAGGAACTTGACCCCCTCTTCCTTGGCGTTCTTCACTTCCTTGCGCGAACCCGGCATGTTGGCTTCGTCGCGGCGGTAGGCACAGGTCACGGACTGGGCACCCTGGCGGATCGAGGTGCGGTTGCAGTCCATGGCCGTGTCACCACCACCCAGGACCACGACTTTCTTACCCTTCATGTCGACGAAATCTTCAGGCGACTTCTCGAAACCCAGGTTGCGGTTGACGTTGGCGATCAGGAAATCCAGAGCATCGTGCACCCCTGGCAGGTCCTCGCCAGGGAAGCCGCCTTTCATGTAGGTATAGGTGCCCATGCCCATGAAGACTGCGTCGTACTCAGCCAGCAACTGCTCCATGGTCACGTCCGTGCCCACGTTGGTGTTGAGGCGGAACTCGATACCCATGCCGGTGAAGACTTCGCGGCGATTGCTGAGCACGCTTTTCTCGAGCTTGAACTCAGGAATGCCGAAGGTCAGCAAGCCGCCGATTTCCGGGTTCTTGTCGAACACCACGGGCGTCACGCCGGCGCGCACCAGTACGTCTGCGCAGCCCAGGCCAGCCGGGCCGGCACCGATGATGGCCACGCGCTTGCCGGTTGGCTTGACCTTGGACATGTCCGGGCGCCAGCCCATGGCGAAGGCCGTGTCAGTGATGTACTTTTCCACCGAGCCGATGGTCACGGCGCCGAAACCGTCGTTCAGGGTGCAGGCACCTTCGCACAGACGGTCTTGTGGGCATACGCGCCCACAGACTTCGGGCAAGGTGTTGGTCTGGTGCGACAGCTCGGCGGCCGCCAGGATGTTGCCCTCGGACACCAGCTTCAACCAGTTGGGAATGAAGTTGTGCACGGGGCACTTCCACTCGCAATACGGGTTACCGCAGCCCAGGCAACGGTGCGCCTGTTCCACGGACTGCTGCGGCTTGAAGGGTTCGTAGATTTCCACGAACTCTTTCTTGCGCTGGCGCAGCAATTTTTTCTTCGGGTCCTTGCGGCCCACTTCGATGAACTGGAAGTCGTTGTTCAGACGTTCAGCCATTTTTCAAAACCTCTTAACAGCAGCCGCACGCTACACGCTGCAAGCCGCAAGACGATCACTTGAGCCGGGCAAACCCTGGGCTGCTCGGTTCGAGCGCCCAGGGTTGGTCACGTGCAGCTGTTTACTGCGGGTTGGCGCGGGTGCTGGACAGCAGTTGCTTGAGGTTGGCGGCCTTGGGCTTGACCAACCAGAAACGTCGTACGTAGTCGTCCAGGTTTTCGGAGAGCTCACGCCCCCACTCACTGCCGGTTTCATCCACATACTCGGCAAGAACCCGCGCCAGGTGACTGCGGTAAGCCTCCATCGCTTCACCACTGATGCGCTGGATTTCCACCAGTTCGTGGTTGAGCTTGTCGACGAAGCTGTTGTCCATGTCGAGCACGTAGGCGAAACCGCCCGTCATGCCAGAGCCGAAGTTGTAACCGGTCTTGCCCAGAACACAGACGAAGCCGCCGGTCATGTACTCACAGCAGTGATCACCAGTGCCCTCTACCACGGCGTGGGCACCAGAGTTGCGTACAGCGAAGCGCTCGCCCGCCGTACCGGCAGCGAACAACCTGCCACCGGTGGCGCCGTACAGGCAGGTGTTGCCGACGATTGCGCTGTGCTGGGTTTCGAACGGGCTGCCGGCCGGCGGCACGATGGTGACCTTGCCACCGGTCATGCCCTTGCCGACGTAGTCGTTGGCGTCACCCTCAAGGTACAGGTTCAGGCCGCCGGCGTTCCAGACGCCGAAGCTCTGGCCTGCAGTGCCTTTGAAACGGAACGTGATCGGCGCACCGGCCATGCCCTGGTTGCCGTACAACCGGGCGATCTCACCGGAGACACGCGCACCGATGGAGCGGTCGCAGTTGCAGATGTCGAGCGCGAACTCGCCACCGGCCTGGTCACGCACAGCCGGCATGGCCATTTCGACCATCTTCTCGGCAAGCTCGCCCTTGTCGAAGGGTGGGTTGCTGTCCACTTCACAGAACTGCGGCTTGTCGGCCGCAATGTGCGAGCTGCCCAACAGCGGGGTCAGGTCCAGGTGGTGCTGGCGCTCGGTGTCGCCCGGCAGCACCTCGAGCAGGTCGGTGCGCCCGATCAGCTCGCCAAGGCTGCGCACGCCAAGCCTTGCCAGCCACTCTCGGGTTTCCTCAGCCACGAAGGTAAAGAAGTTGACGACCATGTCGACCGTGCCGATGTAGTGATCCTTGCGCAGCTTGTCGTTCTGGGTCGCCACGCCGGTCGCGCAGTTGTTCAGGTGGCAGATACGCAGGTACTTGCAGCCCAGCGCGATCATTGGGGCGGTGCCGAAGCCGAAGCTCTCGGCACCCAGGATGGCAGCCTTGATGACGTCCAGGCCGGTCTTGAGGCCGCCGTCAGTCTGTACCCGGACCTTGCCGCGCAAATCGTTGCCGCGCAGGGTCTGGTGAGTCTCGGCCAGGCCCAGTTCCCACGGCGCGCCCGCATACTTGATCGAGGTCAGTGGCGATGCGCCCGTACCGCCGTCGTAGCCCGAGATGGTGATGAGGTCGGCATAGGCCTTGGCCACGCCAGCGGCGATGGTACCGACACCTGCCTCGGCCACCAGCTTGACCGAAACCAGCGCCTGCGGGTTGACCTGCTTGAGGTCATAGATCAGCTGCGCCAGGTCTTCGATCGAGTAGATGTCGTGGTGCGGTGGGGGCGAGATCAGCGTCACGCCCGGTACGGCATAGCGCAGCTTGGCGATCAGGCCGTTGACCTTGCCGCCGGGCAGCTGGCCGCCCTCGCCGGGCTTGGCGCCCTGGGCCACCTTGATCTGCAACACTTCGGCATTGACCAGGTATTCAGGGGTCACGCCAAAGCGGCCGGTCGCCACCTGCTTGATCTTGGAACTTTTGAGAGTGCCGTAGCGGGCTGGGTCTTCGCCGCCTTCGCCGGAGTTGGAGCGCGCGCCCAGGCGGTTCATCGCCTCGGCCAAGGCTTCGTGAGCCTCTGGAGACAGCGCACCCAGCGAGATACCGGCAGAATCGAAGCGCTTGAGGATGGCGTCGAGCGGCTCGACCTGCTCCAGCGGCAATGGCTGATCGGCCACCTTGACCTTCAACAGATCGCGAATCATCGACACCGGACGCTGGTCGACCAGCGTGGTGTACTCCTTGAACTTGGCGAAGTCGCCCTGCTGCACGGCGGCTTGCAGGGTGTTGACCACGTCGGGGTTATAGGCGTGGTATTCGCCACCGTGGACGAACTTCAGCAAGCCACCCTGCTGAATCGGCTTGCGCACGCTCCAGGCCTCGGCAGCCAACAGCTTCTGGTCACTTTCCAGATCGACGAAGCGCGCACCCTTGATACGGCTCGACACACCCTTGAAGCTCAGCCCGACCACTTCTTCGGCAAGGCCGATGGCTTCGAACAACTGGGCGCCCCGGTAGGAGGCGACTGTGGAGATGCCCATTTTCGACAGGATCTTGAGCAGGCCTTTGGAGATGCCCTTGCGGTAGTACTTGAAGACCTCGTCCAGATCGCCCAGCACTTCGCCCGTGCGGATCAGGTCGGCCAGCACTTCATAGGCCAGGTACGGGTACACAGCCGAGGCCCCGAAGCCCAGCAGCACGGCGAAGTGGTGCGGGTCGCGGGCGGTGGCGGTTTCCACCAGGATGTTGCTGTCGCAACGCAGGCCTTGCTCGGTCAAGCGGTGATGCACTGCACCTACGGCCAGCGAAGCATGCACCGGCAGCTTGCCGGGTGCGATGTGCCGGTCGCTGAGCACCAGTTGCGTCTTGCCCGCGCGCACGGCCTCTTCGGCCTGGTCGGCGATGTTGCGGATAGCCGCTTCCAGCCCGACGGCCTCTTCGTAGTTCAGATCGATCAACTGACGCTCGAAGCCGTCACGCTCCAGATTCATCAGCGAGCGCCACTTGGCCGGCGAAATGACGGGCGAGCTCAGGATGACGCGTGAGGCATGCTCCGGCGACTCCTGGAAAATGTTGCGCTCGGCGCCTAGGCAGATCTCCAGCGACATCACGATCGCTTCACGCAGTGGGTCGATCGGGGGGTTGGTGACCTGGGCGAACTGCTGGCGGAAGAAATCGTACGGCGAGCGCACGCGCTGCGACAGCACGGCCATCGGCGTGTCGTCACCCATCGAGCCGACCGCCTCCTGGCCCTGTTCACCCAAGGGGCGCAGCACCTGGTCACGTTCCTCGAAGGTAACCTGGAACATCTTCATGTACTGCTTGAGCTGGTCAGCGTCGTAGCTGGCCACACCCTGGTCGTCGGTCAGGGTCGCCTGGATCCGCGTGGCGTGCTGACGCAGCCAGCGCTTGTACGGGTGACGAGACTTGAGACGGTCATCGATGGCATCGGTGTCGAGGATCTGCCCGGTCTCGGTGTCCACTGCCAGGATCTGCCCAGGCCCGACGCGGCCCTTGGCCAGTACTTCATCAGGCTGATAGCCCCACACCCCGATTTCCGAGGCAATGGTGATGTAGCCGTTGGTGGTGGTGACCCAGCGCGCCGGGCGCAGCCCATTGCGATCGAGCAGGCATACCGCGTGGCGGCCTTCGGTCATCACGATGCCGGCCGGGCCGTCCCATGGCTCCATGTGCATGGAGTTGTATTCATAGAAGGCGCGCAGGTCGGCGTCCATGGTCTCGACGTTCTGCCAGGCTGGCGGCACCAGCATGCGCACGCCACGGAACAGGTCAATCCCGCCGGTCACCATCAGTTCGAGCATGTTGTCCATGCTCGAGGAGTCTGAGCCGACGCGATTGACCAGCGGGCCAAGCTCTTCAAGATCGGGGATCTGGTCATTGGCGAATTTGGTACGCCGAGCCATGGCCCAGTTGCGGTTACCCGTGATGGTATTGATCTCGCCGTTATGGGCGAGGAAGCGGAAGGGCTGCGCCAGTGGCCACTTCGGCAGGGTGTTGGTGGAGAAGCGCTGGTGGAACACGCAGATCGCGGTTTGCAGGCGCTCGTCGCTCAGGTCCGGGTAGAACGCAGCCAGGTCCCGCGGCATCATCAAGCCTTTGTAGATGATGGTCTTGTGCGAGAAGCTGCAAATGTAGTGGTCGGCGTCATGGGCATTGGCTACCGACGAACGGCGACGGGCGCTGAACAGCTTGATGGCCAGTTCCTGATCGCTCAGGCCGTCGCCACCGATGAACACCTGCTCGATCTGCGGCAAGCGCTCCAGGGCCAGGCGGCCCAGCACGCTGGTGTCGATCGGCACCTTGCGCCAGCCCACCAGCTGCAGGCCGGCCGCACGGATTTCACGGTCCATGTTGGCGCGAGCCGCTTCTGCCTTTATCGGGTCCTGGTTGAAGAACACCATGCCAACGGCGTACTGCCTGGGCAGTTCGACGGCAAAATGTTCCTGGGCCATGGCACGCAGGAACTGATCGGGCTTCTGCATCAACAGCCCGCAACCGTCGCCGGTCTTGCCGTCGGCGTTGATACCGCCGCGGTGCGTCATGCAGGTCAACGCCTGCATGGCGGTTTGCAGAAGGTGGTGGCTGGGCTCGCCCGTCATATGGGCGATCAGGCCGAAACCACAGTTGTCCTTGAATTCTTCGGGATGGTACAGACCTGTTTTCATAGACACATTCTCACCAGGTTCACCCCTCAACGGAGGCAAATCTCTTTTTTAACAACCACTTACCATCCACGCCGATCAAACGCCAGCTTTTTTGCGGTGGCCATGGAAAACCATTGTTGCACAGCGACAGCGACACTCACAAATTTTCATGTCTCACCATTGAAAATTTATGTCGCATTTTTGAATGTATTGATGCCGCCAACCAGGTGGCGACTTCACTGGACTCTGAAGCGATTCAGCCAGAGCTGCGTGGGTGGCTTGTGGCCGACAGCCCGGGACAGAAAAGCCTGCCGCGCTTGGGCGCAGCAGGCTAGACGAAAACCAGAATTCGCTTGGCTACAGGGCAGCGGGGTGATGCTGCCCGGAAGGTATCAGCGGGCCGAAGCCAGCTCTTGTTGGACGCTGGCGACAGTACGTGGCCAAGGTTTACCAGCCTGGACCTTCGCTGGCAAGTTCTTGATGGCGGCCACCGCTGCATCGCGGTTGGCGAAGTTGCCGTAGGTGACCACGTACAGCGGCTTGCCCTGCAGGGACTTGCGGAAGTAGCGATAGTCGCCACCTTGGGCTTTCACAAAGGCCTGGGCCGACGCTTCGGAGCTGGTCCCCAGAATTTGCACTACATAGTTGCCTGGCTTCTGGCCGGTGTACCAGGCGCTGTTGCCGCTGCCACCTGACGCTGATTTTTCAGCAGGTTTCTCGGCAGCCTTGGACGCGGACTTGGCCACCGCCACCTGGGTACGTGCAGGCTCAGGCTTGGCCGGCGAGGTCTGCTTGGGCTGTTGCGTGACCGCCGGCTTGGCCGTGGAGGTAACCGGCTGGGCAGGCGCCGGAGCTGGGCCAGCAGACACACCTTGTGGCGGTGCGATGGTGGTGACCGTGGGTGGCGGATTGCCCGGTTGCAGCGCTGTATCACCCGCCGGGCTGCCCTCTTCGCCCTCGCCCATGCCTGCTGCCTGGGCCAAGGGTTCACGCATCACCGGTTGCGACTGCCCGCCCAACGGCAGGGGCTTGGGCTGGGACGAGCCGGAGAACTCGATTGACGCGCTGGAATTGCCGTCGCCAAGGGGCAACTGGGCTTGGGCTGCGGGTGCATCTTCAGGGGCCTTGTCGCCCTTGCGGGGCATCAACACCGCCGCGGCCACGGCGACGACGACCACGGCGGATAGCGCGAGTACGTGTTTTTTAGGCATCTTGAACCCCATGGCTGGTCGCTTTGCCGTCGTGCGGCTGGCGATCATGGCTTCGATCAGAGTGTCACGGGCAACCTGGTTGATAGTGCCAGGCCACCCATCGGCATTTTCATGGATATCGGCGATCTGCTCCCGGCTGAACACCTCGATACCCCGGCCGGCACCCACCAGGCGCTGTTCGAGGTACTCGCGGGTTTCATCCTCGCTGTACGGCGCAAGTTCGATGATGTGGAAGCGTTCTTCCTCGATGTTCAACTCATCGAGCCCTGCGATCAGCGATGGCTCACCGAACAGGAAGACATGCGGACGCCCTTCGGGAACGCCTGCCGCCAGTTCCAGCAACGCTTGGAGTGCCGACTCGTCCAGTTGTTCCGCATCGTCCACCAGCAGATACACTTCCTGGCCAGTCAGGGCCAGTTGCACCATCTTGGACAGGATGCTCTGCACCTGCGGCTCGGCCACATCCAGGTATTGCGCGATCTGGCCGAGAATACTGGCAGCATCGCCGGCACTGCGGGCCGACACCACGACGCTCTGCACCGACTGCTTGTTGGTGCTGGCCGCCAGCGCCTGGCGCAGCAGGGTCTTGCCGCTGCCCAGAGGCCCGGTGACCACCAGCATCAGGTGGCTGTAGCGGGCCAGGTGGTGCAGCTGTGCCAGGACCGGCTTGCGCTGGGCGGGGAAGAACTTGAAGCCCGGTACGCGTGGTGCGAACGGGTCGTGGCTCAGTTGGTAATGGTCGAGAAAGGCCTCATCGGCGTGCAAACTGGTCATTGCGCTGTCACAACCTCAAAGCTGGGCCACGATCGCGCGGTAATCCGCCGACAGCGTGGCCTGAAGAATCTCATTGGGATAGTCGTCGGTGACCACGGCCTCGCCTAGCTGGCGCAGCAGCACCAAGCGCAGACGGCCGTCCAGCACCTTCTTGTCGACCGCCATGTGTTCCATGAAATGCGCCGGAGTCATTTCCTGTGGGGGCACCACCGGCAAGCCTGCTTCCAGCAGCAAGCCGATGCCGCGGTCACGTTCGGCCTGGGTGATCCAGCCCAGCCGCATGGACATCTCCAGCGCCATGGCCGTACCTGCTGCCACGGCTTCGCCATGCAGCCAGACGCCATAGCCCATATGGGTTTCGATGGCGTGGCCGAAGGTATGGCCAAGATTGAGCGTGGCCCGAACACCCGACTCGCGCTCGTCAGCCCCTACGACGGCTGCCTTGGCCGCGCACGAGCGACGGATGGCTTCGGTCAACGCTACTGGGTCAAGACTGCGCAGCGCCGGCATATTTTCTTCGAGCCAGGCCATGAAAGGCTTGTCACAGATCAAGCCGTATTTGATGACTTCGGCCAACCCGGCAGACAGCTCACGCGCTGGCAACGTCCCGAGCGTCGTGGTGTCGATCACCACGGCGTTTGGCTGGTAGAAGGCGCCGACCATGTTCTTGCCCAGCGGGTGATTGATGCCGGTCTTGCCGCCGACCGACGAATCCACCTGCGACAGCAGGGTGGTGGGCACCTGGATGAAATCCACACCGCGCTGGTAGCACGCTGCGGCAAAACCGGCCATGTCGCCGATCACGCCGCCACCGAGCGCCACGACAGTGGTGCGCCGATCGTGGCGGGCCGTCAGCAGGCCATCGAAGATCAGCTGCAACGTTTCCCAGTTCTTGTGGGCCTCACCGTCAGGCAGTACCACCGGCAGTACGCTGTAAGCCCCCAATGTCTTGCTCAGACGTTCCAGATAGAGCGGCGCCACAGTTTCATTGGAAACGATGGCAACCTGACGGCCCGCGATATGCGGCGTCAGCCACTCAGGCTGGTCAAGCAGGCCTTCGCCAATGTAGATCGGGTAGCTGCGCTCGCCCAGGTCGACCTTCAGTGTCTGCATGTATCCCCACAATGAGCTGGTGCACGGCGCCTTTGGCAGGCAAGCCACGCGGTATCGTTGAACCTCGCCTTGGCGCAGGAGGCCGAGAATAGTCCCGGGCTAACGGGGCGGCAACTGCTGCAGGCGCTCGAGAATGTCGATCACTACCATCCGCGGTGGCCGCTCGTCGGTTTGCACCACCAGATCGGCAATTTCACGGTAAAGCGGGTCTCGGGTTTCGAGCAAGGCGCGCAGGGTCGCCTCCGGGTTGGCGGTACGCAGCAATGGCCGGTTGCGATCCCGAGCGGTGCGGCCAACCTGCTGCTCGACCGAGGCATGCAGGTAGATCACCCGGCCGCCCTGGTGCAGCACGCGGCGATTGGCCTCGCGCATGACAGCCCCGCCGCCTGTGGCAACGACCACGCCATCGAGGCTGCATAACTCGGCGATCATGGCCTGCTCGCGGTCACGGAAACCCGGCTCGCCTTCCTTGTCGAAGATCCACGGGATGTTGGCACCGCACCTCAGTTCGATTTCCTTGTCGGAATCCCTGAATGGCAGGCGCAGCTCTTTGGCCAATAGGCGCCCGATGGTGCTTTTACCAGCACCCATGGGCCCCACAAGTATCAAATTTCGCACAGAATCAACGACTCACAGCAATCGTCTGGTCACTCATGATACGCGGAGTCAGGAAGACCAGCAGCTCGGATTTTTTCTCTTGTAGTACATCGCGTCGAAACAGCCGTCCAACATACGGCAGATCGCCAAGAAATGGCACCTTGTCCACCACATTGTTTTGCGTGGTCGAGTAGACGCCTCCGATCACGATCGTCTGTCCGTTCTCGACCCTGACCTTGGCATTGACCTCGTTCTTGCGAATGGGCGGGACGTCATTCAGGGCATTGACATAGTCAGGTTCGTCCTTGGTCACTCTCACGGTCATGACGACACTGTCATCGGGCGTGATCTGCGGCGTTACTTCCAGTGAAAGCGAAGCCTCGCGAAACGACACAGTCGTCGCGCCGTTCTTGTTGGACTGCTGGTAAGGCACCTCGGTACCTTTGAGTATCCGCGCCGTCTCCTTGTCAGCGGTCACTACCTTGGGCTGCGAGATGATCTCCCCCTCACCGCTCTTTTCCATGGCGCTGAGCTCAAGATCAAGGAGCACGTCGCCGCGCAACAGACCAACGCCAAGGCTGCTGCCGCCCCGCTCGACGCCCAGGTCTACAAACAGGTCCTTGCCCGGTCTTAGTTCGTTGCTGTACAGGTCGCCGCCCCATCGCACCCCCAGGCCTTTCTGGTAGTCGACATTGGCCTCCACGATACGGGCTTCGATCGCGACCTGACGCACGGGCACATCCAACTGGGCGATCAGTTGCCGAATCTCGGCAAGTCGATTCGCCGGCTGGTGGACAACCAGCGTGTTGGTACGCTCATCCACACCCAGGCTGCCCCTGCCGGCAAGGATGCCGTCCTCAGACAGGCTCGCCAACAACAGCTCGGACAAATCTGCGGCCTTGGCATAGTGGATACGCATCAGTTCTCGACGCATGGGCTGTTGTTGCACGTCGAGTGAATTTGCGGTGCCCTCGAACGACTGCGCGTTCAGGGTCGAAAGCGGTGCGATCAGCAGTACATTGCCTTCCTGGCGTCGACCCAGGCCCTTGCTGCGCAATACCAGGTCGATCGCTTGATCCCAGGGGACATCTTCCAGCCGCAAGGTGACGCTCCCTTGGACGTCGTCGCTGGCGACCAGGTTGATACCGGCATGGTCGGCAAGCACCTGCAGCACGGCGCGTACCTCGACATCCTGAAAATTCAGTGACAGCCGTTCACCCTGGTAGGGGGCGGCCATTGCCGTCAACGGCAACAGCAGGGTTGCGAGTAGCCATTTCCATGTCTTGCTCATCCAGGATCAGGGCCTCCTTGCCCGCAGGTGTTGCCATAGAGATAAACGCAACGCGCTCGTGCCATGCACCGTCCATGAACCAGTGTTCGCGAATTTCCACCTGACCCGGATCGATATGCGCAACGACCCCTTGATCGCGCCCGACCCGGTCACCCAGGCTTACCCGATGAACCCTACCGGCTGCCATCAACAGCGCTTCGTGAGCCTGCGCCCGCGACAGACTGCCAACCATGCGCACCTGCGACAGCGGCACGCTTGCCAGCCCGCGATCAGGCAGTTGGTCCTGCTGCGGCCTGAATGGGTCGACGTGCGGTGCCGCCACGGGCATGCGTGCCGGCAGCTGGGCCAATGCCTGTGCCGGCAGCGTTGGGACGGTTGCCTGGAAGGCATCGACCTGCAGCCGCAGTTGCACCATGCCAGGCTGCCCGGTGACAGGTTCCAGGCTCATGTCGCCAGTGCGCAGCAGCCGAGCCTGGCCAAGCCACTCGAACAACCATTGCCGCACGCCGGCATACTCGCCTTTGACCCGCAGTTCCAGCGGCACCTGTTGGTAATCACCGTGGGTTTGCGCCTCTTGCACCCGCAGCAGCTCGATGAGCAAGCCGTGGGCGCGGCCCAACGCCGCGATGTGATCCACCAGGTCGCTCATGTCCTGGCCGGCGGCCATGCTCCACAGGGCCACCTGCAGGCGTTGCTCGGCCTCAGCCACCGCGGCGCGCAGACTGTCGAGCCCCGCGCGCTCTGCATTCAAGGCCGATTGCCGCTCATCCAGCGCCTGGGCCCTGGCCTGCTCCCGGTCCATTTGCTGCAGTGCCGCGGGCAGGCGTATTGCGCAGCCCAAGATGAACAGGCAACAGGCAAGCAGCACCGGCGCCAGGCTCTTGGCCCGCGCGGACTGCCCGAACGCCGCCGCTCGCTCAAAGACCGTCTGCAGTTTCATGACCAGGACGCAGCGACGCGTGCCGTCAGCAGGAACTGATCGGCACGGGGCAGGCTTTTGATCTGCTTAAGTTGCAGGTCGATCAACATGCCCGAGCGATCCAGGTCCCGCATGAATTGGGCGATCACGGCGCCAGAGGGAGCCAGGCCCGTTATCTGCAAGTGTCTGTCTTCAAATTGCAGGCCCAACAACTGCACAGTGGTTGGCAGGGCGCGCTCAAGGTCCGTGAACAACCCCTCCAGAATGCGCTGCTCAGCGCGCAGCGTCTCAAACCGGGAAAGCTGGCTCGACGACGTGGCGTGCTGGTCCTGCAGCTGTGCCCTAGACGCTGCCGGCTCACCCAGGGCCGTCAATTCAGCCGCTCGCTGCTTGTTATCGGCCGCCTGCAAGTGGGCCCGTTGACGCGCCAACTGATCGACCGTCGTCACGGCGCACAGGGCCGCCAATGCGCTTGCCAATAGCTGGTTGCGAAAGCGCCGAATGGCCGCTTGCCGCTGCCGCTCGCGCCAAGGAAGCAGGTTGAACCGGATCATGCCCGCAACCCTCCTGCCGCCAGCGTGCTGGCAAGCAGCATGGGGCCGCCGAGACATTCGAGCCCGCCGGGTGCAGGTAACGGCCGGCAATGTACGTTGAGCCTTTCGCTCATCGCTTGCAGGTGCCGATGGGTCATGCAGTCGCCGCTTGACACCCACAGGTCGGCCGGCAGGCCCTGCGACACGAGCGCCGCAGCAACCTGCTCTGACAACTCACCCGACCGCATGGGTTCAGTCGCCGTCCACTCCCATCGCTGGCAGACGCCCTTGGGTTGCCAGCGATGCAGCACGATGTTTTGCCGATCAATCCGCAACAAGGCTGCCTGATCCGAAAATGCAGACGGTAACAGGCGGGTAAGGGCGACCGTGTCGACCTCCACGGCCTCGAGTTGTAGCCCCGCTTGCGTCACCATCGATTGCACCAGTGCCAGCGTGCTTTGCCGGCAAGCCGCCACCATCACGTCGATACTGTTGGGCTCATCAAGGCTGGGGCCCAGTACATGAAAATCCATGGCCAGGTCATCCAGTGCAAAAGGCAGTAGCCGCTCGGCTTCGGCGAGCAATTGCGCTTCGATCTGTTCCTCACAAGCCTGAAGCGGCAGGCAGGTCGGCTTGCAGATCACCTGGTCGGCTGGCAGCGCCATGGCCACTCGATGCTGGCGTAGACCGTGACGTTCGAAGGCGCGCCGCAGCGCAGCTGCGGCATGTGCTGGCTGGGCCATCCAGGTGGTGGCCGCTGGCTGTCGGTAGGATTCCTGTGTCTGGCACAGCACCTCAAAGCCCCGCTTGCGTTTGCGCAACTGAACCACCCGCACCGCATTCTCGACGATTTCAATCCCTGTAAATGAACCGGCATCCCTGCTAAAGCGTCCAAGCATCGCGGCCTCCCTGCGCTCGATACCCCCTGGGGCGTTCCCTGAATCCGGCCGCCGCCAGACGACGAGCAGCCCGGGCGGTAACCCCGGCGTGGCGAAAAATGCTTATAATGCCCGGCGTTTTCCGGCCCGCCGGGCCTGCGTGCAATCCATTCACAACCTGGACACCGAAAAGCCTTGATACGTCTGCTTAAGTTCTTCTGGTGGTCTTCCGTCGCAGCCATCTGCGCGCTCGTACTCGGTGTGAGCGGTGCGTTTCTGTATCTTAGCCCCAACCTGCCTTCGGTCGATTCGCTCAGAAGCATCCAGTTGCAGATCCCCCTCAAGGTGTTCAGCAGCGACGGTAAGCTGATCGCCGAATTTGGCGAAATGCGCCGCTCTCCGATCCGCTTCTCGGAGATTCCGCCACAGTTCATTCAGGCACTTCTGTCCGCCGAGGACGACAATTTCCTCAACCACTATGGCGTCGACCCCAGCAGCCTGATGCGCGCGGCCACACAGCTGGTCAAGACCGGCCATATCCAGACCGGTGGCAGCACTATCACCATGCAGGTGGCGAAGAACTTCTTCCTGACCAGCGAACGCAGTTTCTCGCGCAAGACCAACGAGATTCTGCTGGCACTGCAGATCGAGCGCGAGCTGACCAAGGACGAAATTCTCGAGCTGTACGTGAACAAGATCTACCTGGGCAACCGCGCGTACGGCATCGATGCCGCCGCCCAGGTTTACTACGGCAAGTCGATCCGTGACGTGAGCCTGGCGCAGATGGCGATGATCGCGGGCCTGCCCAAGGCGCCGTCACGCTTCAACCCGCTGGCCAACCCGGTCCGCGCCAAGGAGCGCCGTGACTGGATCCTGGGCCGCATGTACAAGCTCGGCAAGATCGACGAGGCAAGCTACCAGGCCGCCCTGGCCGAACCGCTGAACGCCCGCTATCACGTGCCCACGCCGGAGGTGAATGCGCCCTTCGTCGCCGAAATGGCCCGCGCCGAGATGGTCGGCCGCTACGGCAGCGACGCCTACACCGAAGGCTTGCGCGTGACCACCACTGTACCCAGCGACACCCAGGAAATCGCCAACAAGGCGGTGCTCAAGGGGTTGACCGACTACGATCAGCGCCATGGCTACCGCGGCCCCGAGGCCCGATTCCCTGGGCGCACCGTGGCGGCCTGGACCCACGAACTGGCCAGGCAGCGCACACTGGGTGGACTGGAACCGGCCATCGTTACCCGCGTCGAGAAGACCGGCCTTCAGGTGCTGACCCGCAACGGCAAGGAACAGACCGTGGCCTGGGACACCATGAAGTGGGCACGTCCGTTCATCAACACCAATGCCCAGGGCCGTGCGCCTCAGTCGCCGGCAGACGTTGCCCAAGTGGGCGACCTGGTGCGCCTGCAACGCCTGGATGACGGGTCATTGAAATTCAGCCAGGTGCCTAGTGCACAGAGCGCACTCGTCACCCTGGACCCGACCAGCGGCGCCATCCGTGCACTGGTCGGCGGCTTCTCGTTCGAGCAGAGCAACTATAACCGTGCCATGCAGGCCAAGCGCCAGCCTGGTTCGAGTTTCAAGCCCTTCATCTACAGCGCAGCGCTCGACAGCGGCTACACCGCTTCCAGCCTGGTCAACGACGCGCCGATCGTGTTCGTCGACGAGTCGGTGGACAAGGTCTGGCGCCCCAAGAACGACACCAATACGTTCCTCGGCCCGATTCGCATGCGCGAAGCCCTGTACAAGTCACGTAACCTGGTTTCGATCCGGCTGCTGCAGGCCATGGGCATCGACCGCACCATCGACTACATCGCCAAGTTCGGTTTCAACAAGCAGGACCTGCCCCGTAACCTATCGCTGGCACTGGGTACCGCCACCCTGACGCCGATGGAAATCGCCACTGGCTGGAGTACATTCGCCAATGGCGGCTACAAAATCTCGCCCTACCTCATCGACCGTATCGAGAGCCGCAATGGCGAGACGCTGTTCACGGCCAACCCGCCACGCGTTCCCCAGGGTTCGGAAGACAACGCCGGGCTGGCCGCTCCCGAGCAGCCCATCAGCACTGGGCAGGTTCCTGGTGAGCCCGCCGGCTCGTTCGATCAGACACCCGCACCCCAAGCCCCGGCAGTGGCCGAGCGCATTATCGACGGCCGTACCACCTACATCCTCACCAGCATGCTGCAGGACGTCATCAAACGCGGTACGGGCCGCCGAGCGCTGGCACTGGGACGCACCGACCTGGCAGGCAAAACCGGTACCACCAACGAATCCAAGGATGCCTGGTTCTCTGGCTACAACGCCGACTACGTGACCACGGTATGGGTTGGTTTCGATCAGCCCGAAACCCTGGGTCGTCGGGAATACGGTGGCACTGCCGCACTGCCGATCTGGATGGGCTTCATGGGCCCTGCCTTGCAAGGCCGGCCGGAGCACCCGCCTGCGCAGCCTGAAGGCATCCTGAGCCTGCGGGTCGATCCGGTCAGTGGCCGTGCTGCCTCGGCAAGTACGCCCAATGCCTATTTCGAGCTGTTCAAGGCGGAGGACTCTCCACCCTCGGTGGATGAACTGGGTAACGGGACTGCACCGGGTAGCCCGCTTCCAGCCGATGAAACAACGCCCATGGATCTCTTCTGATATCCAACCGGCACCCTGACAGGGCTGCAACGCGGCCCTGGCATTACGGCGCGATGCCGGCGATTTTCCGCGAACCCTTCGTTTGTCCAGCCATGAAAAAACCCGGCAGTCATGGCTTGATGCTGTCTTGATATCGTTGGGGCCGCTTCGCGGCCCTACGTAAACAGCATCAGGCCATGACAGCCGGGTTAGTCAGTGCAGAACAACGATCAGCCGTTGAACACGTCGTCAACGTTCTTGAGCGGGTAATGCTTCGGATACGGCAGCGTAGCGACGCCCGACTCGATGGCAGCCTTGGCCACGGCGTCGGAGACGACAGTGATCAGGCGTGCATCCAGCGGCTTGGGAATGATGTACTCACGGCCGAATTCCAGGCCTTCCACACCGTAGGCTTCGCACACTTCCTTGGGAACCGGCTGCTTGGCCAGGTCTTTCAGGGCGATGGCAGCGGCGATCTTCATTTCTTCGTTGATACGCTTGGCTCGAACGTCCAGCGCGCCGCGGAAGATGAACGGGAAGCCCAGTACGTTGTTGACCTGGTTCGGATAGTCGGAACGACCAGTGGCCATGATCACGTCGTCGCGCGTGGCATGGGCCAACTCAGGGGCGATCTCGGGATCGGGGTTCGAGCAGGCGAACACGATCGGGTTGGCGGCCATCGACTTCAGGCCTTCAGCGCTCAACAGGTTCGGACCGGACAGGCCCACGAACACGTCAGCACCCTCGAGGGCATCGGCCAGGGTACGTTTGTCGGTCGCGTGCGCGAACTGCGCCTTGTACTGGTTCAGGTCGTCACGGCCAGCGTGGATAACGCCGCTGCGGTCGATCATGAAGATGTTCTCGACCTTGGCACCCATGCTGACCAGCAGCTTCATGCAGGAAATGGCCGCTGCACCAGCGCCCAGGCAGACGATCTTGGCGTCTTCGAGGGTCTTGCCGGCGATTTCCAAGGCGTTGATCATGCCGGCGGCCGTAACGATGGCGGTGCCGTGCTGGTCATCGTGGAAGACCGGAATGTCGCACTGCTCGATCAGGGTGCGTTCGATCTCGAAGCACTCTGGCGCCTTGATGTCTTCAAGGTTGATGCCACCGAAGGTGATCGAAATGCGGCGTACGGTATCGATGAACGCCTGCGGGCTCTCGGACTCGACTTCGATGTCGAACACGTCGATACCGGCGAAACGCTTGAACAGAACACCCTTGCCTTCCATGACAGGCTTGGACGCCAGCGGACCCAGATCGCCAAGACCGAGAATGGCAGTACCATCGGAAATCACGGCAACCAGGTTGCCTTTGCCGGTGTACTTGTAGGCCAGCTCCGGATCACGACCGATCTCGCGCACAGGCTCTGCCACACCTGGGCTGTAAGCCAAGGCGAGGTCACGGGCGGTGGCGGTGGGCTTGGAGAGCTCGACGCTCAGTTTCCCTGGACGAGGGTGAGCGTGATATTCGAGAGCGGCGGTTTTCAGGTCTGACATGTTGGGCATTCCGCTATTGGCTGTTCTGACGGACCGCCGAGGATACGCAAAGAGTCCAGCCGTCACAAGACTGGCCGGTCACTCGTGTCAAGGCCTCTAGCCTAAGACTTTATGCTACAACCCACGGGGCATGCAGGCTTCAGTGTGTACAATCTGCTGTAGAAATGTCTACATTTTTTATCTCTGCACACGGTCGAGCATGCTGACGTCTGTGAGGGTCAGCTGCCAGCGTCGCTGACCCGACGTGTAGGAAGCCTTACGTGATGCACTGCGAATCCAACCCCTGGCCTCGACCTTTTGCCCCTTGAGGTTATCGAAGAAACCTGTGGGGAATGCACGGCGCAGACGAGCGGGTATATGAAGCGTCACGGCGCTGTCGAGGGTCACTCGAATGCCCGCGCGGCTCCGTTCGATGGCGGTGACGCGGCCTGACACCAGCGCAAAACCTGGCTTGCGCACTACATGGGCGGGCACCACCGGTGAGCGCTTCCACACACCGACAGCCGCCTGACGCGCAACTGACTCGGCACTTTGCTGGCAGCGGCTGAGCTCAGTATTGGGTGCGAAGGCGATACGGTATGCAAGGCCTTCGCTGAGCAGCTGCGCCTCAACGTTATGCCCCTCACGGCTGTACAGGTGGGCCAGCGTGCGACCGTACCGGTCTTTGGCTTCCTTACCGCGTACCAAGCCAACGCGCCCGTCACTGGCCTTGATCAATGCTTGCAAGCGTTTTCGGGCAGCCTGGGCGAAAGGTTCATCCGCTTGCCCCTTGCGGCCGATTTCGGGGGCATTGATCCCGATCAGACGCACACTGCGGCCATCGACCAAGCGCACGGTGTCGCCATCGACCACATGCCGTACGGCGACCCATTGCGCACGTGCCGGGGGCGGGCAGAAAGCCAGCGCCTGGGATGCCCAGCAAACGAGCATAAAAAAAGCGCCCACAAGGGGCGCTTTTCTCTGCAACGCTGCGAAACCCGAAGGGTTCGCCACGCACATCAGCCTTTCTTGGCACCGAACATGCCGAAGCGATCGGCGAACTTCTGTACGCGGCCGCCGGTGTCCAGGACTTTCTGCTTACCGGTGTAGAAAGGGTGGCACAGGTTGCATACGTCGATCGACAGGGTATCGCCCAGGGTCGAACGGGTTTCGAATTTGTTGCCGCAGCTGCAGGTGACAGCAACTGCTTCGTAGTTCGGATGGATATCAGCTTTCATGGTCACTTCCTCGAGCTGCGTGCCGCCACCCAACACCAATTGTTGAATACCGCACGTAATTAGGCGGCAAATAATACCAGAGCATGGCGCCAGCGCAAGTTGTCGCTTGTACCGACCGTCGTCTGCTAGGCTCGCCAGTTCTGAAACGCCCCCCGAGACCTTTAGCGTGCCCGACGTCATCCTGCGCCTTGCCCTGCCCTCCCCGCTGCGCCGCCTGTTCGACTACAAGGCGCCGGTCGGCATGGCGAACCAGACATGGATGCCTGGCATGCGCCTGCGCGTGCCGTTCGGGCGGCGCGAGATGATCGGCGTCCTGGTAGAAGTGTGTGCCGAAAGCGAGGTGCCGGCTGACAAGCTCAAGCCGGCCAGCGCCTTGCTCGACCTGGTATCGCCCATTCCAGCCTCGCTGTTCAAGCTGTGCCTGTGGACCGCCCAGTACTACCAGCACAGCCTGGGTGACACCTTGAGCTGGGCGCTTCCCACCCTGCTGCGTCAGGGTGAACCTGCCGAGATGCGCCAGGAACGTTTCTGGCACGCAGCGCCGGGCGCTCGCCTTGAAGACCCGCGCATCGCGCGTGCACCTCGCCAACGCGATGCGCTCAAGACCCTGGCTCAGCACCCGCATGGGGTGGCCCACAGCGTGCTGTCGAAGCTCAACCTCAACAAGGACAGCCTTGACCTGCTGTTGGCCAAAGAGCTGGTGTGCGTAGAAATACGCCGTCAGCGCCCGGCCGAACGGCGTGAGCATTGGCTGGCGCAGTCGGAATTGCCCCTGAACGAAGAACAGCGTGATGCCTTCGATGCCGTGCTCGGCGGTTTCGGGCAGTTCGGCGCTTTTCTGCTGGCGGGCGTCACAGGAAGCGGCAAGACCGAGGTTTACCTGCAACTGATTCGTGAAACGCTCGAAGCAGGCAAGCAAGCCCTGGTATTGATCCCGGAGATCAACCTGGGGCCGCAGACACTGGCGCGTTTCGAGCAGCGCTTCAACGCCCGCATTGCCCTCGTGCACTCGAACGTCAGCGACCGTGAGCGCCTCGATGCCTGGCTGGCGGCGCGTGACGGCGAGGCAGACATCATCATCGGCACACGCTCGGCCTTGTTCACGCCCATGAAGAACCCGGGCCTGATCATCATCGACGAGGAACACGACGGCTCTTATAAGCAGCAGGAGGGCCTGCGCTACCACGCCAGGGATCTGGCGCTGGTGCGCGCGCATCAGGAGAACGTGCCGATCGTGCTTGGCTCGGCCACGCCCTCCCTGGAAACCCTGCACAACGCCGTGAGCGGCCGCTACCGCCTGCTGCACATGACCCAGCGCGCAGGCGGTGCGCGTGCACCACGCATGTTGCGCCTGGACGTGAAAAGCCTGCCGCTGGACAGCGGCATCAGCGGCCCCCTGCAGCAGGCCATTGGCCAGACCCTGGAGGCGGGACAACAGGTACTGGTGTTCCTCAATCGCCGTGGCTTCGCGCCTACCCTGCTATGCCACGACTGCGGCTGGCTGTCCGAATGCCCGCGGTGCGATGCGCGCATGACGGTTCACCAGCGCTCCGGCGTGCTGCGCTGCCACCACTGCGGCTACGACGAGCGGCTGCCGCATCACTGCCCACAATGCAAGCACGTGGACCTGCGCCCTGTCGGGGCCGGCACCGAGCGCGCCGAAGAGCGCCTGAAGGTGTTGTTCCCGGATTATCCCGTGCTGCGCGTGGACCGCGACAGCACCTCGCGCAAGGACGCGATGCACCAACTGTTCACAACCATTCAACGCGGCCAGCCAAGCCTGTTGGTCGGCACGCAGATGCTCGCCAAAGGGCATCACTTCCCCCGGGTAACGCTGGTTGCCATTCTCGATGCCGATGGCGGTCTGTTTTCCGGGGACTTCCGCGCCAGTGAACGCATGGCCCAATTGATCGTACAGGTCGCTGGCCGTGCAGGACGGGCGGAAGAGCCCGGCAAGGTCATCATCCAGACGCACTTGGCTGACCACCCTTTACTGGTTCAACTGACCGAGCAGGGCTATTTTGCCTTCGCCAAACAGGCGCTCGACGAACGCCGCGCCGCCGGTTTGCCGCCCTTTTCGCACTTGGCCCTGTTGCGCGCCGAAGCGCACAAGCCGGGGCAGGCCGAGGCGTTTCTGGATGAAGCCTGCACAGCGGCCGAGCGCCTGATGGCGCAGCAGCGCCTGCCCGGCATCGAACTGCTTGGCCCGGTACCGGCGCCCATGGAGCGCCGAGCGGGGCGCTTTCGCGCACAACTGTTGCTGCAGGCCAGTACCCGTGCCCCTCTGCACCGCCTCATCAGCGCCTGGCTACTGGTGCTGGAGCAACTGCCAAGCGGGCGCCAGGTACGCTGGTCGATAGACGTCGACCCGGTGGATCTTTACTGAAGGCACGTTTGAAGCGCCACGCCGCGCGCGGCGAGGCTGCATCAGGACCCAGCGAAGGCTTTCAAGTTGCCCCGTGCCTGGCCACGTGCCTGCCAAAGGTTGGCAACGCGCGCCCAGCCACGGATAATGCCCAGTTTTTCCACCAGCGCATCCAGGCGCCCGCCGCGCTTGCGGTCGAAAAGAGATTCCTATGAAAGACACCATTCGCCAGCTGATCCAGCAAGCCCTCACCCAACTCGTCAACGACGGTGTGTTGCCTGACGGGCTGTCGCCGGCGATCCAGGTGGAAAACGCCAGGGACAAGACCCACGGCGATTTCGCCAGCAACATTGCCATGATGCTGGCCAAGCCGGCCGGCATGAAGCCGCGTGACCTGGCCGAAAAACTGATCCAGGCCCTGCCGGCCAGCGCCGACATCAGCAAGGTCGAGATCGCAGGTCCGGGCTTTCTGAACTTCTTCCAAAACACCGCTGCATTGGCCGCCCGCCTGGACGCAGCGCTTGACGATCCTCGGCTTGGCGCGCGCAAGGCTGGCCCTGCGCAGAAGGTGGTGGTCGACCTGTCGGCGCCGAACCTCGCCAAGGAAATGCACGTTGGTCACCTGCGCTCGACCATCATCGGCGACAGCGTGGCGCGGGTACTCGAGTTCCTGGGTGACCAGGTGATCCGCCAGAACCACGTAGGCGACTGGGGCACCCAGTTCGGCATGCTGCTGGCATACCTCGAAGAAAACCCCATCACCAGCGACGAACTCTCCGACCTGGAAAACTTCTACCGTGCGGCCAAGAAGCGCTTCGACGAATCCGAAGCCTTCGCCACGCGCGCGCGCGGGTTGGTGGTCAAGCTGCAGGCGGGTGACCCTGACTGCCTGGCCCTGTGGACACGGTTCAAGGACATCTCGCTGTCGCACTGCCAGAAGACCTACGAACTGCTCAACGTCAAGCTGACCATGGCCGACGTCATGGGCGAAAGCGCCTACAACGATGACCTGGCCAATGTCGTCGCCGAACTCAAGGCCAAGGGCCTGTTGGTCGAAGACCAGGGTGCCCAGTGCGTGTTCCTGGAGGAGTTCAAGAACAGCGAAGGCGAACCGCTGCCCGTGATCGTGCAGAAGGCCGATGGTGGCTACCTGTACGCGACCACGGACCTTGCCGCGGTGCGCTACCGCAGCAATGTGCTCAAGGCAGATCGCGCCCTCTATTTCGTCGACCAACGCCAGGCGCTGCACTTCAACCAGGTATTCGAAGTCGCTCGCCGCGCCGGCTTCCTCGGGCACCCGATGCAGATGGAGCACATGGGCTTTGGCACCATGAACGGCGCCGACGGCCGCCCGTTCAAGACCCGTGACGGCGGCACGGTCAAGTTGATCGACCTGCTCAACGAAGCCAAGGACCGTGCGTATGCGCTGGTGAAGGAAAAAAATCCAGGCCTGCCCGAAGACGACCTGCGTCGCATCGGTGAGGTGGTGGGTATCGGTGCGGTGAAATATGCCGACCTGTCCAAGCACCGTACCAGCGACTACAGCTTCAACTTCGAGTTGATGCTCAACTTCGAAGGCAATACGGCCCCCTACCTGCTGTACGCCTACACCCGTGTGGCCGGGGTGTTCCGCAAGCTGGGCAAGGGCTTTGACGAAGTCGAAGGCACTATCGTGCTGCAAGCGCCTCACGAGCAGGACCTGGCCGCGCGCCTGGCCCAGTTCGGGGAAATTCTCAACAACGTAGCCGACAAGGGCACGCCACACGTCTTGTGCAGCTACCTGTACGACCTGGCAGGCCTGTTCTCCAGCTTCTACGAAAATTGCCCGATCCTGGCTGCCGAGACGCCCGAGCAGCAACAAAGCCGCCTACGTCTGGCAGCGCTGACCGGGCGCACCCTCAAGCAAGGTCTGCAACTGCTCGGCCTGGAAACTCTGGAGCGCATGTAAGGTGGCTGCCAAGAAGAAACCTGCCCCCAAACGTGGCGCCAGTCGTCAGACGGCGCCCGCCAAGCAGCCCATGCCCGGCTGGGTATGGCTGGCAGTCGGCCTGACCATCGGTGCGTTCATCGTGTTTCTGATGAAGCTCGAACCCGGTGGCGGCGATATCAAACGCACCAAGCCCGAACAGCAGAAAACCGAAAAGACGGTCGAAGCCGGGAAGTCGACCCAGGCCACCCCGCAACAGCCGGTAAAGCCCAAGTACGACTTCTACACCTTGCTGCCGGAGTCGGAAGTCATCGTGCCGCCTGAGGCAGTGCCCGAGAAGACGCCACCTGTGCCAGCCCAGCCGGTCACCCCAGTGACCCCGGCAGAGGCCGCCAAGATCGACACCGCACGCGCCCAAGCTGCATTGCTGGGCCAGACACCACCGCCTGCCCCTCCGGTGATCAAGCCGGCGGCAACCACGCAGTTCTTCCTCCAGGCAGGCTCGTTCCGCAAGCAGGCCGATGCCGACAAGGTGCGCGCGCAGATCATCCTGCTGGGGCAGAGCGTGAAAGTGGAGTCCGGCACGGTGAAGGACGAAACCTGGTACCGGGTGCTGGTCGGGCCGTTCAGCAACCGCGAGCAGTTGACCGTCGCCCAGAAGCAATTGGCCGGCGCGGGCTTCAGTAACCTGCTGCTGCAACAGCGTCAGACCCGCCAATAGCAGTCAGTGCCCACAGGCTGGCGCGGCCTGGCCAGGCCGCGCCAGCGTTTCTAACGGTCAGCGCTGGCCGGCATTGCGCTCGGACACCTGCCCGTTCAACGTCCAGAAGTCATACAGAACGCCCACCAGGAACAACCCGCCCGTGCAGAAGTAGATGATGGCGGTGATCCACTTGCCTTGATAAAGGCGGTGCAGGCCGAAGATGCCCAGGAACGTCAGCAGTATCCAGGCGATGTTGTAGTCGATTCGGCCAGAGTGGAAACGCAGGTCGGCTTCGCGGTCCATGGCCGGGATCAGGAACAGGTCGATGAGCCAGCCAATGCCCAGCAGCCCGAAGGTGAAGAACCAGATCGTCCCGGTGATGGGCTTGCCGTAATAGAAACGGTGCGAGCCGGTAAAGCCGAAAATCCACAGCAAGTAGCCGATCACCTTGCTGTGGGTGTCGTGGAAGGGCGCGCCCTGTTGATAAGTGTTCATGCATGGCCCTCGTGGGTTGCTGATTAAATTTTCTATAAAAAGTTGTGACTTTTTCCGCCAAGGCCGACGGATGGTAAGCAAGAATCGACCAGCGGATCAAAATTTGATCAAAAAGCTGTTATAAAGTTGCGCGCCCAACACACAACTATTCATAAGAGCTTCATCTATGCCGCCTTTGATCAAGACATGGCTGACCCTCTGCCTACTATTGCCCCTGGCCGCCCACGCCACCAACCGTGAGCAACGTCTTCCCAACGGCTTTACCGGTTACACCACCAACGCCTCGGTAAAGCGCACGCCCATCAAGCAGACCACCCTGCACGCCCGCCCTGGCAACGCTGCCAGTAAGTCGCGTGGCAAGACGGTGGCGGCTGCTTCGAGCAAGCAAAGCAGCGCCGTGCTCGATCGTGCCGTGAACATGCTCGGCACCCCTTATGTTTGGGGCGGTACCAGCCCGAAAAAAGGGTTCGATTGCAGCGGCCTGGTTCGCTACGCCTTCAACGACGTGGCTGAGGTCAACCTGCCTCGCACTTCCAGCGCCATGGCCAGCGGTCACGGCATCAAGGTTGCCAAGGGCGATCTCAAGCCGGGCGACCTGATCTTCTTCAACATCAAGAGCCGCCGCGTCAACCATGTTGCCATCTACCTGGGCAATGACCGCTTCATTCATGCGCCGCGTCGCGGCAAGCGGGTGAGCATCGATAACTTGAGCAAGCCCTATTGGCAGAAACACTACGTGGTCGCCAAACGCGTACTGCCCAAGGAAAAGCAACAGCTTAGCCTGGCCAAGCGTTAACCCTGCCTCATGACAACCCCATGGAGGGCCGCTCCGCTGCCAACCCTAGGTGGTGGGTAGCGGCCCTGGTTGCATCACTCAGCGAGCAGCCCGCGCGCTCGAAGTTGCCTCATGGCCCCGTCCAAGGTTTGCATACCCTCTGCCGCGCCGGTCTGCATCACCGAATGGAGCTGGGCCATGCGCCCTTCGCGGATCAGATTGCGGACTGCATCCGTCACCACCAGCACTTCTCGCGCCGCGACCCTCCCACCGCCCCGGCGGCCAACCAGCACTTGCGCCACTACCACTCGCAGAGAGTCTGCCAGCATCGCGCGCACCCATGCCTTTCCCTGCGCAGGGAATACCTCTACTACCCGGTCGATGCTGTTCACCGCTGAGCGTGTATGAACGGTTGCCAGTACCAGATGACCTGTTTCGGCGGCACGCAGTGCAAGACGAATGGTTTCCAGGTCCCTCAACTCGCCCAGCACGATCACGTCGGGGTCCTGACGCAACGCACTGCGCAGGCCTTGGGCAAAGCTGCAGCAATCTCGGCCGACCTCACGCTGGTTGACCACACCCTGATGGCTGGCATGGACGACCTCGATCGGATCCTCGAGGGTGACGATGTGCAGCGCGCGCTCGCGGCTCATCTGATCGAGCAGGGCTGCCAACGTGCTCGTCTTGCCACTGCCCGTCGGCCCACCTATGAGCACCAGACCGTCACGGTATTGGCCAATGGTTTGGGCAATCTCGCCCAGGCCGAGCGCTTCGGCGCAGGCGAGCCGCGCGGGGATCAAGCGGAACGTGAGCGCAGGGCCGTTCATCTGCCTGAACAGGTTCACGCGAAACCGCCCAAGCGCGGGCAGCTCCAGTGCCAGGTCCAGGTCGTGACCGGCGACCCACTGCCGATACGGGTCGGCGTCGAGCAACGTTTCCATGCTTCGCATCAATCCATCCGGCGTTGCCATCGGCACGGGCAGGCGTTGCAGCACGCCATGCACGCGCACTGTCGGCGCCTGGCCTGCAGCCAGGTGCAGGTCGCTGGCACCTGCCTTCAAGGCAAGCGCCAGCAGGTCTGTCACATCCATGAGACTCCCCATCTGCCTTCAACCAGGTAAAATGCGGCGAAACTTCAGCTGCCGGCCTCGATCTATGTCCACCCTAGCAGACAACCTTTCCTCGATTCGCGACCGCATCAACCGGGGTGCCCAGGCTGCCGGGCGTAATCCCGCCGACGTCCGGTTGCTGGCCGTCAGCAAAACCAAGCCGGCCGCCGCCATACGCGAACTCCACGCCGCAGGCGTGCAGGATTTCGGGGAAAACTACCTACAAGAGGCGCTGACTAAACAACAGCAACTCATCGACCTGCCTTTGACCTGGCACTTCATTGGCCCCATTCAGTCGAACAAGACCAAGGCCATTGCCGAGCATTTCGACTGGGTGCATTCCGTGGATCGCCTGAAAATCGCCCAACGCCTTTCAGAACAGCGCCCAGTTGGCCTGGCGCCGCTCAACATCTGCCTTCAGGTGAACGTCAGCGGTGAGGCCAGCAAGGCCGGCTGCGCACCCGCGCAACTGCCCGCACTGGTGGAGGCCGTGGCTGCCCTACCCAACCTGCGTTTGCGTGGGCTGATGGCAATCCCCGAACCTACCGATGATCGTAACGCCCAGGAAGCAGCGTTCGCCCAGCTGCGCCAGTTACAGGACGCGCTCGGGCTGGGCCTGGACACCCTGTCCATGGGCATGAGCCATGACCTGGAAGCGGCAATTGCTCAAGGCGCGACCTGGGTCCGTATCGGCACCGCCTTGTTTGGTGCCCGCGACTACGGCAACGCTTGATGACATGCTTAACTCACTTTTCCTAACAAGGACCTGACATGAGCAAGACACGTATTGCCTTTATCGGCGCCGGCAACATGGCCGCAAGCCTGATCGGTGGTCTGCGTGCCCAGGGCGTGGAGGCGACGCACATTCGCGCCAGCGACCCCGGTGCCGAAACCCGTACTCGCCTCCAGGCCGAACAGGGCATCGAAACCTTCGAGCACAATGCACAGGCCATCGAAGGCGCCGATGTGATCGTGCTGGCGGTCAAGCCGCAGGTGATGAAGACCGTGTGCCAGGCCTTGCGCGATGACCTGAAGGAAGGCCAGCTGATCGTGTCCATCGCTGCGGGCATCACCTGCGCCAGCCTGCAGAGCTGGGTGGGCAGCCACCCGATAGTGCGCTGCATGCCCAACACGCCGTCGCTGCTGCGCCAGGGCGTCAGTGGCCTGTACGCCACAGCCGAAGTCACGGCCGAGCAACGCCAGCAGGCCGAGCAACTGTTGTCGGCGGTAGGGACGGCGCTCTGGCTCGAACAGGAGCAGCAACTGGATGCAGTGACCGCCGTCTCCGGTAGCGGCCCTGCGTATTTCTTCCTGCTGATCGAGGCCATGACTGCGGCGGGCGAGAAGCTCGGCCTGCCTCGGGAGACCGCCACCGAGCTGACCTTGCACACGGCGTTGGGCGCCGCCCGCATGGCGGTTGCCAGCGATGTGGACGCCGCCGAATTGCGCCGCCGCGTGACATCACCTGCCGGCACCACCGAAGCCGCTATCAAATCGTTCCAGGCCAGTGGTTTCGAGGCCATCGTGGAGCAGGCGCTGCACGCTGCAGCCACACGCTCTGCTGAGCTGGCCGAGCAACTGGGCAAATAAGGAGTTTCAAATGAATGCACTGTCCGGCGCCGCGATTTTCGTGGTGCAAACACTGGTCAGCCTGTACTTGGTGATCGTCCTGTTGCGCTTTGTGCTGCAACTGGTCAAGGCCAACTTCTACAACCCGCTCAGCCAGTTCACGGTGCGCGCGACCCAACCGCTGCTCAAGCCGATCCGCCGGATCGTACCCAGCATCGCCGGGCTGGATACCTCATCGCTGCTGCTGGCCGTGCTCATCCAGGCCCTGCTGATGGGGTTCGTGCTGATGGTGACCTACGGCACCTTCGGTGATGTGCTGCACCTGCTGTTGTGGGCCATTATCGGCATCACCTCGCTGTTCCTGAAAATCTTCTGGGTGGCAATGATCGTCATGGTGATCGTTTCCTGGGTAGCGCCGAACAGTCACAACCCGGCGGCCGAGCTTGCGTATCAGATCAGCGAGCCGGTGCTGGCGCCGTTCCGCCGTATCGTGCCAAACCTGGGGGGCATGGATATTTCGCCGATCTTCGCGTTCCTGGCCATTCAGGTCATCCAGTCGTTCGTCATGCCACCACTGGCTGCCTACGCTGGCATGCCGCAGGAGCTGTGGCGGATGATCTGACCCGGCAGCACCCTGGCGACAAGCCTGCGCTTGCCGCTGGGGGTGGTGCTCTTTAGACTTACGCCTCCGTCAAGCGTGAGCAGGGTCGATGTCCACTGTCTTTCCAGAAGATTCCGTCGGTCTGGTCGTACCCCAGACCGCCCGGTTCGACGAGCCGCTGGCTCTGGCCTGCGGCCGTTCGCTGAGCAGCTACGAGCTGGTCTACGAAACCTATGGCACGCTGAACGCCAGCGCGAGCAATGCAGTACTGATCTGCCATGCCCTGTCTGGGCACCACCATGCCGCGGGCTACCACGCTGCCACTGACCGCAAGCCGGGTTGGTGGGACAGCTGCATCGGCCCAGGCAAGCCCATCGACACCAACCGCTTCTTCGTGGTCAGCCTGAACAACCTGGGCGGCTGCAATGGCAGCACCGGGCCAAGCAGCATCAACCCGGCCACTGGCAAGGCCTATGGCGCCGACTTCCCAATCCTGACCGTCGAAGACTGGGTTCACAGCCAGGTCCGCCTGGCAGAGCGCCTGGGCATCGCGCAGTGGGCCGCCGTGGTGGGTGGCAGCCTGGGCGGCATGCAAGCGCTGCAATGGACCATCAGCTATCCCGAGCGCGTGCGCCACTGTATCGATATCGCCTCGGCGCCCAAGCTGTCCGCGCAGAACATCGCGTTCAACGAGGTGGCGCGCCAGGCCATTCTCACCGACCCCGAGTTCCATGGCGGCTCGTTCCAGGATCAGGGCGTGATTCCCAAGCGGGGCTTGATGCTGGCACGCATGGTCGGGCATATCACCTACCTGTCGGATGACTCGATGGGTGAGAAATTCGGTCGCGAGCTCAAGAGTGACAAGCTCAACTACGACTTCCACAGTGTGGAATTTCAGGTTGAAAGCTACCTGCGCTACCAGGGCGAAGAATTCTCCGGGCGCTTTGATGCCAACACGTACCTGCTGATGACCAAAGCACTGGACTACTTCGACCCGGCGGCGGCGCACAATGGCGATCTGGCCGCGACCCTGGCCCATGTCAAGGCCAACTACTGCATCATGTCGTTCACTACCGACTGGCGCTTCTCGCCGGCCCGCTCGCGGGAAATCGTCGATGCCCTGATGGCGGCGCGCAAGAACGTCTGCTACCTGGAAATCGACTCGCCCTACGGCCACGATGCCTTCCTGATTCCCACGCCTCGCTACATGCAGGGTTTCTCGAACTACATGAACCGCATTACCCTCTGAGGACAGCATGAGAGCCGATCTGGAAATCATCCACGACTGGATTCCCGCCGGCAGCCGGGTACTGGACCTGGGCTGTGGTACCGGCGAGCTGCTGGCTTCGCTGCGCGACCGCAAGCAGGTCACCGGCTACGGCCTCGAAATCGACGGGGACAATATCGCCGCCTGCGTGGCCAAGGGCGTGAACGTCATCGAGCAGGACCTGGACAAAGGCCTGGGCAATTTCGCCAGCGACAGTTTCGATGTGGTGATCATGACCCAGGCCTTGCAGGCGGTGGAGTACCCCGACCGCATCCTGGACGAAATGCTGCGCGTCGGTCGCCAGTGCATCATCACCTTCCCCAACTTCGGTCACTGGCGCTGCCGGTGGTACCTGGCGACCAAAGGCCGCATGCCCGTCTCGGACTTCATGCCGTACACCTGGTACAACACCCCTAACATCCACTTCTGCACCTTCGCCGACTTCGAAGAGCTGGTCCACGAGCGCAAGGCCAAGGTGCTGGACCGGCTGGCGGTGGATCATATGCACCGCAACGGTCTGGGCGGCCGGCTGTGGCCTAACCTTCTGGGCGAAATCGGTATCTACCGCGTCAGCAGCCCCGGCCCGCAGGCACATCAACTCGCGGTCTGACCCAGGAGAATCTGCACCATGCGTCGCCTTGCCCTGCTTTTGATCAGCCTGTGTCTGGCAATGCCAGCACTGGCAGCCGATACTGCACGCGCTGCTCGCAAAGAGGTATTTGGCGATATCACGGTGCACTACGGCGCGTTTACCTCAAGCATGCTCACCCCGCAGGTCGCAGCGGCCACAGGCCTGGTCCGCAGCCGTCACCAGGGCGTGCTCAGCCTCACCGTACTCAGAGCCGGCAAACCCATCACGGCCGTGGTCAGCGGCGCGGTCAAGGACCTGACCGGTCGCAAGGAGCCCCTGGCCTTCAAGCAGGTCACCGACCACGGCACCGCGTCTTACGTCGCCCAATTCAAGATCGAACACCCTGAGACCGTCGTCTTCGAGCTAGGTGTCCAAGCCGGTGGTGTCAGTCACTCCTTCAGCTTCAACCAGGACGTTTTCCCAGGCGAATGATGAATTTCCAGCAACTCGTATTGGCCAGCCATAACGCCGGCAAACTCAAGGAACTGCAGGCGATGCTCGGTCAATCCGTGCAATTGCGATCGATTGGCGAATTCAGCCAGGTCGAGCCGGAAGAAACCGGCCTCTCGTTCGTTGAGAACGCCATCTTGAAAGCCCGCAATGCCGCGCGCATTTCCGGGCTGCCCGCCTTGGCGGACGATTCCGGTCTGGCCGTGGATTACCTGGGAGGTGCACCTGGCATCTACTCAGCGCGTTATGCCGACGGCCAAGGCGATGCCGCCAACAACGCCAAGTTGCTCGACGCACTGAAGCACGTACCCGAGGCCGAGCGCGGTGCGCAGTTCGTCTGTGTATTGGCGCTGGTACGGCACGCCGATGATCCGTTGCCAATCCTGTGCGAAGGCCTGTGGCATGGTCGCATCCTGCTCAAGGCAAGCGGCGAACACGGGTTTGGCTACGACCCACTGTTCTGGGTGCCAGAACGTGATTGCTCAAGCGCCGACCTGACCCCGGCTGACAAGAATCAGATCAGCCACCGTGCCCGCGCCATGGCACTGCTGCGTCAACGTCTGGGCCTGGCATGACCCTGACGTCGTCGCTCATCCAGGCACCGGGCATCAGCCAGCTGCCGCCGTTGGCGTTGTACATCCACATCCCGTGGTGCGTGCGCAAATGCCCCTACTGCGACTTCAACTCCCATGCCGCGGGGCCTGAGCTGCCCGAAGCGGCCTACGTTGCGGCGCTGCTGACCGACCTGGACCAGGAACTGGCCGCAGTCCAGGGCCGCGTCATCACCTCGATCTTCTTCGGTGGTGGCACACCAAGCCTGTTCAGTGCCGATGCCCTGGGCCGGTTGCTGCGCGGCGTCGAGCAACGCATCCCATTCGCTTCGGACATTGAGATCACCCTGGAAGCCAACCCGGGAACGTTCGAACAGGACAAGTTCAAGGCCTATCGCCAGACCGGCATCAACCGCCTGTCCATTGGCGTGCAGAGTTTCCAACCCGCCAAGCTGCAAGCGCTGGGCCGCATCCACAACGGCGAGGAGGCGATCCGCGCTGCTGGCATGGCAAGGGCCGCAGGCTTCGACAACTTCAACATGGACCTGATGCATGGCTTGCCCGACCAATCGATGGACGACGCCCTGGGCGATCTGCGTCAGGCAATCGAGCTCGGGCCCACGCACCTGTCCTGGTATCAACTGACGGTAGAGCCCAACACCGTATTCTGGAACCAGCCGCCCGAGCTGCCCGAGGACGATATCCTCTGGGACATCCAGGAAGCCGGCCAGGGCCTGATGGCGGCCAATGGGTTCGGCCAGTACGAGGTGTCTGCCTACGCTCAGCCCGAGCGCGCTGCCCGCCACAACCTCAACTACTGGCGCTTCGGAGACTTCATCGGCATTGGTGCCGGGGCCCATGGCAAGCTCACCTATGCGGACGGCCGTATCGTACGCACCTGGAAAACCCGGCTGCCCAAGGACTACCTGAACCTGGCCAAACCGTTCAAGGCCGGCGAAAAACAGCTGCCCGAGGACGAGCTGCCCTTCGAGTTCCTGATGAACGCGCTGCGCCTGACCCAGGGTGTGGAAGCGCAGCTGTTCACCGACCGCACCGGGTTGCCGCTCGCACGGCTCGCCCAAGCCCGTCGCCTGGCAGAACAAAGGGGGCTTTTGCAGGTCGAACCGGATCGACTGGTGGCAACGCCCAGGGGCCAACTGTTCCTCAATGACTTGCTGCAGTATTTCTTGACCTAAGGATGACCCATGGATCTGGTACTCGACCTGCTCGCGACGATTTCCCGCTGGAGCCGCAGCAACTTGTCGGAGATTTCTCTGGCGTTGGTAGGCTGTCTGCTGGTGCTGTTCGGGACGGACATCAAGGCCTGGGCCGAGCAGCGCCTGGGCGGGCTGACAGGGGCCCTGCGGGTGCCGCTGATGGCATTGCTGGTGATGATCGGCAGCGGCGCGGCCTTGATCTACGCCACACCCTGGGTTTTGAAGGGGCTGAGCCAGTTCAACAACTACGCGTTGGCGCCTGTGCTGCTGGTGGTCCTGGCGCTGATCGGCGTGGTGGCGGACCGTCGCGGCTGAAGCTGTAGCAGTCCGGCCGCCTTTTACGTAACGCCCTGGCGTTAGCCCCCGTGGTTGTCGGCACTCAAAAACCGACCTTGCAGAATGATGCTGTTCATCAAGATCGCTGGGGCCGCGCCGTGGCCCCAAATACTAGCGCTTGCAAGGCAGCTTTTTGTCCATCCGCACAGCGTCAGGCTTAGCGGGTCACGCGGTCTTTTCGAATTTCAGGTCCCAGACACCATGGCCCAAGCGCTCGCCGCGGCGTTCGAACTTGGTGATCGGCCGCTCGGTCGGGCGCGGCACGTAGGTACCGTCCGCTGCTTGATTGCGATAGCCAGGGGCTGCATTCATCACTTCCAGCATGTACTCGGCATAGGGTTCCCAATCCGTGGCCATGTGAAACACGCCGCCGGGCTTGAGCTTGCGCCGTACCAACTCGGCGAACGCCAGCTGGACGATGCGGCGCTTGTGGTGGCGCGCCTTGTGCCAAGGGTCAGGGAAGAACAGCATCAGGCGGTCAAGGCTGTCGTCGGCCACGCAACGGTTCAATACCTCGATGGCATCGCAATCGTATACCCGCAGGTTGGTCAGCCCTTGGGTGAGCACGCCATTGAGCAGCGCCCCTACGCCTGGGCGATGGACCTCGACACCGATGAAGTCCTGCTCAGGCGCAGCGGCGGCCATTTCCAGCAGGGAATGACCCATGCCGAAGCCGATTTCCAGCGTGCGCGGTGCCGAGCGGCCGAAGACCTGGTCGTAGTCGACCGGGCTGTCCGCCAGCGGCAGGATGTACAGCGGCCCACCCTGGTCCAGGCCGCGCTGCTGGCCTTCGGTCATGCGCCCGGCACGCATCACGAAGCTCTTGATGCGGCGGTGTGGGCGGGCGTCGCCGTCGGCGGCGTTCGGCAGATCTTGCGAATCAGTCATCAGGGGCTCTTACTTGATCAGACCATCCAGCGGCGAAGAGGCGCTGGCATAGAGTTTCTTGGGCATGCGACCGGCCAGGTACGCCATGCGACCCGCCACGATGGCGTGCTTCATGGCCTCGGCCATCAATACCGGTTGCTGGGCATGGGCGATGGCCGAGTTCATCAGCACCGCCTCGCATCCCATTTCCATGGCGATGGTGGCGTCGGAGGCAGTGCCTACGCCAGCATCCACCAGCACCGGTACTTTGGATTCTTCGAGGATGATCTGCAGATTGTAGGGGTTGCAGATGCCAAGCCCTGTACCGATCAGGCCAGCCAGGGGCATGACGGCGATACAGCCGGCTTCGGCCAGTTGGCGGGCGATGATCGGGTCGTCGCTGGTGTAGACCATCACGTCGAAGCCATCCTTGACGAGCACCTCGGCGGCCTTGAGGGTTTCGATTACGTTGGGGAACAGGGTTTTCTGGTCGGCCAGCACTTCCAGCTTGACCAGGTTATGCCCATCGAGCAGCTCCCGGGCCAGGCGGCAGGTACGCACCGCTTCGACGGCGTCATAGCAGCCGGCAGTATTGGGCAGAATGGTGTAGCGGTCCGGTGGCAGTACGTCCAGCAGGTTCGGCTCGCCCGGGTTCTGACCAATGTTCGTGCGGCGCACCGCCACAGTCACGATCTCGGCACCCGAGGCCTCGATGGCCTGGCGGGTTTGCTCCATGTCACGGTACTTGCCGGTGCCTACCAGCAGGCGCGACTGGAAGGTACGCCCGGCCAGGGTGAAGGGCTTGTCGCTGCGAACGTTGCTCATCGTTGTTCCTCGGGAAAAGGTTGCGGGGCCTGCCGTTGGGTTGCCGACAGCGGTCAGCCGCCGCCAATCGCGTGCACCACTTCGACCTGGTCGCCATCGCTCAGCGCGGTGGTGACATGCTGACTGCGCGGCACGATGTCCTGATTCAGCTCTACCGCCACGCGGCGGCCAGCCAGCTCAAGGCGTGCCAGTAGCCCGGCGACGCTTTCGCCAGCAGGCAATTCGTAGGGTTCACCGTTCAGTTGGATACGCATGCTCACGGCCACCATTGTTCTTTGGGGCCCGCATTCTAGCGCCGAAAGGCCGCGCAACCCAAGGCCACCGCACGCCATTAGTCGTTAATGTGGACTGGGCAGTCAGCCCAGTCGCCACGCGGCGAGCCCAAGGCAAAGCCACCCTGCCAGGAAGCACAGGCCACCGATGGGCGTGATCATGCCCAGCTTGCTGATGCCGGTCAGCGTCAGCAGGTACAGGCTGCCGGAGAACAGCACGATACCCAGCACGAACAGATAACCCGCCCAACCCACCAGCCGACCAGGCAGATGGACCGCCAGCAATGCCACGCCAAACAGCGCCAGCGCGTGAACCAGTTGGTAGGTGACACCGGTGTGGAAGATAGCCAGGTAGTCAGCGCTGAGTCGATTTTTCAGGCCGTGGGCTGCAAAGGCGCCCAGGGCCACGCCGGTAAAGCCGAAAAAAGCGGCAAGCATCAGGAAGCTGCGAAGCATGAGACGACTCCTCCAATCGGGTCTGTATAATGGCCCTTCCCAAACGTCCGGCCAAGCCACCCTATGCTGCGAAACCTTCTCCGACGTCTTCTGCGCGCCCTGCTCTGGTTTGCTGCCGTCAGTATCGTGCTGGTTTTGGTGTTTCGCTGGGTGCCCCCGCCCGGTACGGCGTTGATGCTCGAGCGCAAGGTGCAATCGTGGGTGAGCGGCGAACCGATTGATCTGCAGCGCGAATGGGTGGGTTGGGACCATATCTCCGATGACCTCAAGGTGGCGGTCATCGCTGGCGAAGACCAGAAGTTCGCCAGCCATTGGGGGTTCGACATACCCGCCATCCAGGCAGCCCTGGCTTTCAACGAGCGTGGCGGTAGCGTGCGCGGAGCCAGCACCCTGACCCAACAGGTGGCCAAGAATCTGTTCCTGTGGCCGGGGCGCAGCTGGCTGCGCAAGGGGCTGGAAGCATGGTTCACCGGCTTGATCGAGCTGTTCTGGACCAAGCAGCGCATTCTTGAGGTCTACCTGAACAGTGCCGAGTGGGGCCAGGGTGTGTTCGGCGCCCAGGCAGCCGCTCGCCATCACTTTGGTGTGGAGGCCAGTCAACTCAGCCGGCAACAAGCCGCGCAACTGGCCGCGGTGCTGCCCAGCCCTCTCAAGTGGAATGCTGGGAAGCCAAGCACCTACGTGGCCAGCCGTGCTGGCTGGATTCGCCGCCAGATGAGCCAGCTGGGTGGGCCAAGCTACTTGATGCAATTGGACACATCACGCAGGCCCTGAGCCTGGCACCGCGTACAGGGCAGACATGAAAAAGCCGCTGTTCCTTTGCGGGGCAGCGGCTTTCTTGTCGAACAGAGAACGATCAGGCTGCGATCAAGGCCTTGACCTTGTTCATCGCGTTCTTCTCCAACTGGCGAATACGCTCGGCCGACACGCTGTATTTCTCGGCCAGCTCATGCAGGGTAGCTTTCTCTTCGGCCAACCAGCGCTGGTACAGAATATCCCGGCTACGGTCATCCAGACCCTGCAAGGCCTCATGAAGGTTGCTGGTGGAGTTGTCGCTCCAGTCTGCATCTTCAAGCTGTACTGCCGGGTCGTAACGGTGGTCTTCCAGGTAATGCGCAGGCGACTGGAAGGCACTGTCGTCATCGGCTTCGGCTGCCGGATCGAACGCCATGTCGTGACCGCTCAGACGGCTTTCCATCTCGCGGACTTCACGAGGCTCGACCCCCAGGCTTTCGGCAACCCGGTGCACTTCGTCGTTATTCAACCAGGCCAGACGCTTTTTCTGGCTGCGCAGGTTGAAGAACAGCTTGCGCTGGGCCTTGGTGGTCGCCACCTTGACGATACGCCAGTTGCGCAGGATGAACTCGTGAATCTCGGCCTTGATCCAGTGCACGGCGAACGACACCAGGCGCACGCCCATTTCAGGGTTGAAGCGCTTGACGGCCTTCATCAGGCCAACGTTGCCTTCCTGGATCAGGTCGGCCTGGGCCAGCCCATAACCGGCATAGCTACGGGCGATATGCACGACGAACCGCAGGTGGGCCATTACCATCTGCCGAGCAGCTTCGAGGTCCTGCTCGTAATAGAGACGCTCAGCCAGATCACGCTCCTGCTCGACAGTCAGCAGCGGGATGCTGTTGACCGTATGCACGTAGGACTCCAGGTTTGCACCGGGGACCAGGGCATACGCAGGTTGCAACGATGTGGTCATTCAAGAACCTCCGACTTACTGAACTCGCGCTTTTCAGGCGCTGCCTACATAGACCTGGGGCCCAGGTACAAGTTCCAACGGGCACGCCCAGGCCAATGCTGGCCAATAAAAACTATCGCGGCGCCAGCTCGTTCAAGTGGCGGGCGACTGCAATCCATGCACCGATATACCCCAACAGCACCGCTCCGATCAAGAGCGACAGACCATCGGAGGCAGGTACGCCACCCAAGGCGAAATCGCTGCCATACAGACCGGACAGGCTCACCACGGCCTCGTTCAGCCACCCTAGGCCAAACGCCAGGATGGCCCAGGCCAACAGGCCCGCGCCCAGGCCGTACAAGGCCCCCATGTACAGGAAAGGCCGGCGTACGTACGCATCGGTGCCCCCCACCAGCTTGATCACTTCGATCTCGACACGGCGGTTCTCGATATGTAGACGAATTGTGTTGCCAATTACTAAAAGCAGCGCAGAAATGAGCATGACGGCCAGCCCGAAAACGAACCGGTCCCCAAGCTTGAGGATGGCCGCCAGCCGCTCGACCCACACCAGGTCCAGCTGCGCTACATCGACGCGCGGCAACTCCGACAGGCGCTGACGCAACGCTTCCAAGGCCGGCTTGTCGACTTCGGTCGGGGTCACCACGACCACGCCGGGCAGTGGGTTGTCGGGCAACTCACGCAGCGCCTCGCCCAGGCCCGATTGCTGCTGGAACTCCTGCAGCGCCTGCTCGCGACTGACATACTGCGCCTCTGCTACGCCAGGCATGCCCTTGATTTCATCGCGCAACGCCTCGCCGTCACGGCTGCTGGCATCGAGCTTGAGGTACAGGGATATCTGCGCGGCGCGCTGCCAGGACCCGCCCAACTGCTCGATGTTCTTGAGCAACAACGACAGCCCCATGGGCATGCTCAGCGCCACGGCCATCACCATGCACGTGAAGAAGCTGCCAATGGGCTGCTTGCCCAGTCGCCGTAAGCTATCCGCCAGGCTGGCGCGATGGCTCTCGAGCCAGGCATGCATGAGCGATCGCAGGTCCGGACCGTCATCGTCGGAGCCTGCGCCACGTTTCTTCGCAGGCTGTGGGTCGGCAGGTTTAGGCGCGACGCGCTCGGAGACCTTCGGTGATCGTGTCGTACTCATTGTCCGGCCTCCCCGTCGCCGATCAGACGCCCGCGCTGCAAGGTGAGCATGCGGTGACGCATGCGCGCGATCAGGGCCAGGTCGTGGCTGGCGATCAAGACCGTTGTGCCCAATCGGTTGATGTCCTCGAACACCCCCATGATTTCCGCAGCCAGGCGCGGGTCCAGGTTACCCGTTGGCTCGTCGGCCAGCAGCAGGGCTGGCTGGTGCACGATGGCGCGGGCGATACCCACGCGCTGCTGCTGGCCGGTCGACAGGTCGGCAGGGTACAGCTCGCCTTTGTCGACCAGAGACACCCGCTCCAGCGCCGAGTCCACGCGCTTGGCGATCTCGGCCTTGGACAAGCCCAGTATCTGCAGGGGCAAGGCAATGTTGTTGAAGACCGTGCGGTCGAACAGCAACTGGTGGTTCTGGAACACCACGCCTATCTGGCGGCGCAGAAACGGGATCTGCGAATTGCTGATCTGGCCCAGGTCCTGCCCGGCCAGCATCAGTTTGCCGCTGGTAGGACGCTCCATGGCCAGCAGCAGGCGCAGCAGCGTACTTTTACCTGCGCCCGAGTGCCCGGTGACGAACAGGAATTCGCCCCGACGCGCCCGGAAACTCAGCTCGTGCAGCCCCACGTGGCCGTTGGGGTAGCGCTTGGCAACCTGTTCGAATCGAATCATGGTCAGTCTCGCTCGGCGAACAGGGCCTTGACGAACGGCTCGGCCTCGAAGGTGCGCAGGTCATCGATCCCTTCACCAACACCGATGAACCGGATAGGCAGCTTGAATTGCTTGGCCAGGGCGAAGATGACACCCCCCTTGGCGGTACCGTCGAGCTTGGTGAGCGCAAGGCCGGTCAGCTCCACGCTCTGGTGGAAATACTTGGCCTGGCTGATGGCGTTCTGGCCAGTACCGGCGTCGAGCACCAGCAGCACTTCGTGCGGTGCATCGGGATCGAGCTTGCCAATGACGCGACGGACCTTCTTCAGCTCCTCCATCAGGTTGTCCTTGGTGTGCAGGCGCCCGGCGGTATCGGCGATCAGCACATCCACGCCCCTGGCCTTGGCTGCCTGCACCGCGTCGAAGATCACCGAGGCGGAGTCGGCGCCGGTGTGCTGCGCGATCACCGGGATGCGGTTACGCTCACCCCACACCTGCAATTGCTCGACCGCCGCGGCCCGGAAGGTGTCGCCTGCAGCGAGCATCACTTTCTTGCCTTCCATTTGCAGCTTCTTGGCCAGCTTGCCGATGGTGGTGGTCTTGCCAGCGCCATTGACGCCTACCACCAGGATCACATAAGGCTTGTTCTGCGCCGCCACGACCAGCGGCTGCTCGACAGGCCTGAGCAACGCGGCCAGTTCTTCCTGCAAGGACTTGTACAGCGCATCGGCGTCGGCCAGCTGCTTGCGAGCCACCTTCTGCGTCAAGTTCTGAACGATGGTGGACGTGGCCTCCACCCCGACGTCGGCGGTCAGCAGGCGAGTCTCGATCTCGTCGAGCAAGTCGTCGTCGATGACTTTCTTGCCCAGGAACAGGCTGGCCATGCCTTCGCCAATGCTGGCGCTGGTTTTCGACAATCCCTGCTTGAGGCGGGCGAAAAAGCCTGCTTTCACAGGCTCGGCCTGGGCGGCCTCGACGGGCGGGGCAGCCTCGGCCTCGACGTGCAGATCGACCTTGGCCGGCTCTGCAATGGGCTGGACCGCTGGCGCAGGCGCCGGGCGATCCGGAATGACCGGTGGCGCCTTGGCTTGCAGATCGGGCACCAGCGCCACGGGTTCTTCTGCAACCGGCAGCACCAGGTTGCTCACGGGGGCAGGGATTTCGGCTTCAGGCGCGACCGCTTGAACAGGCGCGGGCACGTGCGGTGCAGGATCGACTACCGGCGCCGGTGCCTCGGGCACGGCGACCTCTGGCAAGGGCTCAGCCGTCACGGGAGCAGGGGGTATAGGCTCCGCACGCGGCGCAACGACCGGGGCCGCAGCGGCGTGCTCGTCCAGCGGCGCAGGCACCTCCGCTCGCTCGGAATCAGCTGGTGCGGGCGCTTCGACAGCTGGGGATTTTTCCGCCGGCACGTCCGCTTGCGCAGGTGGCTGCGGCTTCTTGCGGAACCAGCCGAACAGGCCTTTCTTCTCGCCAGCCTCGGCCGGCGCTTTTTTGTCGTCGTTGGAACCAAACATGGAAGACGGCTATCTCAGGGTAGCGATGGCCCGCTAGGGCGCATCAGGAATTCTTTCTACGCAGAACAGACTATCTAGAAGCCGGCTGGTTCATGCGCAACGTTTTGTCTTGATGTCCTGCAGGCCAGAACGGCGACAGGCATGGTCGCCAGGCAACCGGATCAGTATCCTAGCACCTCCTGGCCTGCCGACGCTAAACCCAGCGGGCCGCCGAACAGGTTAAACACCGTATGAATGCTCTAGCCCGCCGCGCCGCTGGCCTGTTGCTCGGCACGCTGTGCCTCCCGCTTGCGGCCTTCGCCGCCGATGTGCAACCCACTCACGAATTCATCCTGGATAACGGCCTCAAAGTGGTCGTGCGCGAAGACCATCGCGCGCCAGTGGTGGTCTCGCAAATCTGGTACAAGGTCGGCTCCAGCTACGAGACGCCTGGCCAGACCGGCCTTTCCCATGCGCTCGAGCACATGATGTTCAAGGGCAGTGCCAAGGTCGGCCCCGGCGAAGCCTCGCGTATCCTGCGGGACATGGGCGCCGAAGAGAACGCGTTCACCAGCGACGACTACACCGCCTACTACCAGGTGCTGGCGCGTGATCGCTTGCCGGTTGCCTTCGAGCTGGAGGCCGATCGGCTGGCCAGCCTGCGTCTGCCAGCCGACGAGTTCAGCCGTGAAATCGAGGTCATCAAGGAAGAGCGCCGCCTGCGCACCGATGACCAGCCCAATGCCAAGGCGTTCGAGCTGTTTCGGGCCATGGCCTACCCGGCCAGTGGCTACCACACCCCGACCATCGGCTGGATGGCCGACCTGGAGCGCATGAAGGTCGAGGAGCTGCGCCACTGGTACACCTCCTGGTACGCGCCCAACAACGCCACGCTCGTGGTGGTGGGCGATGTCACCGCCGAGGAAGTCAAGGGCCTGGCCCAGAAGTACTTCGGCGCTATCCCTCGCCGGGACACACCTGCGGCCAAGCTGCCGCTGGAGCTGGCTGAGCCCGGCCAGCGTCAGTTGACCCTGCACGTGCGCACCCAGCTGCCAAGCCTGATCTACGGCTTCAACGTACCCGGCCTGCCCACGGCCAAGGACCCTCGCACGGTGCATGCCTTACGTCTGATCTCGGCCTTGCTCGACGGCGGCTACAGCGCACGCATGCCCGCACGACTGGAGCGCGGGCAGGAACTGGTGGCCGGCGCCTCGTCCAGCTACAACGCCTTCACGCGCGGCGACAGCCTGTTCCTCATTTCAGCCACACCCAACGTGCAGAAGCAAAAAACCCTGGCAGACGTAGAAAAGGGCATCTGGCAACTGCTGGATGAACTCAAGACTACTCCGCCCACGGCAGAAGAGCTCGAGCGCGTGCGCGCCCAGGTCATCGCCGGGCTGGTGTATGACCGCGACTCAATCAGCAGTCAGGCAACCACCATCGGCCAGCTGGAAACCGTCGGGCTGTCCTGGAAGCTGATCGACAGCGAGCTGGACGAACTCAAGCGCGTTACCCCTCAGGACATCCAGCAAGCTGCCCGTACCTATTTCACCCGCGAACGCCTGAGCGTTGCCCATGTTCTGCCCGAGGAGTCCGCTCATGAGTGACCGTCGCTTGCACCGCCCCCACTGGCTGGCCACGGGTATCTGTACCTGGGCATTGACGGCTGCGCTGGCCGTACCGGCACTGGCCCAGGACGCTGCCAAGGCTGGCAATGCACAAGCCCGGCAGGCCAACACTCTACAGTCCCTGGCCGAGCTTGATGGCAAGGCGCCCACCACCCGCCAGTTGAACATCCAGCACTGGAACACGGCTGAAGGCGCGCGGGTGCTGTTCGTCGAGGCCCGCGAGCTTCCGATGTTCGACCTGCGCGTGACCTTCGCTGCCGGCAGCAGCCAGGACGGTGACACACCAGGCCTGGCGGCGCTGACCAACGCCATGCTCAACGAAGGCGTACAGGGCAAGGATGTGACGGCCATCGCCCAGGGCTTCGAGGGCCTGGGCGCAGATTTCGGTAACGGCTCGTACCGCGACATGGCCGTCGCCTCGCTACGTAGCCTCAGTGCCAAGGACAAGCGCGACCAGGCCTTGAAGCTGTTTACCGAAGTCACAGGCAAGCCCACCTTCCCGGAGGATGCGCTCAAACGGCTCAAGAACCAGATGCTGGCCGGCTTCGAATACGACAAGCAGAATCCCGGCAAGCTCGCAGGCAAGACGCTGTTCGCCAACCTGTACGGCGAACACCCTTATGCGCATCCCAGCGATGGAACACCGCAAAGCATCACTGGCATTACCCTGGAGCAGTTGCGAGCGTTTCACGCCAAGGCCTACACGCCTGGCAATGCCGTCATCGCACTGGTGGGTGACCTGAACCGCAGCGAAGCCGAGGCAATTGCCGCGCAGGTTTCAGCCGGTCTGCCCAAAGGCCCGGCCTTGCCTGCTCCAGCCCAACCGACGGAGCCCAAGGCAGGCTTCACCCACATCGAGTTTCCGTCTCAGCAGACCCACCTGATGCTCGCAGAGCTGGGTATCGATCGCCAGGACAAGGATTGGCCAGCCCTGTCACTGGGCAATCAGATCCTCGGTGGCGGCGCGTTCGGGACGCGGCTGATGAGCGAGGTGCGGGAAAAGCGCGGCCTGACCTACGGGGTCTATTCGGCCTTCAGCCCAATGCAAGTGCGCGGCCCGTTCATGATCAACCTGCAAACCCGCGCCGAGCTCAGCGAAGGGACATTGAAGCTGGTTCAGGGTATTCTGGCCGACTACCTGCGCAGCGGTCCTACCCAGCAAGAACTGGACGATGCCAAGCGCGAGCTGGCCGGAAGCTTCCCGCTCTCCAATGCCAGCAATGCCAGCATTGTCGGCCAACTGGGCGCCATCGGCTTCTACAACCTGCCATTGAGCTGGCTGGAAGATTTCATGCAGCAGTCCCAGGCCCTGACCGTCGAACAGGTTAAAGACGCCATGAACAAGCACCTGTCTGCCGACAAGCTGGTCATCGTCACGGTTGGCCCGAAGGTGCCGCAGAAGCCACTGCCAGCCCCCACTGATAAACCCTCCGGGCAACCGCTCGGGGTACCGGAGCACTAATGCCAAGATCCAACCCTCCCGCTCGCCAGCAACCGGGCCAGAGCAAGGGCCAGGGCCACCTGCGTATCATCGCGGGCCAATGGCGCAGCCGTCGCCTGGCCGTGCCCGACGGCGAGGGCTTGCGCCCTACGCCTGACCGGGTACGCGAGACGGTTTTCAACTGGCTGGCACCCTACATCGAGGGCGCGCACGTGCTCGATGCCTTCACCGGCAGCGGAGCCTTGGTGCTGGAGGCCCTGTCTCGCGGGGCTGAAGATGCCGTGGCGCTGGACAGCAATCCTGCGGCCATCGCCAACCTCAAGAACAACCTCGAGCTCCTGCGCTGCCCACGGGGGCAGATCCTGCAGACCGATGCCTTGCGTTATCTGCAAGGCCCTGCAAAAAAGCAGTTCGACCTGGTGTTCCTTGATCCACCCTTCCATCAACAGTTGCTGGCAGACACCTGCAATCTGCTTGAACAGCACCAGTGGCTGAGCGAGCAAGCATGGGTATACACCGAGAGCGAAGCGGCTCCATCGACCTTGCAGTTGCCTGCCAACTGGCGCCTGCACCGGGAGAAAAAAACCGGACAGGTGTACTACGCGCTGTGGCAACGGGGCTAGTTATATAGCGCAGGCCAGGTCTTGCATTGACTGATGCTGCTCGGGTCTCTAGCCACCCGAGCACCTCAGCATGACCGTATCACTCTCTGCGCCTTCACTGGCCGATGATGTCTCGGCGGCGCTTGCCTCTCTTACAAGCGCCAGCCCCTCCCCTCTCCAGCATTTCACGCTTGAAAACGGTCTGTCCGTCTACCTAAGGCAGCAGAGCCGAAATGCCCTCGCCGCCGTCCAGCTCTGGTACAACGTCGGTACCCGCCATGAGCCGGCAGGGCAGACCAACCTCTCGCACTTGCTCGAACACGTCATATTCGAAGGCAGCCGCAAGCTGGAGCCTGGGCAGTACGCCAAAGTCGTTGCCCGCCTTGCGGGACAGGCCAATGCCAGTACTCACCTCGACGCCACCTCTTTCGACATGCTGCTGCCTGCATCGCGCCTGCCCGTTGCGCTCGAACTGTTGGCAGATGCCATGACCACAGCCACATTCGGGTTGCCCGAGTTGGCACGAGGCGCCAAGGCAATCGCTGACGAACGACGCCTGAAGGTAGACGCCCAGCCCGTCCAGCAAGCCTACGACCGTCACTTGGCTTTGGCACACGGCAGCAGCCCTTATGCCACCCCAAGCTTCGGCTCGCCGGTGGATCTACAGAACATCGACCTTCCAACGCTGCGGCAGTGGTACATCACCCATTACCGGCCTAACAACGCCACGCTCGTCGTGGTGGGCAACGTAGAACTGGAAACGTTGAAACAGCAGGTCGAAAGGTACTTTGCGCACGTGGAGCGCGGCCAGCTGACAGACTCGCCTTTTCCTCGCTCAGACGCGCCATTGGCTGAACGCAGCCAGACCGTCAGCTTGCCGGGGCTTAGCCATGGTCTGTTGATGTCCTTCAACGTCCCCAGCTGTGCCACAGCCATCAATGCACTCACGAGCAAGACCCTCGAACTGATCTGTGAAGTACTGGCCGAGGGCTCCAGCGCTTGGTTGTATGCCGAACTTGTCAGGGGCCGGGGTCTGCTGACAGGCGTTGCCGCAACCTACGACCTCCTCGTACGTGGCGACACCGTAATCACCTTCTCAGCCTATGTGAACACGCTGAATGCGACCCTCGAACAAGCTGCTGATGCTATCTACAAGCAGATAGCACGCCTGCATACCGAAGCCTTGTCCGACGAGCAGTTGCAGCGGATAAAACTGCGATTGCTCGCCCGCCAGCTTTTCTCTCTCGACAGCCCAATTGCCCAAGCCTCACAAATCGGCGCCATGGCCGCGACAGGGCAGCCAGCAACCCTGATCGACGAACATGCGCGCCTGATCTCGATCATCGATAGCGCTCAGGTGCAGCAGGTAGCGCGCACTTATCTGGGCCGTGAGCGGCTGACCACCACCTCTCTTTTACCAGGAGCGCAAGCATGACCGACGATCAGATACGCCAAGCAGCACCTGTGCTGTGCCAGGGGCCTGCCATCGATGCTGCGCGTCAAGCGATGGCAAGGCTGACCTCGACCCAAACGGTCGAGCTCGACCAGCCTCCTGCCCTCCTGGCCACGGCTGAGCGATGGGAGACGGCGCAAGGTACGAAGGTCAGTTTCATAGCTGCGCACGATCGGCCCATGATTGATCTGGTGCTGCGATTCCGGGCAGGTAGCGCTCTTGATGGCGATCACCCAGGGCTGGCTGCGCTGACGCTCTACAGCCTTGATCAGGGTACCGAAACCCTCAGTGCGGCGCAGTTTGCCGAGCACATGGCTGCAAGGGGCGCCATCGTGGGACGCTCGTTGAGCGAAGACAAAGCCACGATCACGCTAAGGTGCCTAAGCACATCCGGCTTGCTGCGAGCTGTTTCGCAAACGCTGGCGCAGATGCTGGCCCGCCCAGCGTTTCGCGCAGAGGACGTGGCGAAGATACGTGATCGAATAGCGCTCTACCAAGGCCGGCAAAACCTCAATCCGCTGGCACGCCTGATCAATACGACCACCGGTCATGTATTCAGCGGCCATCCGTACGCTTCGCACGCCGATGCAGCGATCATCGGCCCCTTGACCACTGATCAGGTGCGGGCCTTTCATGCAAAGGCTTACTCGGCCAGTAACCTCGCTATAGGACTGGTTGGCGACCTGAGCCGAGACGAGGCGGAACAGCTGGTCAATGACCTGATACGTGATTTGCCGCAGCAGTGGGCATCGCAACCACCGTCCATGTTAGGTGAGCAGTCGCCTCTGTCACGCCATATTGCGCACCCTGGCAGTGCAACTCAGGCAATGCTGACCCTGGCCATCCCCGTGCTACCCAACGCCCCGGTCTATGCTGCACTGGAGTTGCTGACCGAGATTCTTGGCGGCAACTACGAGGCGCGCTTGCCTCAGGAACTGCGCCATGTGCGAGGGCTGACCTACACGGTCACTACCAAACTGAGGCACTTGGATGCGGGAGCACTGTTGCACGTACACTGGGACGTCGCCCCGCAATACCGGGAAGCTTCACATGCCCTTGTCGCAGGCATGCTGGATTGCCTCCATGAACTTGGACCAACTCAGGTGGAGTGCGACATGGCCGTTAACCAGATCGCTGCTCGGCTGCACCGGGAACTGGCCGACAGCGCAAAGCTGGCAGCGACATTGGCCACGCACAGTCATCAGGGCCTGCCCGCCGATTACCTGACCACCCATCTGGACAGGCTTGCTTCATTGACCCCTGCCCACCTTCGTGAAGTAGCGCAGGTGTGGTGGCGCAACGCACCTCAGGTATTCGTCACCCTCGGCCCCGACGCCGAGCAGTCCCCCTTGCCTACGCCGGAGCCAGCACAGCGATAGGCGAGCAGGAGCACAGGCGAGTCAGTGAGAGCTGATACAGGCGCTGTTTCATGGCACTCTAGCCGGGCACATCACGAGTTACCCAGCATGCCAAGCTCCAGCGCCCTGTTTAATCCTGCCAAAGGCCTTTCCAACCCCCACCTGCAAACATTGTGGGGTCCCCTCTGGCGCAAAATCCCAGCGCTGCAACGCGACCGCGAACGCATCTGGCTGGCGGACGGGGATTTCATCGACCTCGACTGGCATGGCCCGCACCAGCCCCATGCGCCGCTGGTGCTAGTGCTTCATGGGTTAACGGGGTCATCGTCCTCACCCTATGTCAAAGGCCTGCAACAGGCGCTGCACGCACTGGGCTGGGCCAGCGTCGCAGCGAACTGGCGGGGCTGTTCTGGGGAGCCGAACCTGCTGCCGCGCAGCTACCACTCTGGCGCCAGCGAGGATCTGGCTGAAATCATCAGCCACTTGCGCGCCAAAAGGCCCCTGGCCCCCCTGTACGCGGTCGGCTACTCCCTGGGAGGCAATGTCCTGCTTAAATACCTGGGCGAACAGGGTGACGACAGCCAGTTGCAGGCAGCAGTTGCCGTCTCCGTGCCTTTTCGCCTGGACCAGTGTGCCGATCGTATCGGCCTAGGGTTTTCGAAGGTGTACCAGGCACATTTCATGCGCGAGATGCTCGCCTACGTGCAGATCAAGCAGCGCTTGTTCAAAGACCAAGGCCACCCAGAACGTCTGGCGAAGCTGGAGCAGCTCGGGCCACTGCGTGGCTTGCGCACGTTCTGGGATTTCGACGCCAAGGTCACTGCACCGCTGAATGGTTTTCAGGATGTGCACGACTATTATCGCCGCGCTTCAAGTGGCTTCTACCTGGGCCAGAACCGTACCCGGACCCTGATCATCCAGGCCAGCGACGACCCCTTCGTCTCGCCCCTGAGCTTACCAACGGCAAACGAGCTGGCCCCGGGGACCGAGCTGGAGTTGCACGCCCATGGCGGCCATGTCGGGTTCGTCGACGGCAGCCTGCGAAAACCGGGCTATTACCTGGAGCGCCGGATTCCGCAGTGGTTGCGCGAAGGTATGCAGAGGACGGCTTACTGATCGCCCGTTGCCACTGCATGCTCAGGGCGGGTGATCCATTCACTCCATGAGCCTGCATACAGTTTGCCGAGCGGGTAGCCTGCTAACGCCAACGCGAACAGGTTATGACACGCCGTTACCCCCGAACCACAGTACGCAACCAGTTGCTCAGGCGCACGCCCCTGCAGTTGCTGCTCGAAACGTTGTCTGAGTTGCTCGGGCGGCAGAAAACGGCCATCGCTGCCAAGGTTTTCGGTGAAAGCGGCGCAGCGTGCTCTAGGGATATGCCCTGCCACTGGGTCGATGGGTTCCATGTCGCCACGAAAACGTGGCAATGCGCGCGCATCCAGCAGGGTCAGGTCTGCGCTGTCCAGGCGCTGATCCAGGCCATCGGCATCGATCAACATCGCATCATCGGGCTGGCCGCTGAAGTTGCCTTCGCGCCGGACTGGGGGATCCAGGCTTAATGGCAGGTGCGCGGCGTGCCAGGCGGTCAGGCCGCCGTCCAGGAGGGCAACGCCACTGCGTTTGCCCAGCCAGGCCAGCAGCCACCAACCTCGCGCGGCATAGGCGCCGGTACCGTCGTCGTACAGCACCACTTCGCTCTCGTTATCCACGCCCCATTCGCGCAGGCGGGCTACCAGCTTTTCTGGATCGGGCAGCGGGTGACGCCCTGTCACTCCCTTGCTGACCGAGCCGCTGAAGTCTCGTTCAAGGTCGGCAAAGTGCGCCCCTTCGATATGACCCAGGGCGTAACTGCGCTGACCGTAATCCACATCCTCAAGGGCGAAGCGACAGTCGAGAATGACAAGGTTTGGTGAATCCAGCCGCTCAGCCAACTGCTGCGGGGTGATCAACTGCGCAAGTGACATGACAATCTCCTGATCGATGTAATCCCAGGCCCTGGCGCTAGTGCTCAAGCGCCTGAATGAACGGTACGTGAAACTCGCGGCACAAGGCTTGCACCGCATTGCGCGCAGGCTCGGTGACGAACCCCAGCTCAAGGGCCAGCACTTGATACACGCCCCGCTTGAACGCTTCTTCACCCAGGTGCGCTGCATGCTCCCGGGTCGTGCTGAGAAAGCGCACCCATGAGGTGAGCACGATCCAGGCGTTGATGGTCAGCGACTCCTGCTGCGCGGGGTTCATCGCCAGGATACCCGCCTCGACGAAACCGCGGTAAATGGCCTTGCCCTGACGCATGCAGCGCGCGGAGAAGCGTCGATAACGGGCTGCCAGCTCAGCATCGCTGCCCAGCAGATGCTCCAGATCGCGGTGCAGAAAACGGTAGTTCCACATCGCAGCCAGCAGTGCCTGCAGGTAGAACCGCTTGTCCTGCACCGCCAGCGGGCGCCCCTGCGGCGGGCGCAGAAAGCTGTCTACGTGCGCTTCGTAATGGCCGAACAAAACCGCAATAATCGCCTGCTTGTTGGGGAAGTGGTAATACAGATTGCCGGGTGAGATGCCCAGATGCGCCGCGATATGGTTGGTGCTGACGCTGCGCTCGCCCGACTGATTGAACAGCTCGAGGCTGCTCTGGACGATTCTCTCGCGGGTCTTGATGGGCCGGGCCATGTCCAGCTTCCTGTATACGGAGCAGTGAAAACCGCCATGGTACGAGGTATTGCCGAGGTGTTGCACGGTACCCAAGCGCTGCGGCCTCGCACCATCGGCTGGCCCAAAGTATAGTGCCTTGGCCGGCCGCATGACTTGGCCGGGCGCAGTCGCTGCGCTACCATCCGACTCCCCAACGCACTCCAGCCAGGATGACGCGATGAACCGAGTGTTGTACCCGGGTACTTTCGACCCCATTACCAAAGGCCATGGCGATCTGGTCGAGCGCGCCTCGCGGCTGTTCGACACCGTGATCATTGCAGTGGCCGCCAGCCCCAAGAAAAACCCTTTGTTCCCGCTGGAACAACGCGTGGAGCTGGCCCGTGAGGTCACCAGGCACCTGCCCAATGTCGAAGTCATCGGCTTTTCCTCGCTGCTGGCGCATTTCGCCAAGGAGCAAGGTGCCAATGTGTTCCTTCGTGGTTTGCGTGCAGTGTCGGACTTCGAATACGAGTTCCAGCTGGCGAACATGAACCGTCAACTGGCCCCCGACGTCGAGAGCCTGTTTCTTACGCCGTCAGAGCGGTACTCGTTCATCTCGTCGACCCTGGTTCGCGAAATCGCCGCACTGGGGGGCGATATCAGCAAATTTGTGCACCCGGCCGTGGCCGATGCGCTGACTGAGCGCTTCAAGAAATAAAGCCGCTGTTCCAGATCGTCGCGCCTGCGTGCACTGCAGGCGCGAATGCGGCACAATTGTGCCCATTGCGTTGAACATGCCCGGGCGTTGAGCCCCGGCCGGAGCCCCCATGTCCCTGATCATCACCGACGATTGCATCAACTGCGACGTCTGCGAACCCGAGTGCCCCAACGAGGCCATCTCCCAAGGCGAAGAGATCTACGTGATCGACCCCAACCTGTGCACCCAGTGCGTGGGTCATTACGACGAGCCGCAGTGCCAACAGGTCTGCCCGGTCGACTGCATCCCGCTGGATGAGGCGCACCCGGAAAGCCAAGAGCAGCTGATGGCCAAGTACCTGAAGATCACCGGCAAGGCCTGACGCTGCCGGCCATCGGCATGCCCGCGCCTTGCTCCTCCGTGGCGATCATCCCGAAGCGCGCAAGGCCTCAGCGCTGGCAGCGCGGGCAGAACACGCTGGCGCGTTGACCCAGCTTCACATCCCGTAGTTCGGTGCTACATACCTTGCAGGGCAAGCCGCCGCGCCCGTAGGCGAACAGTGTCTGCTGGAAATACCCTGGCTGGCCGTCACCGCCGATGAAATCGCGCAGCGTGGTGCCGCCCAGCTCGATGGCCGCCGCCAGCACGCGCTTGATCTCGATGGCCAGCTTCAGGTAACGCGCCCGCGAAATGCCACCGGCCGCGCGGCGCGGATCGATGCCGGCAGCGAACAGCGCTTCGGTCGCATAGATGTTGCCTACGCCAACGACCACGGCGTTGTCCATGATGAAGGGCTTGACCGCCATCGACCGACCGCGGGACAGCTGGAACAGTCGCTCACCGTCAAACAGGTCGGTCAGTGGCTCGGGGCCAAGTCGCAGCAGCAACGCATGATTGAGCGGGTCCTGGCTCCAGAGCATGGCGCCAAAGCGGCGCGGGTCGGTGTAGCGCAGCATCAGACCGGATTCGAGCTCGATGTCCACGTGCTCGTGCTTGCCAGCCGGCAAGCCCGCCTCCACCAGCCGTAGATTGCCCGACATGCCCAAGTGGCTGATCAGGGTCCCTACTTCGGCATTGATCAGCAGGTACTTGGCCCGGCGTTCGACCGTGACGATGCGTTGCCCGGAGAGCCGCACGTCCAGGTCCTCCGGGATCGGCCAGCGCAAGCGGCGGTCACGCACGACCACGCGGCTGACGCGCTGACCTTCGACATGCGGTGCAATGCCGCGCCGGGTGGTCTCTACCTCGGGTAACTCAGGCATGTATCAGTGCCCACCTAGTTCTCGGATGTTCTGTTTGAGGTTATCGAAGTCGTATTCCGACAAGCCTATGTAATCGAGCACCAGCGGCCCCACTACGTTCCATTCCTGATCCACCGTCTGGTTGCCCAATACCCGGTAGGAGGCACAGATGTGCTCGGCCATCTTGAGCACCGCCAACAGGTTTTTCATCTGGCTTTGGTTGTTGCGGGCGCTGTCATCGCGAAACACTGCCAGCGCGTTGTGGTGGTTGGCGATGGCGCCGGTCAGGTGTTCGGGCAGGCGCCAGGACTTGGCCGTGAAATAGCCGACGACGGCATGATTGGTGTTGAAGGCGCGGTTCTCGGTGTCCACCACGCGGGTCTGCTCGTTGGTTTTTGCATAGGCCTCTTCGAGCACATCCATGTACGTGGGGAAGCGCTTGAGCATCAGCGGAACGCCGCAATCGTGGAACAGCCCAAGGGTATAGGCTTCGTCGGCGGGCTGGATACCCGTGCGCTTGGCCAGCGTCAGACAGGTCATTGCCACATCCTGCGCGGTATCCCAGAACCGGTTGAGGGTGACGATGGTTTCATCGCTCATTTCACCCTTGATCGACTGCGCGTTGATCAGGTTGATGATCGAACGACTACCCAGCAAATTCACCGCACGCTGGATCGAGCCAATCTTGTTGGACAGGTCAAAGTGCGCCGAGTTGACCAGCTTGAGCAAGGCCCCCGACAACCCGGGGTCCTGAGCGATCAGTTTGGCGATGGTTTCCAGGTCCGGGTCAGGCATGTACTGCTCGAACTGCAAATCGACCATGATCTGCGGCTGCGGCGGAATGGTGATGCCTTGCAAGGCTTGCTGGATCTGTTCGGCGGTGAGTTCTTGGGACATGCGTGCACACTCGTATGGGACTGCCGATTCTACCGCGATGCACCCCACAGAACTAACCGCTGGATCAGTGAACTTGAACTTTCATGAGCGCGGGTGGGCCTGTTTCTCATATTCATCAAGTAAAGGAGCAAGGCCCATGGGTACTGAACTGAACGGCAAGCGCGTGGCTATCCTGGTGACTGATGGCTTCGAGCAGGTGGAATTGACAGGCCCGCGTGACGCCCTGCAGCAGGCGGGCGCCCAGGTGCACGTGCTGAGCGAGAAGCAAGGCACGGTGCGCGGCTGGAACCACGACGAGCCCGCGGACGAATTCAAGGTCGACGGCACCTTCGACAGCGCCAGCGAACTCTACGATGCCGTGGTCCTGCCAGGCGGCGTACAGAACTCGGACACCATCCGCCTGGTTGAAGGCGCGCAGAAAATCGTCAAAAGCCATGACGCGGCCGGCAAACCGATTGCCGTGATCTGCCACGGCGGCTGGTTGCTGATTTCGAGCGGCTTGACCCAGGGCAAGCGCATGACCAGCTTCAAGACCCTGCAGGATGACCTGCGCAACGCTGGCGCCGAGTGGGTCGACGAAGAAGTAGTGGTTGACGGGAACCTGATCAGCAGCCGGCAGCCCGATGACATCCCTGCCTTCAACAAGGCACTGATCCAGGCCCTGTCGTCCTGACAGCTGGCGCTCAGCATTAAGGTTGGGTAGGGGTTATACTCCCGCTCTTTTTTCCGGAGCGACGTCATGTCCCTGCCCAGCCTTCGCCTCAAAGCCAATGCCGACCGCCGCCTGCGCGCAGGCCATCTGTGGGTCTACAGCAACGAGGTAGACGTTGCCACCACCCCGCTGCAAGGCTTGCAGGCCGGCCAGCAAGCCGTGCTCGAAGCCGCCAACGGCAAGCCACTGGGCATCGTTGCCCTGAGCCCCAATAACCTGATCTGCGCCCGCTTGCTGTCACGCGACGTCAAGCTGCCACTGGACAAGTCACTGCTGGTGCACCGCCTGAACGTGGCCTTGTCACTGCGCGAGCGCCTGTTCGACAAGCCATGCTATCGCCTCGTCTATGGCGATTCCGATTGGCTGCCGGGGCTGGTCGTCGATCGCTTCTTCGACATCCTGGTGGTGCAACTGGCATCGGCAACCATGGAAGCGCACAAGGATGAGGTGATCGCGGCGCTGGTCCAGGTGCTCAAGCCAAGCGGCATCCTGTTCAAGAACGATTCGGCGGCCCGTGATGCCGAAGGCCTGCAGCGCTATGTCGAAACCGTTTACGGTGAAGTCCCGGATTGGGTTCCGCTGGAAGAAAACGGTGTTCGTTTCGAAGCCCCGGTCCGTGAAGGCCAGAAAACCGGCTGGTTCTATGACCACCGCATGAACCGTGCACGCCTGGCCCCCTATGTTCAGGGCAAGCGCGTACTCGACCTGTTCAGCTACATCGGCGGTTGGGGTGTGCAGGCGGGTGCCTTCGGCGCCAGCGAAGTGTTCTGCGTCGATGCATCGGGCTTTGCCCTGGATGGCGTTGAGCGCAACGCCGCGCTCAACGGTATTGGTGAGAAGCTGACCTGCGTCGAGGGCGACGTCTTCGAAGCCTTGCGCGAACTCAAGGCAGCCGAGGAGCGCTTCGACGTGATCATTGCCGACCCGCCCGCCTTCATCAAGCGCAAGAAAGACCTGAAGAACGGCGAGGCGGCTTACCGCAGGCTCAACGAGCAGGCCATGCGCATGCTGAACAAGGACGGCATTCTGGTCAGTGCTTCTTGCTCGATGCACCTGCCCGAAGACGATCTGCACAACATCCTGCTGACCAGTGCCCGTCACCTGGACCGCAACATGCAGCTGCTCGAGCGCGGTGGTCAGGGCCCTGACCATCCGGTGCACCCGGCGATTGGCGAAACCCGCTACATCAAGAGCATCACCTGCCGGTTACTGCCCAACAGCTGAGCCATGACGGGGGCCTGGGTGGCCCCCGATCGTTTCAGAGTTCAAGCACCTGGGTCGCGATACCGAAGTACACCAACACGCCTGCTGCGTCGGCAATGGACGTGATCAATGGCCCGCTGGCCGTGGCGGGGTCCAGCTTGAGCCGGCTCAGCAGAAACGGCAGGCTCATGCCGATCAGGCTGCCGACCAGCACGATCACCACCATGCTGCTGGCCACGATCAAGGCGATCTGCGGGCCGCCACGCAACAGCCCAAGCGATGCCACGGCTACCGCCATGGTGCAGCCCAGCAGCAGCGCGACGCCAAATTCGCGCCCCAGCATTCGCCCCCAGTCGCTCAGCGTGACTTCGCCTGTGGCCAGGCCCCTGACCATGAGGGTTGCCGACTGGGAGCCTGCATTGCCGCCGCTGTCGACCAGCAGTGGCAGAAAGAACACTAGGGCGATATGCGCGGCAATGGTTTCTTCGAAGGCCGCGATGCCTGCCCCTGAGAACAGGTTGCCGAACACCAGCAGCACCAGCCACAGCACCCGCTTGCGGTACAGCAATCCGAGGGTCGCGTGCCGCAGGTCACCGATGGTAGTGGTGATGGAGGCGCCTTTGTGGAAGCTTTCGGTGGTTTGCCGCCGTTGCGCATCGAGCGCAGCGTCGACGGCACCAGCAGCGATGGTTTTATCGATAGGGTTTTGCATGAAGTTCTCCAGGCGCCGACCAGGCGCCTGCAGGCTTCAGCCTCGCAGACTCAAGCCCTCGGCAGCCCTGGCGGCGGCGCGCTCAGTGCCAGGTTGCAGTTCGTGACGAACCGGTAACTGGGAAGGTCCATTGAGGGTTATCTCGTCAAGCCGCACATGCGGCGGCCGAATGATAATGGCAAGTCAGGCGCAGGTCAGCCTCACACGGATCGTTTCAGACGGTTCCTACAACTTCGGGTTTCCGCCCAAAACCGCCGCCCGGACACATCGTCATGCCTTCCCGGCGCCAGCGGTGTAGAATCGGGCTATTCATCGCCAGTCATCCCCCGGCGGGTTTATGAGCTCTGGCCAAGCACGCGGCGATCCCGCGCGGTCTTCGGCCCCATCCGTGCCAGTGGCAACCGGCCTGCGGTACAGAGGACAAGAGAAGCTCACTCCCCTTTCTGTGACCTGATTAAGCCGCCAGGAGTGTTTCATGCCTGATTATCGTTCCAAGACTTCCACCCACGGCCGCAACATGGCAGGTGCACGCGCCCTGTGGCGTGCCACCGGCATGAAGGACGAAGACTTCAAGAAGCCGATCATCGCCATCGCCAACTCCTTCACCCAGTTCGTGCCGGGCCATGTGCACCTCAAGGACCTGGGCCAGCTGGTCGCTCGCGAGATCGAGCGCGCCGGTGGCGTGGCCAAGGAATTCAACACCATCGCGGTCGATGACGGCATCGCCATGGGTCACGACGGCATGCTGTACTCGCTGCCCAGCCGTGAAATCATCGCCGACGCGGTGGAGTACATGGTCAACGCGCACTGTGCCGATGCCATCGTCTGCATCTCCAACTGCGACAAGATCACCCCCGGCATGCTGATGGCTGCCTTGCGCCTGAACATTCCGGTGATCTTCGTCTCCGGCGGCCCTATGGAAGCCGGCAAGACCAAGCTGGCAAGCCATGGCCTGGACCTGGTCGACGCCATGGTCATCGCCGCCGACAGCACGGCCTCCGATGAAAAGGTCGCCGAATACGAGCGCAGCGCCTGCCCTACCTGCGGCTCGTGCTCTGGCATGTTCACCGCCAACTCGATGAACTGCCTGACCGAGGCGTTGGGCCTGGCCCTGCCGGGCAACGGTTCCACCCTGGCCACCCACTCGGACCGCGAGCAGTTGTTCCTGACGGCCGGCCGCACCATCGTCGAGCTGTGCAAACGTTACTACGGCGAGAACGACGCATCGGTCCTGCCGCGCAGCATCGCCAACTTCAAGGCGTTCGAGAACGCCATGATGCTGGACATCGCCATGGGGGGGTCGACCAACACCATCCTGCACCTGCTGGCTGCGGCGCAGGAAGGCGAAGTGGCATTCGACCTGCGCGACATCGATCGTCTGTCGCGCAAGGTGCCGCAGCTGTGCAAGGTGGCGCCCAACATCCAGAAGTACCACATGGAGGACGTGCACCGCGCCGGCGGTATCTTCAGCATCCTGGGCTCGCTGGCCCGTGGCGGCCTGCTGCACACCGACCTGCCCACCGTGCATAGCCGCAGCATGGAAGAAGCCATCGCCAAGTGGGACATCACCCAGACCGACGACGAGGCAGTGCACACCTTCTTCAAGGCTGGCCCAGCTGGCATCCCGACCCAGACCGCGTTCAGCCAGTCGACGCGTTGGGAAACCCTGGATAACGACCGCGAGAACGGCTGCATCCGCAGCTTCGAGCACGCGTATTCACAAGAAGGTGGTTTGGCCGTGCTGTACGGCAACATCGCCCTGGACGGCTGCGTGGTGAAAACCGCCGGTGTCGACGAATCGATCCACGTGTTCGAAGGCACGGCCAAGATCTTCGAAAGCCAGGACAGCGCCGTGCGTGGCATCCTCGCCGACGAAGTGAAGGCCGGCGACATCGTGATCATCCGCTACGAAGGCCCGAAAGGTGGCCCGGGCATGCAGGAAATGCTGTATCCCACGTCGTACCTCAAGTCCAAGGGCCTGGGCAAGGCGTGCGCCCTGCTCACCGACGGCCGATTCTCGGGAGGCACCTCGGGCCTGTCCATCGGTCATGCCTCGCCGGAAGCGGCAGCAGGCGGCGCCATCGGCCTGGTGCGCGACGGCGACAAAGTCCTGATCGATATCCCCAACCGCTCGATCAATCTGCTGGTGAGCGATGACGAGCTGGCCGAGCGCCGCGCCGAGCAGGACAAGAAGGGCTGGAAACCGGCTGAGGTACGCCCGCGCAAGGTGACGACAGCCTTGAAGGCCTACGCCCTGTTGGCGACCAGTGCCGACAAAGGTGCCGTGCGCAACAAGGCGATGCTCGAAGGGCTGTGATACCCATCCAGCATGACGAGAACCGGCGCTTCGAGCGCCGGTTTTTTATTGCCAAGACAGCGGCCTCGCGCATCCATCACGGATGCAACCTGCTCACTGAATCTGTTCAGGCGTCACGATCACCCAGTTCTTGTCTGCCGTCACCGGCAACCCTTCCTTGGCCTGGGCCGCTGCCTGCCTGGCGATCATTCCTTCGAGCTGCTCCATGTACTTGGGCTTGCGGTTTATCCACAGGTGGATCCCGCCCTTGCCGACATCCACGCCATGAAACTGCATGTAGCCATCGCTGGTCGGGGTATCGCCGCCCACCAGCACGGGCTTCTTCCATTCATCGATGTAGGTCAGGATCGCCGCTTGCTTGCCCGCCATCCACGTGGCGGGCGTCCACAGGTAAGGGGTCAGTTCGAGCCCTTCATTAGCCTTGGCATCGTAGTGCCCAGCGCTGATCTGCTTGCGTGCCGTGGTCAATTGCCCCGTGGCACGATCCTTGAGCAGCAGGCTGACCCCGATGACGTTCTGCGGCTTCACGTTGTAGCCGTACTTGGGGTCGGAGGCGACCATGCGCACCAGCTCTTCGGAAGCGGCTGACACCACGTAGACTTCAATGCCGTTCTCCATCAACTTGTTGTACAGCTCGGCCTGGCCCTTGAAGACCTTGGGCGGCTGCACTTCGATGGCCTTGACCTGATCCCCGTCGTAGTAGGTGCTGGGCACAGGCTTGCCGGATGCCATGAGCGCGTCTACCTGTTCTTTCAGTTCCTTGAGGGTGAAGCCGGAAAACACTTGCGCCACCCAGGGGTAGCAGACCATGTCGTCGATCTCACACAGCCGGTAGTAGTAGCTGAACAGGCTTTCCTTGTGCTCGGCGCTGTCCTTGAAGGGGATGAGTTTCAGCGAAGGGTCCAGCTTGTCACGGCTCAGCAGCCCTTTGTTCTCCATGAATGGCAACAACGCTTCTTCAAGGTCGTAGCGGTAGCTGGTGTTGTCCATGTCGAACACCGCATAGTTACCCTTATGGGCATTGGCGATGATCATGCGGTCGAGCTGTGTGGCGGCTTCGGCTGGCCAGTGGTCAAGCTCGGTAGCGGAGGTTTGCCAGCTGAACAGCAGGGACAGGCCGATGGCGGCGGTTTTGAGCGCAACGTTCATGTACGAATCTCCTGAAACGACTGACAGACGCTATTCGAGTGAGCCCTGTCAGCACCGCTCGATTGCGACCTTTACACCCCAGTAAACGCCTCGCTCATTACAATCCACGACGCCTCTTTATTCCATTTGCGACTATATAAATTCGATTTGGATATAAATTCGTTTGTTTTCAGGCTGTTAGCATTTCCGTTCGCAATCGCACATAGAGGCGGCGCCTCATCTTCTCGTTTTCGGAGCTTCAATGAACCTGCCACTGCTGCTAAACCTGCTGGCGTTCCTGGCCTTGTTGCTAGGACTGGCGCAGACCCGCCGTACCGACTGGAGCCTGGCCAAGAAAGTGCTGCTGGGCCTGGCACTTGGCGTGGGCTTCGGCCTGGCCCTGCATACGATCTATGGCGCAGGGCACCCCGTGCTCAAGACCACCATCACCTGGCTGGACCTGGTCGGTAACGGCTACGTAGGCCTGTTGCAGATGATCGTCATGCCGCTGATCTTCGCCTCCATCCTCAGCGCCGTGGCGCGTCTGCACAATGCCTCTTCCCTGGGGCGCATCAGCGTCTTGAGCATCGGCACGCTGCTGCTGACCACGGCCATCGCTGCCCTGATCGGCATCCTGTTGACCAACCTCTTTGGCCTCAGTGCCGAAGGCCTGGTGGCAGGCGCCCAGGAGAGCGCACGCATGCAGGTGATCCACAGCGACTATGCAGGCAAGGTCGCCGACCTCAACATCCCGCAACTGCTGCTTTCGTTCATCCCCAGCAATCCGGTTGGCGACCTGGCGCGGGCCAAGCCGACATCGATCATCAGCGTGGTCATCTTTGCCGTCTTCGTCGGCCTGGCCGCCTTGCAGTTGATCAGGGACGACGCCGAAAAGGGTCAGCGTGCACTCTCGGCCATCGATACCCTGCAAGCCTGGGTGATGCGCCTGGTGCGCGTGGTCATGAAGCTCACGCCTTACGGCGTGCTGGCATTGATGACCAAGGTGGTGGCCAGCTCGAACATGGAAGACATCCTCAAGTTAGGCAGCTTCGTAGTGGTGTCCTACCTGGGCCTGGCGCTGATGTTCGTGGTCCACGCCATCATCCTGGCGGCGATCGGGGTCAGCCCGCTGCGCTTCTTCCGCAAGGTATGGCCCGTGCTGACCTTCGCCTTCACCAGCCGTTCAAGCGCTGCCAGCATCCCGCTGAACATCGAGGCCCAGACGCGTCGCCTGGGCGTGCCGCAGTCTATCGCCAGCTTCAGCGCCTCATTCGGGACCACCATCGGTCAGAATGGCTGTGCCGGGCTTTACCCTGCCATGTTGGCGGTGATGGTCGCGCCAGCGGTTGGCATCGACACCTTCGATCCGCTATGGATCGCCACGTTGGTGGCCATCGTCACGCTCAGTTCGGCCGGTGTGGCCGGAGTTGGCGGCGGCGCTACCTTCGCCGCGCTGATCGTGCTGCCGGCCATGGGCTTGCCGGTGGAGCTGGTGGCCCTGCTGATTTCGGTGGAGCCGCTGATCGACATGGGCCGTACGGCGTTGAACGTGAACGGTTCGATGACGGCTGGCGTGGTAACCAGCCAGCTGCTCAAGGAAACCGACAAGCAGGTACTGGCCGATGATGAACACGCAGCATTAAGCCATACCTGAGTTCACGGGGGGCCGCACGGCGCGGCCCTTTCCTCGCGCAACAGGCGTCAGGCCTTGTCCCACACCTCGAAGTGATACAACGGCTTACCTTCCTCAGCCTGCGCCTGACTGGACAGCAGCGTCCACTGCTTGCGATCGAAATCCGGGAACCAGGCATCGCCCTTGGGCGACAGCTCGACCCGCGTCACGTACATCCGGCTGACGAGTCCTTGCTCCAGCGCCTGCCCGTAGAGCTGCGCACCACCGATCAGCATCAGCTCGTCGACACCTTGCTCGCGCGCCCACTGATCAGCCCGCACCAGCGCGTCTTCCAGCGAAGCGAAAACTTCGGCACCGGCCAGTTCTAGCCCGGGCTGCCTGCTGACCACGATATTCAACCGCCCAGGCAGCGGCCGTCCCAGCGAGTCCCAGGTCTTGCGGCCCATGATGATGGGCTTGCCCAAGGTGGTGGCCTTGAAATACTTGAAGTCCCCCGGCAAATGCCAGGGCATGGAATTGTCGATGCCTATCACGCGGTTGTCGGCGCAGGCCACGATCAGGCTTAAGGGCAGTAATGTCTTCATGCCGGCGAGAATAGCACCGCGCGGGTGAGTTATGCTGCTGCCACGACCTGTGCAATGGAACACCCTGTGACTGCACCTTCTTTGCTGGACAAGCGCTGGCTCACCGAGGCGATACGCCTGCGCGAAGAACATGCCGGCCCTCTCGAGGACCAGGAAGCGAACCGCCGTGCCCGCCAGCAAGGCGGCAGCCTGGCCCTGCGCATCGAGACCCGCGCGCTGCTGCTGGCCGAACGCGACGGCTTGACCGCCGCGTTGCGGCGTTGGAAGCAAGGGGCACGCCTGGCGCTGGTGGCGATGGTGTTGATGGCCGTGCTCAGTGGCGGCGGCCTGGCGTTGGCCGCACTGGGTGACGGGCAGCGGCCGGTGAATGTGTTCTGGGCGCTGGGCAGCCTGCTGGGGCTGAACCTGGTCATGTTGCTGGGCTGGTTGATCGGCTTGTTCCTGAGCGGTGAGCACGGCGCGCTGCTGGGGCGGCTTTGGCTGTGGTTGAGCGAACGCTTTGCCCGCGACGCCCGTGCCGCCCACCTGGCGCCGGCCCTGCTGGTGCTGCTGCAACGCCAACGCCTGGGCCGTTGGTTGCTGGGTTTGCTGGTCCACAGCCTGTGGGTGGCGGCCATGCTGAGCGCGGTGGGTGTGCTGCTGACATTGCTGGCCACCCGGCGCTATGGATTCGTCTGGGAAACCACGTTGCTGGCGGCCGAGCCTTTCATCGCCATGACCCAGGCCCTGGGCGCCCTGCCCGCGCTGCTGGGCTTTGCGGTACCTGACCCGGCCATGATTCGGGCCAGCGGTGACACCGCACCGGCCCTGGCCATGACGCGCCAGGCATGGGCCAGCTGGCTGCTGGGCGTGGTAGTGGTCTATGGCGTGCTGCCGCGTCTGCTCCTGGCTGGCGTGTGCCTGTGGCGCTGGCAGCAAGGGCGCCAACGCCTGGCGCTGGACACGGACCTGCCAGGCTACATGCCGCTGCGCGACAGGCTGATGCCCAACAGCGAGCGCCTGGGCGTGCAGGACGATGCGCCCGACACACTGCCGCAATTCAAGGCTCAGCCGTCACTCATTGAAAATGCCGGCGCACTGCTGGTCGGCGTCGAGCTGGATGATCAGCGCCCTTGGCCGCCGTCATTGCCCGCCAATGTCGCTGATGCCGGTGTGCTGGACAGCCGGGAGTCGCGGCATCGTCTGCTTGAGCAACTGGGGCGTTTTCCACCCGCGCGCCTGGCCATTGCCCTCGACCCTGAGCGCTCGCCGGACCGCGGTAGCCTGGCCTTGCTTGCCGAGCTGGCGCGCAATGCAGGCAGTACGCGTATCTGGCTGTTGCCTGCTGTCGCTGATCAGCTTCGCGACGAACGGCGCCTGAATGACTGGCGTGAAGCCCTGGATCGCCTGGGGCTCCCTCATGCTGACACTTTACCGTTGGCTTGGTTGGAGCACGGTCATGACTGAGCCCTTGAAGCTGGCCGTGGTAGGCCACACCAACGTGGGCAAGACCTCGCTGCTACGCACCCTCACGCGTGACGTCGGTTTCGGGGAGGTCTCGCATCGCCCCAGCACCACACGCCATGTGGAAGGGGCTCGCTTGTCCGTGGACGGGGAGCCTCTGCTGGAGCTCTACGACACACCGGGCCTGGAAGACGCCATCGCCCTGCTCGACTACCTCGAACGTCTCGAACGCCCTGGCGAGCGCCTGGATGGCCCGGCGCGGCTGGAGCGCTTTCTGCAGGGCAGCGAGGCGCGCCAGCGCTTCGAGCAGGAGGCCAAGGTGCTGCGCCAGCTGCTGGCAAGCGATGCCGGGCTCTATGTCATCGACGCCCGCGAGCCGGTGCTGGCCAAGTACCGTGACGAACTCGACGTGCTGGCCAGCTGTGGCAAGCCACTTCTGCCGGTGCTCAACTTTGTCTCCAGCCCCCAGCATCGCGAACCGCAGTGGCGTCAAGCCCTCGCCCGGCTTGGGCTTCATGCATTAGTGAGATTCGACACCGTAGCCCCACCAGAAGATGGCGAGCGCCGCCTGTATGAGAGCCTCGCCCTGCTGCTGGAAGATGCACGCCCTAGCTTGCAGCGCCTGATCGACGATCAGCAGGCCCAACGGGTGGCCCGCCAGCAAGGTGGCAAACGCCTGATCGCCGAATTGCTGCTGGACTGCGCCGCCTGTCGTCGCAGCGTGGAAGGTGAACCTTCTGCCCAGGCACAGGCCATCGAGGCGCTCCACCAGGCCGTGCGCCAGCGTGAACAGCGCTGCGTGGAGGCTCTGCTCAAGCTCTATGCGTTCCGGCGCGACGACGCGCATGCCAGCGACCTGCCGTTGCTGGACGGGCGCTGGGGGGACGATCTGTTCAATCCTGAAACCCTGAAGCAGCTTGGAGTGCGTGTAGGCGGCGGTGTAGCGGCAGGCGCGGCGGCCGGGGCCGGCGTGGACCTGCTGGCAGGTGGGCTTACCCTGGGCGTCGCCGCCTTGGCCGGGGCCATCGCCGGCGGCGCCCTGCAGACGGCACGCGGCTATGGCGCGCGCCTGATGGGCAAGCTCAAGGGCAAACGCGAGCTGACCGTCGACGATACCGTCCTGCGCTTGCTAGCCTTGCGTCAGCAACAGCTGATGGCGGCACTGGACCACCGTGGGCACGCCGCTCAGGACAGTATTCGCCTGGGCCCCTTGGATGAAAAGACCTGGCGTCAGGGCAAGCTGCCCGAACCGCTGGTGCGGGCTCGCGCGCACCCGCAATGGTCCACGCTCAACCCAGGTGCTAAACCGAACCAGGCCCAGCGTCAGGAGCAGCTCGAAGCGCTGGTGCAGCAACTCTAGGCCTGGCCTTTCAGGCGGTGGTCACTTGCGCAACAAGCGCAGACCGTTGAACACCACCAGCAGGCTCACGCCCATATCGGCGAATACGGCCATCCACATGGTGGCCAGCCCGGCGAAGGTAATGCCCAGGAAAATCGCCTTGATCGCCAAGGCCAGCACGATATTTTGCTTGAGGATCGCTGCGGTGTGCCGCGACAGCCTGATGAACGCAGGGATCTTGCGCAGGTCATCGTCCATCAGCGCCACATCGGCCGTTTCGATGGCAGTGTCGGTGCCAGCCGCCGCCATGGCGAAGCCGATTTCGGCCCTGGCCAGCGCCGGCGCGTCGTTGATGCCGTCCCCGACCATGCCGACGCGATGACCTTGGTCGTACAGCGCCTGGATGCTACTGAGCTTGTCGGCTGGCAGAAGGTTACCTTCGGCCCGATCAATGCCTACCGTACGCGCGATGGCCGCGGCGGTGTGCGGGTTGTCACCGGTCAGCATGGCTGTCTGGATGCCCAGTGCATGAAGCTCGGCAATGGCTTGCCGGCTGCTTTGCTTGACGGTATCGGCCACCGCAAACAATGCCAGGGGGCCTGATGCGTTGAGCAGCAACACCACCGTCTTGCCCTGCTGTTCAAAGGCATCGAGCTGGGCTTCCAGTTCGGGTGAACACAGCCCCAGCTCCTCGACCAGGCGATGGTTGCCCAGGTGCAACACCTCACCCTCGATGGTGCCACGCACGCCACGGCCCGCGATCGCGGTGAAATCCCGGACCTCACTGTGGGGCAGGTCGTTGTCCTGGCCGAACTGGGCTATCGCTCGCGACACGGGGTGATCGGAGCGTGCAGCCAAGCTCGATGCCAGGGCCTGCGCACGATGCTCGAACGCCGGTTGCAGGGCCTTGAAGTCTGTCTGGACGGGCTTGCCGTGGGTGATCGTGCCGGTCTTGTCCAGGGCCAGGAAGTCCAGGTGGCGCCCGCCTTCGAGGTACACCCCGCCCTTGATCAGGATGCCTTTGCGCGCCGCAGCCGCCAGGCCACTGACGATGGTGACGGGGGTCGAGATCACCAGTGCACAGGGACATGCCACTACCAGCAGCACAAGCGCACGATACACCCAGTCGAACCAGGTGCCGTCCAGCAGAAGCGGCGGGACGATCGCCACGGCCAGCGCAAGGGCCAGCACCGCCGGCGTATAGATCCGCGAAAACCGGTCGACGAAGCGCTGGGTTGGCGCCCGCGCCCCTTGCGCCTGCTCGACAGCCTTGATGATGCGAGCCAGTGTGGACTGACCGGCCACGGCGGTGGCTTTGATTTCCAGGGCACCTGCCTGGTTGATGGTGCCGGCGAAGACCTTGTCGCCCAGGCCCTTCTCCACCGGCAGGCTTTCACCGGTGATCGGGGACTGATCGACGCTGGACTGCCCGCTGATCACCTGGCCATCGAGCCCGATACGCTCGCCTGGCCGTACGCGCATCGTCGCGCCGACAACGACTTCACGTACGTCCATTTCGCGCCATTGGCCGTCGGCCTGTTGCACGGTCGCCATGTCCGGCGCCAACTGCATGAGCCCGCCAATGGCATTGCGTGCACGGTCCAGCGAGCGGGCTTCGATCAGTTCGGCCACGGTAAAGAGCACCATCACCATGGCTGCTTCCGGCCATTGGCCGATCAGCAACGCACCGGTGACCGCGATGCTCATGAGGGCGTTGATGTTGAGGTTTCGGTTTTTTAGCGCAATCCAGCCCTTCTTGTAGGTACCCAGACCACAACCCAGGATCGCCGCCAGTGCCAGCGCAGCCACCAGCCATTGCGGCGCGAGCTGGGCGAAGTGCACGATTTCGGCGCCCAGGGCTGCCAGGCCGGACAGCGCCAGCGGCCACCAACCCTGCTGGCGCGGCGGCGCTGGCACGGTAGCGCTGTCCGCATCACCCACGAGCGGCTCGGCTTTCATCCCCAGGCTGTCGATGGCCCGTTCGATGTCGGACGTGCCATCGAGCGTGTGCCTGACCCCCAGGATGCGACTGATGAGGTTGAATTCCAGCGCCTCGATGCCAGCCATCTTGCCCAGTTTGTCCTGGATCAGCGTCTGCTCGGTCGGACAATCCATGGCATCGATACGGAAACGGCTGAGCTGGGCCTGCTCGCTGGGAATGGACGTCAACTGCACGTGGGCAGGCGCGGCCTGCGTGCTGCAACAGGTATGACCCTGATCGCCATGGCGCACGTCGTCATGGGCATGGTCATGATTGTGCTCATGATGATGCGTGTGTTCAGGGCTGACAGACTTGTTCATGGGTCATCCTTAATTGAGTCTGTTGCCAAGTGAACACCCTGTAGCCACTATAGGGTCAAGCGAATGCCAGGAGTTTTCAACATGAAGATCGGCGACCTTGCCAAGGCGACGGACTGCGCTGTGGAGACCATTCGTTACTACGAACGCGAAAAGCTCCTGCCTGAGCCTGCGCGCAGCGAGGGCAATTACCGGATGTATACCCAAGAGCATGTCGAGCGCCTGACATTCATACGCAACTGCCGCACGCTGGACATGACGCTCGATGAAATCCGCAGCCTGCTGCAGCTGCGTGACAGCCCTCAGGCCTCGTGCGGCAGCGTGAATGCCTTGATCGACGAGCATATCGAGCACGTCCAGGCCCGGCTCGATGGGTTGGTGGCATTACAGGCGCAACTGATGGATTTGCGAAGACGGTGTAACGAGGAAGGCGCGCAATGCGCCATTTTGCAGCAGCTAGAAACCAACGGCGCTGTGACGGTGCCAGACATCGAGCATTCACATGTTGGGCGTAGCCATGGGCATTAGTGGGCGTGACTAGCCTGCCGGAACAATGGTCTTGCGCCGCATCCAAGGGCTAGCGGATTTCGGGTAGGAGCGTCCCGGCTAGGCCGCTCCTGTGGGGATCGTACACTGGGGGTATGAAAGGGATCCCTCAGACCGCCATCGGCGCCGTCATCGGGGCATGATGCTCATACCCTTCGAGCCAGAAATCACTCGGCTCGATCTGCTCAAGCCACTGCGGCTCGTACTTGCCTGTGTCGGCGAACGCCGGGACCCGATCGCTTATCACCAGTTTGGGCGCTTCCAGCGGCTCGCGCTTGAGCTGCTCGTTGAGCATGTCCAGGTGGTTCTCGTACACATGGGCGTCGCCGATGAAATAGGTGAACCAGCGCGGCGTGTAGCCGGTCAGCCGGCCGAACAGCGCCAGCAATGCCGCTCCTTCGGTGAGGTTGAATGGTGTACCCAGGCCAAGGTCGTTGGAGCGGATGTAAAGCGTCAGTGAAAGCTCGCGCGTTTCCACGTTGGGGTGGAACTGGTAGAGCAAGTGACAAGGCGGCAGGGCCATTTCATCCAGCTGGGCGCAGTTCCAGCCGTGGAACAGGATGCGTCGGCTGCCAGGATCGTTGGCGATGGTGTCCAGGCACTGGCGGACCTGATCGATGGCCTTGTAGAGGATGACAAACGCCACGCCACCCTCTTCATCCTGGGCAATCTGCCGGAAGCCGGCCTTTTCCGCCATCTCGATCGCGGCCTGATTGCTCAGGGCGATGCGCTTGTAGCCCGGCCATTGCCGCCACTGTACCCCGTAGATCTCGCCCAGGTCGTCATGGCCCTGGCGGAACGGGTTGGCCAACCACTGGGCATTTTCGTTGGCGTTCTGGTCCCAGACCTTGCAACCCAACTCACGGAATTGGCCGGCATTGCGAACCCCGCGCAGGAAGCCCACCATTTCGCCGATGGCCGACTTGAACGCGAGCTTGCGCGTGGTGATAGCGGGGAAGCCCTTCTGCAGGTCGAAGCGCAGCATCGCCCCTGGCAGGCTGATGGTGCGGATGCCGGTACGGTTTTCCTGCAACGTGCCGTTTTCGATAACGTCGCGGACCAGGTCCAGATACTGTTTCATGGCTTACCTGTAGCTAGACGGCAGGGGATCGCCCCTGCCGGGAGAGTGATCAGGCGGGTGTCGCCGTAGGCTTGCGATTATAAGCCCACCAGATGAGCCCAAGGCCAGCCACGATCATGGGGATGCACAGAATCTGACCCATGGTCAGCCATCCCCACGCCAGGTAACCGAGCTGGGCATCCGGCACCCGCACGAACTCGACGATGAAACGGAAAATACCGTAGAACAACGCGAACATTCCGGAAACTGCCATGGTTGGCCGGGGTTTGCGCGAGTACAGCCAGAGAATCACGAACAGTGCCACGCCTTCGAGGGCGAACTGATACAGCTGCGAAGGGTGACGCGGCAACTGCGCCGGGTCGCTGAACGGCGGGAAGATCATCGCCCATGGCACATCGGTCGGTTTGCCCCACAGTTCAGCATTGATGAAATTGCCGATACGCCCGGCACCCAGGCCGATCGGCACCAGCGGGGCGACGAAGTCCATGAGTTCGAAGAACGACTTGTTGTTGCGCTTGCCGAACCACAGTGCAGCCAGCATCACGCCAATGAAACCGCCGTGGAACGACATGCCGCCTTTCCAGACCTCGAAGATCAACGTCGGGTTGGCCAGGTACGCGTGCAGGTCGTAGAACAGCACATAGCCCAAACGTCCCCCTACGATCACGCCCATCGACAGCCAGAAGACCAGGTCGGAAAGCTTTTCGCGGCTCCAGGTAGGGTCGAACCGGTTGAGGCGGCGGGTGGCCAGTAACCAGGCCCCGCCAATGCCGATCAGGTACATCAGGCCGTACCAATGGATTTTCAGCGGTCCGATGGCCAGTGCCACGGGGTCTATCTGCGGGTAAGGCAGCATTTAACATCCTCTCGATTCAAATCAGAAAGCTCAGGCCTACACAGAACAACAGGGCCGCAAACAGGCGCTTCAACAGGCGCGGTGACAGTCTGTGAGCCAGCCGCGCCCCGTAACGTGCGAAAAACATGCTGGTCACGGCGATGCCGACCATCGCCGGCAGGTAGATGTAACCGACGCTGTGCGGCGGCAGCTGGGGTTCATGCCAGCCCAGCACCATGAAACCCGCTGCACTGGCGATCGCAATGGGCAGGCCACACGCTGACGACGTCGCCACGGCCTGCTGCATGGGCAGGCTGCGCCAGGTCAGGAAGGGTACAGTCAGCGAGCCGCCACCGATGCCGAAAATGGCCGACGCCCAGCCGATTACGCCACCCGCTGCCACCCGTGCAGCCTTGCCGGGCACACCGCGGCTGGCCTTGGGCTTGAGGTCCAGTGCCATCTGCGCGGCAATCACCAAGGCGAAGACGCCAATGATCTTCTGCAGCATGGGCCCCTGGATCAGCGACGCCGTCTTGGCCCCGACACCAGCACCCAGCAGGATCCCCAAGGTCATCCAGGCAAAGATCGGCCATTGCACCGCGCCTTTGCGGTGATGCTCGAGCACGGCGTTGATGGAGGTGAAGACGATGGAGGCCAGGGATGTGCCTACCGCTAGGTGCGTCAACACCGAGGCGTCAAAGCCCTGCAATGTGAAGCTGAACACGAGCACAGGCACGATGATGATGCCCCCGCCCACGCCGAACAAGCCGGCCAGCACCCCCGCACATGCACCTAATACCAGATAGAGCACGAATTCCATTCGGCTTCCCCGAGAAATCAATCCGGCATGGTAACGGAAGCTGGGTTCGCGGCTCTAGTGAAGTCTGTGTCAGGTTGGATCTGTCCCGCTGCCTGGGTACAGTGGAAGAAAACACAGGACCCGAAGAATGTGCCTGATCGTATTCGCGTGGCGGCCAGGGCATGCCCTGCCCCTGATCGTGGCGGCCAACCGTGATGAGTTCTACGCCCGCCCTACCCTGGCGTTGGCACCGTGGGAAGAGGCGCCGCAGGTGTACGCCGGTAGAGACCTGGAGGCTGGCGGGACTTGGCTGGGGATCGGCCCGCAGGGACGTTTCGCCGCGTTGACCAATATCCGCGACCCCAGGCAGGCACTGGGATCGCGTTCGCGTGGCGAATTGGTGGCCGCTTTTCTGAAGGGAGAGCAAACCGTGGAGGCGTATCTGGCTCAGGTGGCCAGCCAAGCCGACCAGTATTCAGGGTTCAACCTGCTCATCGGCAATGACCATGCCCTGGGTTACGTCAACGCCAGGGAAGCAGCGCCACGCCTGCTTGAGGCAGGGGTGTACGGGCTTTCCAATGCGCAGCTTGATACCCCATGGCCAAAACTGGTCAAGGCGCGCAGCCGCCTGGAGGGGTTATTGGAAAAGCCCGATCCAGAGCAACTGCTGGCACTGTTGGCCGATGACGAGCCTGTAGCCGACGCCCAGTTGCCGGAAACAGGTGTTGGCCTGGCAACCGAAAAACTGTTGTCGAGCGCGTTCATCGCCAGTCAGAACTACGGCACACGCGCCAGTACCGTGCTGATCGTCGATGATCGAGGACAAAGGCAGTTCATCGAACGCAGCTTCGGCCCGTTCGGGTCCCTTATCGGGGAGGTGAAACGCTCGGTTTGATCACCCAGGCCGGCCTTGTGCGCAGGTCAACTGCCAAGGCGCCAGCACACGCGGCGCTCAGAGCGGCTTGTTGGCTCCAGGCCCGATCATCCGTGCAAGCCCGAGGTTCTTCAGCGCCAGCTGCAGCGAGCTATGGATGACCTGCGGGTTGTCATGGCTCAGCGCCTCTTGCAGCAGCTCCTTGGCCTTGCTCATGTTCACCTGGCGCAGCATCCACTTCACCTTCGGCAGGTTAGTGGCGTTCATCGACAGGCTGTCGAAGCCCATGGCCATGAGCAGGATGGCAGCGGCCGGGTCGCCCGCCATTTCGCCGCAGATACTTACCGGCTTGCCTTCGGCATGGGCATCACGGACCACAGTGTTGACCGCCTGCAGTACGGCTGGATGCAGGTAGTCGTAGAGGTCGGCCACCCGTGGGTTGTTACGGTCCACAGCCAGCAGGTACTGGGTAAGGTCGTTGGAACCCACCGACAGGAAGTCCACTTGCCGCGCCAGTTCTCGGGTCTGGTACACCGCGGCCGGGATTTCCACCATGACGCCCACCGGCGGCATTGGCACATCGGTGCCCTCGTCACGCACCTCGCCCCAGGCGCGGTGAATCAGGTGCAGCGCTTCCTCGAGTTCGTGAATGCCGGAAATCATCGGCAGCAAAATCCGCAGGTTGTTCAAGCCCTCGCTGGCCTTGAGCATGGCGCGCGTCTGCACCAGGAAGATCTCGGGGTGGTCGAGTGTGACGCGAATGCCACGCCAACCCAGGAAGGGGTTTTCTTCCTTGATCGGAAAGTAGGACAGCGCCTTGTCGCCCCCGATGTCCAGCGTGCGCATGGTCACGGGCAGTGGATGGAAAGCCGCCAGTTGTTCGCGGTAAATCGCCAACTGCTCTTTTTCGCTGGGGAAGCGCTGGTTGATCATGAACGGCACTTCAGTGCGGTACAGGCCTACCCCTTCGGCGCCACGCTGCTGGGCGCGGGCCACGTCGGCCAACAGGCCGGTATTGACCCACAGCGGCATGCGGTGCCCGTCAGGGGTAACGCAGGGCAGCTCGCGCAAGGCGTCCAGGCCCTGGGCCAGCTGGCGCTCTTCCTCGACCACGTCGCTGTACTGCTTGCGCAGCACCTCGCTGGGGTTGGTAAAGACCTCCCCTTTGTAGCCATCGACGATCAGCTCGATGCCATCGACCTTCGAATAGGGCAGGTCGACTAGGCCCATGACGGTCGGAATGCCCATGGCGCGGGCCAGAATGGCCACGTGCGAGTTGCCCGAGCCTAATACCGAGACCAGGCCCACCAGCTTGCCTTCGGGCACTTCGCCCAACATGGCCGGGGTCAGCTCTTCGCTGACCAGAATAGTGTTGTCGGCATAGACCAAAGACTGCGAGCGTGCCTGTTGCAGGTAGGCGAGCAAGCGTCGGCCCAGGTCCTTGACGTCGGAGGCCCGCTCGCGCAGGTAATCGTCATCCATCAGTTCGAAGCGGTTGACGTGCTCGCCCACCACCTGGCGCAGTGCGCCCTGCGCCCATTGACCCGTCTTGATGACCTCGCGCACCTCGCCGCCCAGGGCAGCGTCCTCGAGCATCATCAGGTAGACATCGAATAACGCCCGCTCTTCGGGACGCAGTTGGGTGGCCAGCTTGGCCGACAACTTGCGCATGTCGGCGCGCACCCCTTCGAGGGCCGCATGGAACAGGTGCAGTTCGGCGTCGATGTCCTCGACCGTCTTGTCCGGGACCACTTCCAGGTCGGCCGGTGGCAGCATCACCACGGCCCGCCCTACGGCAGCGCCAGGGGAGCCAGGCACACCGACGAATCGCGCTTCCTGGATGCCTTTGCCCTGGCGACCCAAACCGCGAATCGAGCCAGTGGCCTCGGCGTGGGCGATCACCCCAGCCAGTTGCGCACTCATGGTCACCAGAAACGCTTCTTCGCCCTCATCGAACTGGCGACGCTCGCGCTGCTGAATGACCAGCACACCCACCACGCGGCGGTGGTGAATGATCGGGGCGCCCAGGAAGGAGGCGAAGCGCTCCTCGCCGGTCTCGGCGAAGTACCTGTAGCGCGGGTGCGCGGCGGCATCTTCGAGGTTAAGGGGTTCTTCGCGGGTGCCTACCAGCCCGACCAGGCCTTCGTTGGGGGCCATGCTGACCTTGCCGATCGAGCGCTTGTTCAACCCTTCGGTGGCCATCAACACGAACCGGTTGGTTTCCGGGTCCAGTAGGTAGACCGAGCAGACCTGGCTGGCCATGGCCTCTTTGACACGCAAGACAATGATCCCCAACGCCGACTTGAGATCTTTGGCGGAGTTTACTTCCTGGACGATCTTGCGCAGCGTATTGAGCATGGCTCGGGGTCGAACTCCGTCGTCAGTCGCGCGTCAGAAGACGCGGTGCTAGCTCTTTCAGGGCGCGCCGATAGACCTCGCGCTTGAATGTCACAACCTGGCCCAGCGGGTACCAGTAGCTCACCCAGCGCCAGCCATCGAACTCCGGCTTGCCGGTCAGGTCCATGCGCACCCGTTGTTCATTGCTGATCAGACGCAACAGGAACCACTTCTGTTTCTGGCCGATGCACAACGGTTGGCTGTGGGTGCGCACCAGTCGCTGAGGTAAACGATAACGCAACCAACCACGGGTGCAGGCAAGAATTTCCACATCGTCGCGTTCAAGGCCAACTTCTTCGTTCAGCTCGCGGTACAGGGCATCTTCTGGCGTCTCATCAGGGTTGATACCGCCCTGTGGAAATTGCCAGGCATCCTGGTTGATCCGTCGAGCCCATAGCACCTGCCCGGCATCATTCGTGAGAATGATCCCGACATTGGGGCGAAAACCATCCGGGTCGATCACGGCAGCAACCTCGCAAACGCATGTCACCGCATTGTTCCACAAAGCCTGCGAGCGCAGCAACGCGCCTGCGGTGCTTATATACCGTCAGCGCTATGCAAGTGTGTGAACCAGGCTTTGCCGGCAGACAATCAGTGGATGCCTTGGCGAAGATCAGACGGGCTTGGCGCCCATCAGCCCGGCGATGGACAGCAGGCACACGGCACTGAATACGGCCAATGCCAGCGTTAGCCGCATACTCTGTGCAGGTGTCCTGCGCAGCCGGTTCAGGCGCACGACTAGCCATACCCAGGCCAACGCGCTCATGGTATACAGCGCAGTCGACGCCAGTAGCCAGGTCTGACCCAGCGGCCAACCTACTAGGTGCACCAGCCACCAGCCGGTAAACGGCAGGCTGAACAGGCTGATACCCATCACCAGCCAGACGAAGACCAAGGGCCGTTGCATCAGCCTGCCATACACCGCCCTGTCGCCCTGCCGGCGGGCACGCATCGTCCAGATCGCCACGCCCAGCGCACCGAGCAACAACAGTGCGGTGCCGATCACGTGCAAGGCTTTGAGGGTGTTGAGGTGTTCCATGTCACTCGTCCTGGGCCGGTGGCGTTACAAGGGCTGCGAGCGGAAAAGCCCGCCAGGCTGCGCCGCCTGTTCATTGCAAAGCGGCGCGCCCCCTGGGCAAGAGCTTAGCCGTTCAGCCAAGGAACAGCGTGTAGGCCGGGTTTTGGGTTTCATCCCAGTAGGGGTAGCCAATCTGGGCCAGCGCGGCCGGCACCAGGTGGCGCTCGTCCTCAGGCACCTGCAACCCCGCCACCACACGGCCATCTGCCGCACCATGGTTACGGTAGTGGAACATCGAGATGTTCCAGCGCCCGCCCAGTTTGTCGAGGAAGTTGAACAGGGCCCCTGGCCGCTCGGGGAATTCGAAGCGCAGCACCATTTCATCGCTCGCCCCGGCCGAGTGCCCACCCACCATGTGGCGAATGTGCAATTTGGCCAGCTCATTGTCGGTCAGGTCCGTGACCGGGAAGCCCTGGTCGATCAACTGTTGCACCAGTGCCGCGCGGGGGTCGTTTTCCGGATGGGTCTGCACGCCCACGAAGATGTGCGCCTCATCGGAGGTGTGCTTGCGGTAGTTGAATTCGGTGATCTGGCGCTTGCCCACCGCCTCGCAGAAGGCCTTGAAGCTACCGGGACGCTCCGGGATGGTGACCGCGATGATGGCTTCGCGCTTTTCACCCAGTTCTGCCCGCTCCGCGACATGGCGGAGGCGGTCGAAATTGACGTTCGCCCCGGAATCGATGGCGACCAGTGTCTGGCCGCTGACCCCGTACATCTCCACGTATCGCTTGATGCCCGCCACGCCCAGTGCCCCCGCAGGCTCGGTGATCGAACGGGTATCGTCGTAGATGTCCTTGATCGCCGCGCAGATTTCGTCGGTGCTGACGGTGATGACTTCGTCCACGTGATGGCGGCAGATGTCGAAGGTGTGCTGGCCAATCTGAGCCACCGCCACGCCATCGGCAAACAACCCTACCTGTGGCAGCACCACCCGCTCGCCAGCGGCCATGGCGGCCTGCAGGCAGTTGGAGTCGTCCGGCTCAACGCCAATGACCTTGATTTCCGGGCGCAGGTACTTCACGTAGGCGGCGATGCCGGCGATCAGGCCGCCGCCGCCGACCGGCACGAAAATCGCGTCCAGCCGACCGGGGTGCTGGCGCAGGATTTCCATGGCCACGGTGCCCTGGCCAGCAATGGTATGAGGATCATCGTAGGGGTGGATGTAGACGAAGCCTTTTTCATCGACCAGTTTCAGCGAATAGGCCAATGCCTCGGGGAACGAATCACCGTGAAGGACCACTTTGCCGCCGCGCGAGCGCACGCCTTCGATCTTGATTTCAGGCGTGGTCTTGGGCATCACGATGGTGGCCTTGATGCCCATTTCCCGTGCGGCGAGAGCCAGCCCCTGGGCATGGTTGCCAGCCGAGGCGGTGACCACGCCGCGGGCCAGCTCTTCTGCGGTCAACTGCGCCAGCTTGTTGTAGGCCCCGCGGATCTTGAACGAGAACACCGGCTGCAGGTCTTCGCGCTTTAGCAGGATCTGGTTGCCCAGGCGTTTGCTCAACTGCCCGGCGCTGTGCAAGGGGGTTTCGACGGCAACGTCATAGACGCGCGAGGTGAGGATCTTCTTGACGTACTGTTCGAGCATCGGGAAAGCATCACTGGCCGCAGGACAAGGGCTCGGAGTCTACCCCAGCGTTACGTCGGACGACCACAGCCAAGCCGCGCTTGCCGTTATACTGGCCGCCTTTACATCCGCCCTGCCCCATCTCGGAGCCCGCATGACCCAGGACCAACTCAAACAGGCCGTTGCCCAGGCTGCCGTCGACTTCATTCTGCCCAAGCTCGATGACAAAAGCGTCGTTGGCGTGGGCACCGGTTCGACCGCCAATTTCTTCATCGACGCCCTGGCGCAGCACAAGACGGCCTTCGACGGCGCGGTCGCCAGCTCCGAAGCCACGGCCCAGCGCCTCAAGGGCCATGGCATCCCGGTCTACGAGCTCAACAGCGTCAGCGAGCTGGAGTTCTATGTGGACGGCGCCGATGAAAGCGACGAACACCTGAACCTGATCAAAGGCGGTGGCGCGGCCCTGACCCGGGAAAAGATCGTTGCTGCCGTGGCCAAGACGTTCATCTGCATCGCCGATGGCAGCAAGCTGGTACCGGTTCTGGGCAACTTCCCGCTGCCGGTGGAGGTCATCCCGATGGCCCGCAGCCATGTTGCTCGTCAGCTGGTGAAGCTTGGCGGCGACCCGGTTTACCGTGAAGGCGTGATCACGGACAACGGCAACGTTATCCTCGACGTGTACAACCTGCAGATCACCGACCCGGTAGCGCTGGAAGCCCAGATCAATGCCATCGTGGGCGTGGTTACCAATGGCCTGTTCGCCGCACGGCCTGCCGACCTGCTGCTGCTGGGCACTGCCGAGGGCGTGAAGAGCCTGAAGGCCGAGTAACCATGCAAGCCGGCAAGCCCGGGTACGGTTGCGCCGACCGGGGCTTGCCGAACGCCGACAAGGTCACGGCGCCGGCTGCTTGAATACGTAGAACAGGTTCGGCTCACTGACCATATAGATGGTCCCGGCCTCGTCCATCGCAATGCCCTCCGCCTGCGGGACTGTCGCTTTGAGCCCCTGGAACCCTTTGCGTAATGACAAGGTGCTCAGTGGCCGCCCCTGCACATCCAGCTCCAGCACCAGGCGCGACTCATCCGACAGCGCCAGCAGGTGCCCACTGCGCTCGTCGAACTGCAGGCTCGACAGATCGCGCACGAACAGGCGCGAATCACGCTTGCGGTCCTGGACCACGTTCACGGCATAGGGTTGTTGCGGATCGTCATGAGGAAACCCGTGCACTTCGTAGATGAGCATCGGGTCGCGCTCCTTGGCCACGAACAGCCGCTTGCCCACCGAATCGAAGGCCAGCCCTTCGAAACCCTTGTTACCGTTAAGGCCGATGCCCAAGGTCAATTGCTCTGCCTGGGCAGCATCCAGTGACAAGGTGTCGTCGGTGAGCCGCACACGGATCAGCCGCTGTTGGCGCTCGTCGGTGATCACGTAGCTATTCGGACCGATGTACTCCACCGCCTCGGGGTCACCGAAACCGTGCAGCGCGATGCGTCGCAGGATTCGCCCATCCAGCGACAACTCGATCAGCTCAGAGCGGGCGTTGGTCACGGTGAACAGGCTCTTGCGGTCAGGGTCGTAGGTCAGCGCCGAGACATCGTCATCCAGCCCTTCGATTGGCCGCCCCTCGATCACCACCTGGTAGCGATTCAGGCCAATGCTTTGCTCGGCCGGCTGCCACCACGTGGTGAGGTTGAACCAGGCACGTTCGAACAGACGAAATTCCTGCCCGACCCAGCCCAGCAGCAGCAGCAGCAGGCATAGGACGACAGGGACCAGTGACAGACGCAAATAACGGTGCATGAAGGCAGACTCGACGGAGGATGGCGAATCTAACCACAAACAACTGAAATAAAGCTTAATGCCATCATGCAAATAGCAGGAAAAACCTACCCTTTGGTGAAGCGATAGAACAATGCCGGTTCGCTGACCATGTACAGGGTGCCCTGGTCATCCATTGCCACGCCTTCGGCCCTAGGAATAGTGTGCTGCAGACCATTGAAGCCCCCCAGCAAGGTCATGAAGCTGACCTGTTCACCCTGCTCATCCAGTTCCAGCAGCATGTTGGAATCGGCAGACAGCGCCAGCAGGTGCCCCGTTCGCGGATCAATGCCCAATGCCGACAGGTTTCGCAGGTCGAGCGAATCACTGGGCAGCGGTGTTTTTTCGCCCGTCAGTTGGCCTTGCCCATTGGACTTCCATTCATACAGGCGCGGCGGCCGCTCCTCGCCGATGACCAGCCGCTGTTTCGAGGCGTCCCAGACCACGGCTTCGTAGCCCTTGTTGCCATTTTGCGACGCCCCCAGGTCGTGGCTGGGGAAGTCCGCATGGTTGAGCGCGGTGGTGGTGGCATCGACTTTCACCACGGTCAGGTCATGCAGCCGCTCGTCCGTGATTGCCAGGTAGCCGCCGTCCATGACGGTGACGCCTTCCGGGTTTGCCCAGCCATTGAGGGGAATATTGCGCAGCACGTCGCCGTCCAGGTTCAGCTCGGTGAGGAAGGGTTGCTTGCCCATGACGGCGAATAGCGTGCGGGTGCTGGGGTTGTACGTGAGGTCCGATGCTTCGTAGTCGGCCATTTCCGGCAAGGGCTTGGCGTCGATATCCACCGTGTAGTCCGGCAGCCACACGCTTTCACTGCGCTCGGCCGTGCTTTCGAAGCCTTCCTTGACCCACAGCGCTGCCCGATCGTCCCAATGCATGGCGAAGGCCACGCCATAGGCAATCATCACTGCCACGGCCAGGCCGAACGGCCAGCGCAGGTAGAACGGGCGCTTGAAGGAGGCAGGGGCGTTTGATTGCATCGAGACGTCCTGGGGAGAAAGGCGAAGGTCTGCGCATTATCCAGAAGACGTGTGAAAAAACAGTCAACCCGCTAGGGCCATTCGCAGATGACGCGGGGATGGGCCGCCTGACCGGAGCCTTGGCCAAGGCGGATCATCTGCGAAAAATCAGGTGGGTACTGGTTTAGAGCACCCGGCTCTCGAACCGGCTAACCCCTGGCAGCTCCAGGACCACGTCATCGCCCACGTTGAAGGGGCCTACGCCTGCTGGTGTGCCGGTCAGGATGACGTCGCCGGCCTGCAGCGAAAACTGCGCAGCCATGTGCTGGATCATCGGCACGATCGGGTTGAGCATCATTGCACTGGAGCCGTCCTGGCGGACTTCGCCGTTGACCGTCAGGCGCACCGGGATGGCCGTGATGTCTTCGAAGCTGGTGGCAGACACAAAGGGCGGCAACACGCAGGCGCCGTCGAAACACTTGGCCAACTCCCAAGGCAAGCCCTTTTCCTTGAGCTTGGCCTGCACGTCCCGCAGGGTCAGGTCCAAGGCCGGCGCAAACCCGGAAATGGCATCGAGCACCTCCTCCTGGCTCGGCCGCGTGGACAGCGACTTGCCCAGCAACACCGCGATTTCCACCTCGTAATGCACCGACCCACGTTCGGCAGGAATCTTGAAACCGCCCTCGGCCGGCACCACGCAACTGCCCGGTTTGATGAACAGGAGGGGTTCGGTCGGTATGGGATTATCCAGCTCCTTGGCATGTTCGGCGTAGTTACGCCCGATGCATACCACCTTGCCCAGTGGAAAATGAATGCGCGTGCCGTCTGCATACTGGTGCTGGTAGTTCATGGCCACTCCTCTGGATACTGCTTTTTATTCAGGTGCGAAGATCTTACCCGGATTCATGATGCCCGCAGGGTCGAACACGGCCTTGATTGCTTTCATGCAGGCGATTTCTTCACGGGACCTGCTGTAGCCCAGGTAATCGCGCTTGGTCATGCCCACACCGTGCTCGGCGGAGATCGAACCGTCGTAGCGCTGGACGATCTCGAACACCCACTGGTTGACCTCGGTGCAGGACGCGAAGAAGTCATCCTTGCTCATGTGCTCGGGCTTGAGGATGTTCAGGTGCAGGTTGCCGTCGCCGATGTGCCCGTACCAGATCACCTCATAGTGGGGGTAATGCGCCTGGACGACGGCATCGATGTCGCGCAGGAATGCCGGCACTTTCGAGACGGTCACGGAGATGTCGTTCTTGTACGGTGTCCAGTGCGAAATGGTTTCGGACAGGTATTCGCGCAGCTTCCACAAATTCTTCAGCTGCGTCTGGCTCTGGCTCATCACGCCATCGAGCACCCAACCTTGCTCGACACAGTGTTCGAAGGTAGCCAAGGCTTCGTTGGCCACCGCATCGGTGCCGGCCTCGAACTCCAGCAAGGCGTAGAACGGGCATGGCGTTTCGAAAGGCGCAGGCACATCACCACGTGCCAGGATCTTGGCCAGGCCCTTGTCGGAGAAAAACTCGAACGCCGTCAGGTCCAACCTGCCCTGGAAAGCGTGCAGTACAGGCATGATCGAGTCGAAATCAGGCGTGCCCAACACCATGGCGGTGAGGTTGCGTGGGGCGCGGTCCAGGCGCAGGGTGGCCTCGACCACGAAACCCAGCGTACCTTCGGCGCCAATGAACAGCTGGCGCAGGTCGTAGCCGGTGGCGTTTTTGATCAGGCCCTTGTTCAATTCCAGCAACTCGCCGCTGCCGGTGACCACCTTGAGGCCCGCGACCCAGTTGCGGGTCATGCCGTAGCGGATCACCTTGATGCCACCGGCATTGGTGCCGATGTTGCCGCCTATCTGACTGGAGCCACTGGAGGCGAAGTCCACCGGGTAATACAGGCCCTGCTCCTCGGCGAACGCCTGCACCTGCTGGGTAATGACCCCTGGCTGGCAGACCACGGTACGGTCGAAGGCGTTGAAATCCAGGATGCGATTCATGTAATCGAAGGCGACCACCACCTCCCCATTGGCGGCCACGGCGCCCGCGGACAACCCGGTACGCCCGCCGGAAGGCACGAGCGCCACACGATGGGCATTGGCCCAGCGCACGATGGCCTGCACCTGTTCGATCGTACGGGGCAGGACGATGGCGCTGGGCGCAGGCGGGTAATGGCGCGTCCAGTCCTTGCCATAGGCTTGCAGGGATTCGGGGTCGGTCAACACCTTGCCGGGGTCGACCAGGGTCTTCAACTCATCCAATACAGCGGGCTGGGTCATCGCCTGAACTCTCGCTTTATTCATGGTCACCCTGAGCACGCTTCACCTGTCGGGATAAGCTCAGATTGTGTCGCGTATGCTAGCATAGCGCCCCCGCTGTTCATGCTAGAGCTGCCCACGGGCACCTGGCATCACCCTCGCCACTTTTCTCCGGGATACAGGTTTACGCAGATGAGCAAGACTTCTCTCGACAAGAGCAAGATCCGGTTCCTTCTTCTTGAAGGTGTACACCAGAACGCAGTCGATACCCTGACGGCTGCCGGCTACACCAACATCGAATACCTCACTGGTTCGTTGCCCGAAGCAGAGTTGAAGGAAAAGATCGCCGACGCGCACTTCATCGGCATCCGCTCACGTACCCAATTGACCGAAGAAATCTTCGACTGCGCCAAGAAACTGGTCGCCGTCGGTTGCTTCTGCATCGGTACCAACCAGGTCGACCTGGAAGCTGCCCGTCAGCGCGGTATCGCAGTGTTCAACGCACCGTACTCCAACACCCGTTCTGTAGCCGAACTGGTGCTGGCCGAAGCCATCCTGCTGCTGCGCGGCATTCCGGAAAAGAACGCCTCGTGCCATCGTGGCGGCTGGATCAAGAGCGCAGCCAACTCCTTCGAGATTCGCGGCAAGAAGCTGGGCATCGTCGGTTACGGCTCCATTGGTACCCAACTGTCTGTACTGGCCGAAAGCCTGGGCATGCAGGTGTACTTCTTCGATCCGCTGACCAAGCTGCCGCTAGGCAATGCTGTCCAGGTGACCAGCCTGCACGAATTGCTCGGCCTGGCCGATATCGTCTCGCTGCACGTGCCTGAGCTGCCCTCCACCCAGTGGATGATCGGCGAGAGGGAAATCCGCGCGATGAAAAAAGGCGCCATCCTGATCAACGCTGCCCGCGGCACCGTGGTCGAACTTGATCACCTGGCCGCGGCCATCAAGGACAAGCACCTGATCGGCGCTGCCATCGACGTGTTCCCGGTCGAGCCACGCTCCAACGATGAAGAGTTCGAAAGCCCGCTGCGTGGCCTGGATAACGTGATCCTCACGCCGCACATCGGCGGCTCCACTGCCGAGGCCCAGGCCAACATCGGCCTGGAAGTGGCCGAGAAGCTGGTCAAGTACAGCGACAACGGCACCTCGGTGTCGTCGGTCAACTTCCCGGAAGTGGCCCTGCCTGCTCACCCTGGCAAGCACCGCCTGCTGCACATCCACGAAAACATTCCGGGTGTGCTCAGCGAAATCAACAAGGTGTTTGCCGAAAACGGCATCAACATCTCGGGTCAGTTCCTGCAGACCAACGAGAAAGTGGGCTACGTGGTGATCGACGTCGACGCCGAATACTCGGACCTGGCGCAGGAGAAGCTGCAACAGGTCAAGGGCACCATCCGCTCGCGCGTACTGTTCTAATACGCAGCAAGCGTGGATCGAGGGAGGCCCAGGTGGCCTCCCTTTTCGTTATGGCCCACCACGGCGGCGGGCGGCGAGCACGAAAAAATCCAGGCTGCACATCAAACAATGCCGCGACTTCAGGGTCATAGGCTGCGCTCGACCATGGCGAGGAAGAAAGCCATGGCGACGGTTATTCATGGGTAAACGAAAAGGGGCATTCATGCGTTCGACCATAGGGGTACTGCTGGCGGTACTGATCAGCCCATTGGCTCAGGCAGAGCTGCTGGACGAAATCGCCGATCGCGGTGAACTGCGTATCGCCGTCCAGGGCGACAACGCGCCATACGCTTTCAAGCAGGATGATCACCTGACAGGGTTCGATGTGGAGTTCGGCCAGGCCCTGGCCTCAGAGCTCGACCTGCGCGTGGAATTCGTCGAAACACCCGAGGCGCAAACCCTGCCCGGCGTCGAAAGTGGCAAATACGACATCGCGTTGCTGCCTGTCACGGCAATAGCGCAAGGTGATAGCCCGCTCGACACCAGCCTGCCCTTTGGCAAGCACCAGCTTGTGGTGCCGTTCCAGAAGGACAACCCCGCCTTCGAAAGCGCCGTGAACAATGCGCTGCAACGCCTGAAGGACAGCGGTCGTACGGCCGAACTGGAACACAAGTGGCTTGCCGACGAGCAGCAGGCCGCAGCGACTCAGTAGCGTGCCGCAGTCAAACGAGGCACGCGCTGATCAGCACGCACGGCCGTTCAGAACGGGTCATTGCCGCGGCGTCTGAACCAGCCAGTCAAGGACAGGCGTTCACGACCGGCCGGCAGCACCTCGTGAGGGACTTCGCCGGACAGGAAGACCACCAGGCACCCTGCGACGGGCTGAACATCGTGCTCCACCCCATCGGCCAGGAACATGCGCAACTGCCCACCGTCTGCGGGCGTCCAGTCTTCGTTCAGGTAGAACACGGCCGACACCATGCGCCGGTCGTCATCGCGAAAACGGTCCAGATGCCGTTTGTAGAAAGCGCCGGGTGGATAAAGGGCAAAGTGACATTCGAAGTCTTCCAGGCCCAGGAAAAGCCCTTGGTTGATTGCCAGGCGCAGTTGATCCATGGCTGCCAGGTACTGGTCGCAGGCGTGCGCCTGGCCTGGATCGATCCACTGAATCTGATCCCCACGGATGGCCTCGCGCACCTCTTGGGAAGGGCCTCGTCCAATACCTGCGGGGTTAAGCTCCCCTTGGGCATAACGGCGTCGGCATTCGTTCGCCAGCGCGCCGACCAGGTCCGCCGGCAGGAACAGTGCCTGTTGGGACCAGCCATGGGTTGCCAGATCGTCGACGACGGCCGCAAGCATCGGGTGTGGGGGGGAAATGTGCATGGCGCATCATATCCATTCGCCCTCTCGGCGCCCAGCGCCACTTGGCTGAGAAGCGCGTGGATATCTCGACAAACCGACGCCGCCCCACAGACAATAGCCATCTGCCGACAGGAGTCCTGAATGCGCCGTCTGTTTTCCCTGATTCTGCTGATGAGCTGTACGTTGCCTGTCTGGGCAGACAACCTGGATCAGCTGTACAAGACCGCTGGCTGGCCCGAGCAACGCGCTCATTTCACCGACGCCTTGAACGCCGCCCAGCAGCGCTACCGCAACAGCTTGCCACCTGCCGTCTACCAGGCACTGGTGAGCAACAGCAACCAGCGTTTTCAGGCTCAGGCCGTGGACCGTCGTGCGCTTGCACAACTGCGCGCCGCATTACCCAACCCATCGCCGGCGCTGGCCTTTTTCCAGTCGCCATTAGGCCGCAAGATTGTCGCGGCCGAACTGCGGGCGACCCGCAAGGATGAATTGGCCAAAAATGCCGATGGCCTGCCCAAGATTCAGGCCAGCGACGATCGCGTGTTGATCATTGGCCACCTGGCCCAGGCCCTGCCTGCCCGGGAAGCGGGGGCGGAGGTAAGCCTGGCCATTGCCGGTATGGCCGCCGACAGCCTGAGCGCCATGATTCCGGGGCTGTTGGGCGGTGGCCAGGCGCAAGGCCTGCTCGACGGCCAGCGCCAACGCCTGATGAACCAGATAGGCCAGGACCTGAACAATACCTTGCTGTACGTGTACCGTGACCTCACGGACGCAGAGCTCGAAGAATTCGCGACCTTTGCCGAATCCAACGACGGCAAAGCCTACTACCGCGCAGCGCTGGCGGCCATTCGCGCCGGCCTGGCGGTCGGCCAGAGCACGGGCGAGCTGAAGTGATCAGCCCAGGTGCTGGTCGATGAAGTCGAAATAGCGCTGTCGAATGGCAGGCAGTTCGTTGGCCAGGTGATGACGGGCCCCTGGTAGCATAAGCACCTGCGGTTCGGCGAACTTGGCCTTCAACACGCGAAGGTTGTAAGACCAGTCGACCGTGCCATCCGCCTCTCCCTGCACGATCACCGGACGCCGAGTGCTGACGGGCGCCGCCTCGATGCGTCTGATCCAGTCGATCAGCGCCCCGACCCATGCCGTGGGGAGCCGCCGCGGCTGAAGCGGGTCAGCTTCAAGAAACGGCAGAAATGCAGGGTCCGTGCTGTTTTCAGTGAACCGCCGCTCGATGCCGTTCACGAAATGGCGCAACACGTGATAGCTGAGCTTCGACCAGTGCCAGGCACAAGGCCGCACCAGCGGGGCGAGCAGCAGTACCTGCCCATCGACGGGGCTGGTCCCTTCACTGTGCAGCAAGTGGTCCACGGCAATCGCCCCGCCCGTACTCTGCCCGCACAGGTGCCAAGGGTGCGGCAGTTGCAGGCTGTGCGCCTGTTCGAACAAGCCTTGGAGCACCTGCTGGTACACGGCGAAGTCATCAATGCTGGCACGCTCACCGCTGGACAGGCCGTGACCCGGCAAATCGCAGCTGACAACGGCGTAACCGCGCTTCAATGCCCAGGCCACCAGGTGCCTGTACAGCCCCATGTGGTCATAGTAGCCGTGCAGCAGTAGCAAAGTCGCCGTAGGCTGTAGCGGAGCCCACACCTGCGCGACCACCTCGAAACCGGCAACTGCAAACCGTCCAAGCCAGCTGTGAACCGGCAGGTCGAGGCCGTAGAAGCGTTGATAAGCCTGCGCGTGGGTGGATAGGCGTTCGCGCGCGCTCAGCGGGGCCAGGCTGGTGCGCAGGAGGTCTGGATGAAAGCTTGCGGGCATTGGCTGGATCCGGCGTGAAGCAAGTATTGATCTGGGATATTCAGCTGATCGACGCGCCGTGGCAAGCTGGCTGCATCCGCCACCACCTTCGAACTGCCTACGGGAGCTGCCATCGGCCCTTCATGAACCTGCCAACCCTCAAACTATTGGGCACCCTGCTCGGCCTGGTGGCCGGAGCGGTCTTCATCTGGCAGGCCTACACAACCTTCCAGGCTCGCTATGTGCGACCGTTCGACAACCAGACGACATTCTTCGACGGTGCCCGGTTACAGCTACCCCGCGAACTGGCCGGCCCTGGGCCGGTTCGGGTCGTGCACTTCTGGGACCCGGCCTGCCCGTGCAACGTCGGCAACCAGCAGCACCTGGCTGACCTGATGCAGCGCTTCAAAGACCGGGGTGTCACCTTCCACGTCCTGCAAAAACGCGGAACGCGCGGCTACCTGCCCGATGACCTCGCCGGGCTCAAGCCACTGGGCAACCTACCGGGCAGCGAGCACCTGCCCGCCTCGCCTGCGGTAGCCATCTGGGATCGCCAGGGGCAGCTGGCGTATTTCGGCCCCTACAGCGAAGGTGCGGTGTGCAACGCCGCCAACAGTTTCATCGAACCGATACTCAACGCGCTACTCGAAGGCCGCCCAGTCAGCGCCTCCAACACCCTGGCAGTCGGCTGTTATTGCCCCTGGGCAGGTTGACGTATGCGGGCCGGGTTGCCCACCACCGTCGCGCCAGGTGGCACATCGCGGGTGACGACACTGCCCGCGCCAACCACGGCGTCATCACCGATACGCACCCCCGGCAGGATGATGGCCCCGCCCCCGATCCACACGTTATTGCCGATGCTGACCGGTCGCCCGCTTTCCAGGCCCGTACGCCGCACCTGTGGATCGAGCGGGTGATCGGCCGTGTAGATCTGCACGTTCGGGCCGATCTGGCAGTCCTCGCCGATCTGCACAGGCAGCACATCCAGGATCACGCAATTGAAGTTCATGAAGGTATTGCGGCCCACATGGATGTTGTAGCCGTAGTCGCAATAGAAAGGCGCACGCAACGTGACACCTTCGCCTGCATGGCCAAAGTGCTCGGCCAGCAACGCATGCCGCGCCTCGGCCGTCAGCTCGACGCTGTTGTTATAGCGGTGCATCCACCGTTTGTTGGCGGCCTGTTCGGCTTGTAATTCAGGGCAGGTGGCGAGGTAGAGCTCGCCTGCGAGCATCTTCTGTTTTTCGCTCAGGGACATGGCAACTCCTCATCAGAACTATGCGCGTAGCGGGGATAGGCTTATCATCGGACCACACACAGGGCTCAATCTCTCAGCCGCAGGCAGCATTGTCCTGGGGTATACCTGAAACGAAAACGCCGACACACAAGGCGTCGGCGTTTGGGCAGCGGTGCGCTGGTCAGAATGCAGGCAGCACGGCACCCTGATACTTCTTGGCGATGAATGCCTTCACTTCCGGGCTGGTCAGCGCCTTGGCCAGCTTCTGGATGGCATCGCTGTCCTTGTTGTCAGGACGTGCGACGAGGAAGTTGACGTAAGGCGAGTCGCTGCCTTCGATGACCAGGGCGTCCTTGGCAGGGTTCAGGCCCGCTTCCAGCGCATAGTTGGTGTTGATCATGTCCAGGTCGACCTGATCCAGCACGCGGGGCAACATTGCCGATTCCAGCTCGCGGAACTTCAGCTTCTTAGGGTTCTCGGCGATGTCCTTCGGCGTGGCCAGGGCATTTTTCGGATCCTTCAGGGTAATCAGCCCTGCCTTCTGCAACAGCAGCAGAGCACGCCCGCTGTTGCTGCCCTCGTTAGGGATGGCGACGGTCGCGCCTTCCTTAAGCTCATCCAGGCTCTTGACCTTCTTCGAGTAGCCACCGAAGGGCTCGACGTGGACGCCGACAACGGTCTCCAGGTGGGTGCCCTTGCCCTCGTTGAAGCTCTGCAGGTACGGGAGGGTCTGGAAGTAGTTGGCATCCAGACGCTTCTGGTCAACCTGCACGTTGGGTTGCACGTAGTCGGTGAACACTTTGATCTGCAGATCGACACCTTCCTTGGCCAGGGTCGGCTTGATCAGCTCGAGGATCTCGGCGTGCGGGATGGGCGTTGCGGCAACCAACAGCTTCTCGGCGGCGCCGGCCAGGCCAGCGAAGGACAGGGCAGCAGCCAGGGCGGTGGTCAGCAGGGTCTTCTTCATGGTGATCCTTGTTCTGCATCTGAGCCATCGACGATGGCGAACGGGGTGGCCGAGGCACTGCGGTCCTGGGCGTGGAGCGGACAATACCGATAATTTTTATGCCGGAACAATATCTTTTATTTCGCTGCTTATTCCAAAAGCAAAATGCCACCAGCGCGTTTGCTTATGAGCGCCTCTACTGTGGAGTATTGGGCAGGTCCAGGTCTTCGGGCAGGAGTTCGGGCCCGTCATTGACCAGCAAGGCGAAGTGGATGACGTTTTCCAGCTCGCGGGTATTGCCGGTCCAAGGGTGGTGCTCGAGCAGGCGCTGTGCAGCCTCGCTTATCAACGGCACGGGCCGCTGCAAACGCCCGCTGTAGATGCCAACGAAGTATTCCGCCAATGCCAGGATGTCCCCCGGGCGCTCGCGCAGCGGCGGCAGTTCAAGGGCGCCCTCGCGCAAGTATTGATACAACCGCTCGCTGAAGCGTCCTGCCTTCACCACCCGCCCCAGGTCAATGCTCGTGGCTGCCACCAGTCGCACATCCACCGGCTGCGCCTGGTGTGCGCCTACGCGGGTGACTTCGCGGTTTTCCAGTGCCGCCAGCAGCTTGGCCTGAATGGCCGAGGGCAAGTCGGCGATTTCGTCCAGATAAAGCGTGCCGCCGTTGGCCGATCCGAACCAGCCAGCGCGGCTGCTGGCGGTGCCGCCATGGCTACCGGCGCTATAGCCGAACAGCTCTGCATCGGCATAGGTTGGGCTGATGGCGGCGCAATTGACCGACACGAACAGGCCGGGGCGGTCGCTGGCGCGGTGAATCTGGCGGGCCAGCAACTCCTTGCCGGTGCCGGTTTCACCGCGGATCAGCACCGGCAGCGGCAGCGGCGCCAAGTGCTCCAGCTCCGTGCGCAATCGCTGGGAGCGCGGATCGATGAAGACCAGCGCCTTGGCGCGAATGCTCAGCGGGCTCTTGTCGAGTTCGGGGAATGTCAGCAATGGCTGGCCGAAGGGATTCTGATACGTCATGACGAGCTCCCGCCCCTGGCCTGCGGCGGCTGGGCGTGTGACGGATGGAAACGGACGCCGTTCAGGCGCGGCGCAGCGCGCGTTGTTCGATGCGGCCTTGCAGGCGATACAGGTAGGCGAATCCCTGCTCCCAGCACTCATGCCCGGATTTCACGTTGATGTGACCGGCGCCGGTCAAGAGCCCTGCTTCTGCCCCCCACTGCTGGGCCATGTGCAAAGCGCGCGGGACGCTGACAGCGGGATCGTTGTCCGAGCTGACCACCTGGCTTGGAAAGGGAAGCGCCGACTGCGGGATGGGCGAAAAATTGCGCAGCGCCGGCGCGCACCCTGGTCGCTCGACATCCGCTGGCGCTACCAACAAGGCGCCGCGCACGCGACCGAGCAGACCGGCTGCGGCCTGTTCGGCCCAATGCGCCACCGTGATGCAGCCCAGGCTATGGGCAATGAGGATAACCGGGTCGGGCTCGGCAGCAATGGCAGTATCCAGCGCCTTTACCCAGTCCTGGCAGAGCGGTGTCAGCCAATCGCGCTGCTCCACGCGTGCGCTGTTGGGCAGGGTGCGCTGCCAGTGGCTTTGCCAATGATTGTCCGGCGATCCCTGCCAGCCTGGGATGATCAGGTAGCGAACTGATTCGTTACGCATGAAGTGGGTCTCCAGTAGCTTGCGTGCTTGGAAACCCAGTATAAAGCGGCCTATATATACTTAAAGGAATAAAAAGAAATTTATTTATAACCTTTAAGCAGCTAACCGGCGGATGTTTCCTGGCGACACCGCTTTATCCGCCCCAAACCCATCGCCTTAAATGGCTGGTAGTTTCTGCCAGACCTTCGGCCGGAAGAACAACGTCTCGCCCCGGGCCAGCCCTGTCAGGCTGTCGTGGTCCTTGACCACCTCGGCTTCGATCAGCTCACTTTGGCCCTCGACTTTCAAAGTCACCCGCGTGGTGGCCCCCAGCGGGCGAATGTCCCGGACTTCGGCGGCATGGTGGCCCTCGGTTTCGTGACGTGACAACGACACTTCGTGGGGACGGAACAGCACATGCTGACCCTCGCTCAAGGCCAGGCGGTTGGAATCACCCAGGAAGTGGTAGACGAAATCGTTGGCGGGTTGTTCGTACACTTCGCCCGGCGAGCCAATCTGCTCGATCACGCCCTTGTTCATGACCACGATACGGTCAGCTACTTCCATGGCCTCTTCCTGGTCATGGGTCACGAATACCGAGGTCAGGTTGATATCTTCGTGCAAGCGGGCCAGCCAGCGGCGCAGCTCTTTGCGCACCTTGGCGTCCAGCGCACCGAAGGGCTCGTCCAGCAGCAACACCTTGGGCTCTACTGCCAGGGCGCGGGCCAGGGCGATACGCTGGCGCTGACCGCCGGACAACTGCTCCGGATAACGATCGGACAGCCAATCGAGCTGCACCATGTTCAGCAACTCGTGCACTTTCTGGGCAATGCTGCTTTCGCTCGGGCGTTCACCCTTGGGCTTCATGCGCAGGCCAAAGGCGACGTTGTCGAACACGGTCATGTGCCTGAACAGCGCATAGTGCTGAAACACGAACCCGACATTGCGATCGCGTACATCGTGCCCGGAGACGTCCTCGCCATGAAAGACGATGTTGCCCTGATCCGGCGTCTCCAGGCCGGCGATGATCCGCAGCAGTGTGGTCTTGCCGCAGCCCGATGGGCCCAGCAGCGCTACTAGCTCACCACTGTTGATGTCCAGGTTGATACCATCGAGCGCCTGGAAACTGTTGAAACGCTTGCTGACGTTACGAACTTCGATCGACATGAATCATTCCTCCGCAGCGCTATGGCGCAGACGGTTAATACGGTTCTCGCTCCACTGCTTGAGCAGCAGGATGAAGAGCGCCAGGATCAGCAACAGGCTGGCCACGCTGAAGGCCGCCACGTGGTTGTACTCGTTGTAGAGAATTTCCACATGCAGCGGCAAGGTATTGGTCACACCGCGAATATGCCCGGAAACGACCGACACTGCGCCAAACTCCCCCATCGCCCGTGCCGTGCACAACACCACGCCATAGATCAGGCCCCACTTGATGTTGGGCAGCGTTACGTGCCAGAACATCTGCCAGCCATTGGCACCGAGCAGCCGGGCGGCTTCTTCTTCCTGGGTGCCTTGCTCCTGCATCAGTGGAATCAGTTCACGGGCTACGAACGGCACCGTCACGAAGATGGTGGCCAGGACGATGCCCGGCAGGGCGAAGACGATCTGGATGTCGTGATCCTGCAGCCACGGCCCGAACAGGCCCTGGGCGCCGAACATGAGCACGTAGACCAGGCCGGCGATCACGGGCGACACTGAAAACGGCAGGTCGATCAGGGTGACCAGAATACTTTTGCCGCGGAAGTTGTACTTGCTCACGCACCATGCCGCGCTGACGCCGAACACCAGGTTCAGCGGCACCGAAATGGCAACGGCAAGCAGGGTGAGCTTCAGGGCCGACAACGCGTCAGGTTCGAAGATGGCTTCGAAGAAGGTGCCGAACCCATTCTTCAGGGCCTGGGAAACCACGATGACCAGCGGCAACAGCAGAAACAGTGCAAACACCAGCCAGCCAAGGCCGATGAGCAGCCGCCGCGATGTGGCGCTGCCGCGCCGGGCGGCGTTGGCAGCGGCGGTTGCATTCAGGGAAGAACTGGACATGCCGACCTCCTTCAAGGGGTTTCGATGCGCCGCTGCAACAAGTTGATCAGCAGCAGCAGGATGAAGGAAACCACCAGCATCAACACGCCGATGGCGGTAGCGCCGGTGTAGTCGTACTGGTCGAGCTTGACCATGATCAGCAGGGGCAGGATCTCGGTTTTCATCGGCATGTTGCCGGCGATGAAAATGACCGAGCCGTACTCACCCACCCCACGGGCGAACGCCAGGGCAAAGCCGGTGAGCCAGGCCGGCAGCAGGGCCGGGGCCAGCACATGGCGAAACACCTGCAGCGGTCTGGCGCCCAGGCAGGCAGCGGCTTCTTCGACCTCGCGTGGGATGTCTGCCAGCACTGGCTGTACCGTGCGCACTACGAACGGCAGGGTGACGAACGTCAATGCCAGGGTAATGCCCAGAGGGGTATAGGCGATCTTGAAGCCCAGGTCGGTCGCGAACTGGCCGACCCAGCCCGCCGGCGCGTACAGCGCAGTGAGCGCAATGCCGGCCACTGCCGTTGGAAGGGCGAAGGGCAAATCGATCATCGCGTCGATGATCTTGCGTCCGGGGAAGGTGTAGCGCACCAGCACCCAGGCCAGCAGCGTCCCGATCACACCATTGATGATCGCGGCAAACAGGGCGGTGCCAAAGCTCAGCTTCAGCGCGGCGATGACCCGCGGCGCGCTGATGATGGTCCAGAACTGTTCGAAGGTCAGCTGTGAGGCATGGATGAACATGGCCGCCAGCGGTATCAGCACAATCAGGCTGAGGTACACCAAAGTGTATCCCAGCGTCAGCCCGAAGCCGGGTATGACGGGGGAAATGCGACGTGACATAGAGATCCCTGGTTGAATGCACGTGGCCCGGGAACCATCCCGGGCCGTGGTAGGCGTCCGAATTTCGGGTTATTTCTTGGTCCTTACTGTGCCTGATAGATCTGGTCGAACACACCGCCATCATTGAAGAATTTTGGCTGTGCGCTCTTCCAGCCGCCGAAGTCCTTGTCGATGGTCACCAGGTCCAGCTTGGGGAACTGCTTGCCAAATTCAGCCGCCACCTTCTCGTCACGCGGGCGGTAGAAGTTCTCGGCAGCAATCTTCTGCCCAGCCGGGCTGTAAAGGTGTTTCAGGTACTCGGTAGCGATTTCGGTATTGCCCTTTTTCTCGGCATTCTTGTCGACTACCGCCACAGGCGGCTCGGCCAGAATCGACAGCGATGGCACGACGATGTCGAACTTGTCAGCCCCACCGTCCTCCTTCAACGCCAGGAAGGCTTCGTTTTCCCAGGCCAGCAGCACATCGCCCTGACCGTTGTTGACGAAGGTGATGGTCGAGCCGCGGGCGCCGGTGTCCAGTACTGGCACGTGCTTGAACAGCTCCTGCACGTAGGCTTTTGCCTTGTCCTCGCTACCGCCGGTTTTCAGGCCATAGGCCCAGGCGGCGAGGAAGTTCCAGCGCGCGCCCCCGGAAGTCTTGGGGTTTGGGGTAATGACCGAGACGTCCTTCTTGATCAGGTCGCCCCAATCCTTGATGCCCTTGGGGTTGCCCTTGCGTACCAGGAATACGATGGTCGAGGTGTAGGGGGTGCTGGCGTCCGGCAGGCGAGTCTGCCAGTTTTCCGGCAGAGTCTTGCCGAGCTTGGCGATTTCGTCGATGTCCCCGGCCAAGGCCAGGGTCACCACGTCGGCGCGCAGACCGTCAATCACCGCACGGCCCTGTTTGCCCGAGCCGCCATGGGACTGCTGGATCTTCACCTTGTCGCCCGGATGGGCCTGCTGCCAGTGCTTGATGAACTCGGCGTTGTACTGCTGATACAGCTCGCGGGTCGGGTCGTAAGACACGTTCAGCAGTTCGTAATCCTTGGCGATGGCGGAACCGGCAAAAACAGCACTGGCCAGAGCGGCAAGCGCATAACGGCGGATGGACATGGTGAAGCTCCCGATGGCATTTTTTAGTTCTGGAAGGTGGGGCGTGTTCAGCCGGGCTTGTTGCCAGGCTGTTGCAGACGGAACTTCTCCTTGCGCTCGATCTGTACCACCTGGGCGTTGTGCACGGTGATTTCCACGGCGCCAAAGCGCAGATCGCGCAGCGCGCTCTGGATCTCACGCAAGATGGTGGCTTCGTCCTGACCGTCGATACTGCGCAGCGATGCACTCATGCTCGTTCTCCTTGGAGTGAGATTGCCGGGCAGAGGTTTGAATGAGAGTTTGCGCCTGGCGTGAGGGCAATAGTAGTGGGGGCGAATTATTCTTAAAAATACTATTTAAGAATGTTTATATAACCTTTTTTAAGATTATTTGATGCCCTTTCTGCATGGATTCATTAGCGCTGCGCACGCGCTCAGTGGCGTACTCGCGTCTAGCAACCCCTCGCCTGAAAGCGGGCTATGACACGGAGAGTCGCTGGCCTCGGATCGTGGCTCACGGCAGCGACCTGCCAAAGCCTACAGCTGCGGGTGCAGGTCCCCATTGTAGATACAAGGAGCGACCTCTCCGGGTCGCCAGACCGGCGAGGCCGCACACATGGGGGATCGGCTAGCCTTCCAGGGGCGGTGCAAGGCAGTTGCTTCGGCATGGCCCCCAGGCACGGTAATTCAGTCATCACACGGTCAAGGTAGGAGCAACTATCTTTCACCGCATCTAAGGGCCAGCATCTCTGGGGCTGCTGCGC
>NZ_JBICKP010000023.1:0-106576 GCF_043104335.1 Pseudomonas sp. WSY_20
CACGTTCAACAGCAGATCAGCCCCCCAAAAACCTTTGTCGAACAACGTGATTGAGTTGTCTGGAATCTGACCGAGGAAGGTTTCAGCCAAGCGCATCTCGCTACCGCGATAAGGGCTGAGCTGGGCGTCGAGAATTACGTGAGAGCGCACATTCATCAAGGCAACCAGACGCAGCATTGGGAAAGGCGTCTGGCGCTCGGTACCGGTATTGCCAGAGCCAAAATGTTCTCTCAACTCAGGTGAATCGGGGGTTCGCAGCAACGCACCATCTACAGCGAACACCTGCAACCCGTTCCAGTCGTCGCCTTCGTACCGTTCGCAACCCCATTGTTTGCCGGTCTGGCGAAACAATGATTCGACCGGGTCAGCACCCAGTCGCTTGCGCGCTGCAGTCACACCACTGCGTGCCAGCAGTTGATCGGAAGCCAGGCCCTGGGCACAGATGTTCAGACGCCTGGCCACCTCATGGACAGGCTCGTCACGAAACAGGGCCATGCCCAGCACCAACCAAAGCACCTGCTCACTCGGTAGACGTCGCCGCCGTATCGTGGCTTGGGCAGAGAGATTGAGCGCACTGGCGACCCATTCGACAGGAATGTTCTGAGTGAAGGTGCTGAGGTCGGAGAAGTTGAAGAGATCGCCGAGGTCGAGCAATTGCTGCTGAATGGGCATAAAAAATCCGATACCAGAGGGCTGGTATCGGATTCTCTAGAAACCCCGGCTTGGACTCAAATGCTTAAGTGAACAGCATTACGGCACAGGCCGGGGCTTTGGTTGTAGCTGGCCAAATCCATTTGGCCGACAGGACGATCCTTATTCAGCTTTCAGGCCGTCAGCCATCACGCTCTTGACGCCTTTGATGTTCTTGGCAACACGCACGGCCACTTCTTTTTGAGACTCGGTCACTTTTACGTCCGAGGACAGAGAAACTACGCCGTGGCTGGTTTCTACTTTGATGTCGCTGCCTGGTACGCCTTTCTCGGTCAGCAGATCCGCCTTGACCTTGGTGGTGATCCAGGTGTCAGAGGTTTCTTGCTTGGCGTGTTCAGTGGTGGTGTTGGCAGCCAGCATCACCGGAGCCTGGGTGGCCTGGGCTGCGAAAGCGGCATTGGCCATGGTCAGGGTCAGAGCGGTAGCAGTAGCGGCAGCAATGGCGAACTTCTTCATGTGAGTCACTCCTGTTTTTCGAAAGGTCTGCGCCATGTGTCTGGCGGCAGGTAAACAGGTAGTTGCATGGCCTATGCCAGGTTTTACGCTTCGCTTGTTTCCTTATAAATCAAAGACTTACAAATCATCGACCTCTTTACTGCTCGTGCATTCTGCAATCTGCACGATAAACCTGCATGCAAGATGCAAGTCCGTTAATAGTTCCTGGTCTACTTTTGTATTTATAACGGCAAAGCCCAGAACCGAGCCAAAAAAAAGAGCTCCCGAGGGAGCCCTTTGTGAAGCGCTAGGCTATTAGACGCCAGACGCCTTGGCTGCCGCGACGTCCTTGATGGACAGCTTGATACGGCCGCGGTTATCCACGTCCAGTACCAATACTTCGACTTCCTGACCTTCCTTGAGGATGTCGGTGACTTTCTCGACGCGCGCATCGCTCAGCATGGAGATGTGCACCAGGCCGTCCTTGCCAGGCAGGATGTTGACGAAGGCGCCGAAGTCGACGATACGCTCGACCTTGCCCACGTAGATCTTGCCAATCTCGGCCTCGGCAGTGATGCCCAGGATGCGCTGCTTGGCGGCATCTGCCGCTTCCTTGGTCTCGCCGAAGATCTTGATCGAGCCGTCGTCTTCGATATCGATCGAAGCCTTGGTCTCTTCGCAGATGGCGCGAATGGTGGCGCCGCCCTTGCCGATCACGTCGCGGATCTTGTCCGAGTCGATCTTCATGGCGATCATGGTAGGCGCGTTGGCCGACAGTTCGGTACGCGACTGGGCAATGATCTGGTTCATCTGGCCGAGGATGTTCAGGCGCGCTTCCAGGGCTTGGCCCAGGGCGATTTCCATGATCTCTTCGGTGATGCCGTTGATCTTGATGTCCATCTGCAGCGCGGTGACGCCCTTGGCGGTACCGGCTACCTTGAAGTCCATGTCGCCGAGGTGGTCTTCGTCACCCAGGATGTCGGTCAGAACGGCAAACTTCTCGCCTTCCTTGACCAGGCCCATGGCGATACCGGCAACCGGTGCTTTCATCGGCACACCGGCATCCATCAGGGCCAGCGAGGCACCGCAGACCGAAGCCATGGAGCTCGAACCGTTGGACTCGGTGATTTCCGAGACGACACGGATGGTGTACGGGAATTCGCTGTCGCTTGGCAGCATCGCCTGCACGCCGCGACGCGCCAAACGACCGTGGCCGATTTCACGACGGCCAGCACCGCCCATGCGACCACACTCACCGACCGAGAACGGTGGGAAGTTGTAGTGCAGCATGAAGGGGTCTTTCTTCTCGCCTTCCAGGGTGTCCAGCAACTGTGCGTCGCGGGCAGTACCGAGGGTGGCAACGACCAGCGCCTGGGTCTCGCCACGGGTGAACAGTGCCGAGCCGTGGGTTTTGGGCAGAACACCGACTTCGATGTTCAGCGGACGCACGGTGCGGGTGTCACGGCCGTCAATGCGCGGCTTGCCGTTCACGATGTTCTCGCGCACGGTGCGGTATTCCAGCTCGCCGAAGATTTCCTTGATCTGGCCAGCGGTCGGGCCGGCTTCTTCGTTGCTCAGGCGGGCAATGGCTTCATCGCGCAGCTGGCCCAGGCGGGTGTAGCGGTCCGCTTTCTGGGTGATGGTGTAGGCCTGCGACACCTGCTCGCCAAATTCGGCGCGTACCAGGTTCATCAGCTCGGTGTTGGCGGCAGCAGGCTGCCAGTCCCACGTCGGCTTGCCGGCTTCTGCAGCCAACTCCTTAACGGCCTGGATAACGGCCTGGAACTCGTCGTGGGCGAACAGCACGGCGCCCAGCATCTGGTCTTCGGTGAGCTCTTTGGCTTCCGATTCAACCATCAACACGGCGGTTTCGGTACCGGCGACGACCATGTCCAGGCTCGAGGCAGCCAGTTGCTCGTACGTTGGGTTCAGCAAGTAGCCGGTGCTTTCGTGGAAAGCAACGCGCGCCGCGCCAATCGGGCCTTCGAATGGAATGCCAGAGATGGCCAGGGCCGCCGAGGTACCGATCATTGCGGCAACATCGGGGTCGGTCTTCTTGCTGGTGGAAACCACGGTGCAGACGACCTGCACTTCGTTCATGAACCCTTCAGGGAACAGCGGACGGATCGGACGGTCGATCAGGCGCGAAGTCAGGGTTTCTTTCTCGGAAGGACGACCTTCACGCTTAAAGAAACCACCTGGGATCTTGCCGGCAGCGTAGGTCTTTTCCTGGTAGTGAACCGACAGCGGGAAGAAGCCCTTGCCTGGATCAGCTTGCTTGGCACCGACCACGGTCACCAGCACGGTGACGTCGTTGTCGACGGTGACCAGCACGGCGCCGGTGGCCTGACGGGCAATGCGGCCCGTTTCGAGAGTAACGGTCGATTGACCGAACTGGAATGTCTTGATTACCGGGTTCACGGTTTCCTACCTTCTTCAGTGGCTCTTGGGGGAACTGTTTTCTTGCGAATGCTTGGGCAGTGCAGGGAATCGGCCCTATCTACCGTCCAGATACAACTCGAGGCCGGGAGCCTGGAACCGAGCAAAAAACCGCTCGAATTACCAGGCTGCCAGCCTCGAAGTCATGCTTGGCGTGCCCCACGACAAGGCTGTAAAACAGCCCTGTCGAAGCCAGCGGCACGCCACGCACACCACCAACCAGGCCGCTATTAGCGACGCAGGCCCAGGCGAGCGATCAGCGCGCTGTAACGGGTGGTGTCTTTGCCCTTCAGGTAGTCCAGCAGCTTACGACGCTGGTTGACCATGCGAATCAGACCACGACGGGAGTGGTGGTCTTTGTCGTTGGCCTTGAAGTGGCCTTGCAGCTTGTTGATGTTGGCGGTCAGCAGAGCAACCTGTACTTCCGGGCTACCGGTGTCGCCGGCGGCTTGCTGGTGTTCGGCAACGATCTTAGCTTTTTCTTCGACGCTGAGGGCCATGAGGCTTCTCCTGATTAAACGGACCCCGCGAACGGGTTCCAATAGGCCAGGGACTTATCCCTGTATCAATAGAAAGAGGTGTGACCGTGCCTACTGACAGCCACCCTCTGCTCCACGGACCTCGGCAAATGCCTAGGCCCATGGTTTCGGTCATTCCGACCGAATCAATCGACGTGGCGCGATCCGCCCGTCTTCGCTCACTTCACCGATACCGATGAAGCGGGCATTGTGATCCTGTACACGAACCATGCCGAATTGCGGCGCGTCCGGTGCGCGCACTGCCTGCCCATGCAGCCAGTAGAAGGCGCTGTGCTCGGACAGGCTCACCATCGGCCAGTCCTGCAGCCCGCTGTCCGACGGCATGAGGAAGCGATCGAGCGCTTCGTTGCCGCCTTCGGCGTGGGCCTGCTCAAGCTCCTCGAGCGTGACCGTCTGCGCCAGCGCGAAGGGCCCGGCCTGCGTTCTGCGCAGCTCTGCGACATACGCACCACAGCCCAGCACTTCACCGATATCTTCCACCAGGGTACGAATATAGGTGCCTTTGCTGCAGCCGACGCTCAAGCGTGCACGGGTGCCTTCGCATTCGAGCAGTTCAAGACGGCTAATAGTAACAGAACGCGCCTCGCGCTCCACTACCTCTCCTGCACGCGCCAGCTTGTATAACGGCTGACCGTCACGCTTGAGGGCCGAGTACATGGGCGGTATCTGGCTGATCGGGCCACGAAAACCGGGTAGCGCGGCTTCCAGCTCGGCGCGACCAACGGTCACCTCGCGGGTGCGCAGCACCTCGCCCTCGGCGTCGCCGGTGTTGGTCGTCTGGCCCAGCTGCATGACCGTCTCGTAGCCCTTGTCGGAGTCGAGCAGGTACTGCGAAAACTTGGTGGCCTCGCCGAAGCACAGCGGCAAGACACCGGTGGCCAGCGGGTCGAGGCTGCCGGTATGACCGGCCTTCTCGGCATTGAGCAACCAGCGCACCTTTTGCAAGGCAGCGTTGGAGGTGAAGCCCAAGGGCTTGTCCAGCAGGATGATGCCGCTGACGTTGCGGCGGATACGTTTGACCTGGGCCACCGATTACTCCTTGGTGCCAGACTCATCGGCATCCTTGTGCAGGCGGTCTTCAGCCACTGCACGCTCGATCAATGCCGACAGGTGCACGCCCCGGCTGACGCTCTCGTCGAAGTGGAAGTGCAATTGCGGCACGCTGCGCAGCTGCATGGAGCGACCCAGGTGCAAGCGCAGGAAGCTGGCAGCGCTGTTCAGGGCCTTGAGCGACTGCTGCACGGCATCGGGGGTTTCTTCACCCATCACGGTGATGAACACCTTGGCATGGCCCAGGTCGCGGCTCACATCCACGGCTGTGATGGTGACCAGACCGACACGCGGATCCTTGACTTCACGACGGATCAGCTCAGCCAGTTCGCGCTGCATCTGATCGCCAATGCGTTGGGTACGGCTATATTCTTTGGCCATTCTTGTTACCTGTAACGTAAAGCGGCAAACGCCCGGTCAGAACGATGCCTGACCGGGCGCTACCTGAAGAGGTGCTGCAAAGCGCCCGCCAAGGCGCTTGCAGCCTGCTCACCCTTAGAGGGTACGAGCCACCTGGACTTTCTCGAACACTTCGATCTTGTCGCCGACCTTGACGTCGTTGTAGCTCTTCACGCCGATACCACACTCCATGCCGTTACGCACTTCGGCGGCATCGTCCTTGAAGCGACGCAGCGATTCCAGCTCGCCCTCGAAGATAACCACGTCGTCGCGCAGTACGCGGATCGGGCGGTTACGGTAGACGGTACCTTCGATGACCATACAGCCAGCGATGGCGCCGAACTTCGGCGAACGGAACACGTCACGCACTTCGGCGACGCCCAGGATGTTCTCGCGAACATCGCTGCCGAGCATGCCGGTCAGGGCTTTCTTGACGTCTTCGATGATGTCGTAGATCACGTTGTAGTAACGCATATCCAGACCTTCCTGCTCGACGATCTTGCGCGCACCGGCATCGGCACGCACGTTGAAGCCGAACAGTACTGCGTTCGAAGCCAGCGCCAGGTTGGCATCGCTCTCGGTGATACCACCTACGCCGCCACCAATGACACGAACCTGCACTTCGTCGTTGCCCAGGCCGCCGAGCGAGCCCTGCAGCGCTTCGAGAGAACCGCGCACATCGGTCTTGAGGACGATGTTGAGCGTCTTCTTCTCTTCCTGACCCATGGTCTCGAAGATGTTTTCCAGCTTGCCTGCGTGAGCACGGGCCAGCTTGACCTCGCGATACTTGCCTTGGCGGAACATGGCAACTTCGCGGGCTTTCTTCTCGTCAGCCACTACCGACAGCTCGTCACCGGCTTCCGGCGTGCCGTCCAGGCCAAGGATTTCGACCGGGATGGACGGCCCAGCTTCCTTCACAGGCTTGCCGTTCTCGTCCAGCATGGCGCGAACGCGGCCATAGTTGGAGCCGCACAGCACCATGTCGCCCTGACGCAGCGTACCGTCCTGAACCAGGATGGTAGCGACTGGGCCGCGGCCCTTGTCCAGGCGCGATTCGACGACCACACCGCGCCCTGGGGCGGTCGGCGTAGCGGTCAGCTCGAGGATCTCGGCCTGCAGCAGTACCGCTTCGAGCAGTTCGTCCACGCCGGTACCCATCTTGGCCGAAACCTTGACGAATGGCGTGTCACCACCCCAGTCCTCGGAGGTTACGCCTTCGACGGACAGCTCGTTGCGGATGCGATCGAGGTCAGCACCAGGCTTGTCGATCTTGTTGACCGCCACCACCAGCGGTACGCCAGCTGCCTTGGCATGCTGAACGGCTTCGCGGGTTTGTGGCATCACGCCGTCGTCCGCCGCCACCACCAGGATGACGATGTCGGTCGCCTTGGCACCGCGGGCACGCATCTGGGTAAACGCAGCGTGGCCTGGGGTGTCGAGGAAGGTGACCATGCCGCGGTCGGTTTCCACATGGTAGGCACCGATGTGCTGGGTGATACCACCGGCTTCGCCAGCAGCAACCTTGGCACGACGGATGTAGTCGAGTAGCGAGGTCTTACCGTGGTCAACGTGACCCATGACGGTCACGACCGGCGCACGGGATTCGGTCTGGCCTTCGAACTTCAGGGATTCGGCCAGGGAGTCTTCCAGGGCGGAATCGCTGATCAGCGTGACCTTGTGGCCCAGCTCTTCGGCGATCAGCTGTGCGGTTTCCTGATCGAGCACCTGATTGATGGTCACCGGGGTGCCCATCTTGAACATGAACTTGACCACTTCAGCGCCCTTGACGGACATCTGGTTGGCAAGCTCGGAGACGGTGATGGTCTCGCCGATGGTCACGTCACGAATGACAGGACCAGTCGGGTTCTGGAAGCCGTGCTGGTTACGCTTCTTCAGCTTGCTCTTGCCACCACGACCACGACGAGCGCCATCGCTCTCTTCGTCGGTGGTGCGCGGCGCGGCACGAGGCGTCGGAGCCTTTTCCTTTTCCTTGACCTTGACCTTGATCGACACACGCGGCGCTTCGCCACGACGACGGTCGTCATCACGGGTGCGGCTCTCGTTGCGACGGGTCTCGTCTTTCTTGCGCTCGGCAGCACGGGCGGCAGCGTCTTCCGACGTCGGCGCATTGGCCACTACCGGCGCTGCGGCAGGGGCCGAAGCCTGTTCTGCCTTGGCAGCAGGGGCCGGAGAGGCGGCAGCGGCTTCAGCAGCCTGGCGACGCGCCTGCTCTTCGTTGCGCTGACGTACTTCGGCGTCAACCTTGTCGCGGGCAGCGTTTTCAGCTGCACGGCGCTCTTCGAGCTCACGCTTCTGCTCAGCCTGGATTTCTTCAGGGCTGCGCTGCACGAATACTTTCTTCTTGCGTACTTCTACGCTGATGCTCTTGCTACCGGCGACACGCAGGGTGCTGGTGGTTTTGCGCTGCAAGGTAATCTTGCGCGGTTCTTCCGCCTTGCTCTTGTGGCTGCTCTTCAAATGAGTCAGCAACGTCTGCTTCTCATTGTCGGTCACTACCTGACCGGCGTCGGTGTGCGGCAGACCTGCCTCACGCATCTGCTGCAGCAGGCGCTCTACCGGTGCCTCGACCTCTTGGGCCAGTTCTTTCACCGTGACTTGCGTCATGCACTTCTCTCCTCAGGCCGCGCCTAATTACTCGAACCAGTGGGCTCGGGCGGCCATGATCAACTTGCCGGCACGCTCTTCGTCGATGCCGTCGATGTCGAGCAGGTCGTCGATCGACTGCTCGGCCAGGTCTTCGCGGTTAACCACGCCGCGCACCGCCAGTTCCGCCGCCAGGTCCTTGTCCATGCCCTCAAGGGAGAGCAGGTCTTCGGCCGGATGGGCGTCTGCCAGTTTTTCTTCGGTAGCGATGGCCTTGGTCAACAAACGGTCCTTGGCTCGAGCGCGGAGCTCATTGACGATATCTTCGTCAAAGCCATCGATGTTGAGCATTTCTTCCAACGGTACGTAGGCAATTTCTTCAAGGCTGGTGAAGCCTTCGTCGACCAGCACTTGGGCCAGCTCCTCGTCGACTTCCAGTTCATCGATGAAATTGCGCAGGATGTCGCCAGTTTCGGCTTGCTGCTTGGCCTGGATGTCCTTCTCGGTCATCACGTTCAGGGTCCAGCCAGTCAACTGACTGGCCAGGCGAACGTTCTGACCGCCACGGCCAATGGCTTGGGCCAGGTTGTCTTCGGCGACGGCGATGTCCATGGCATGGGCATCTTCATCAACGATGATCGCCGCGACTTCAGCCGGCGACATGGCGTTGATGACGAACTGCGCCGGGTTATCGTCCCAGAGAACGATATCCACACGCTCACCACCCAACTCTCCGGATACGGCCTGGACGCGCGACCCACGCATGCCGATGCAGGCGCCTTGCGGGTCGATGCGCTTGTCCTTGGAGCGGACGGCGATCTTGGCTCGCGAACCCGGATCACGGGAGGCGGCCATGACTTCGATGAGGCCTTCAGCGATTTCCGGCACTTCGATGCGGAAAAGCTCGATCAGCATCTGCGGCGCGGTGCGCGACAGGATCAGCTGAGGACCACGGTTTTCGGTGCGAATTTCCTTGAGCAGTGCACGCAGGCGCACACCAACACGGAAAGTTTCGCGGGCAATGATGTCTTCGCGGGCCAGCAACGCCTCGGCGTTGTTGCCCAGGTCGACGATGACGTTGTCGCGGGTGACCTTCTTGACGGTGCCGGAGATGATTTCGCCCACACGCTCACGGTAGGCATCGACCACCTGCGCACGCTCGGCCTCACGGACCTTCTGCACGATGACCTGCTTGGCGGTCTGCGCGGCGATACGGCCGAACTCGATGGACTCGATCTTTTCTTCGATCACGTCGCCAATCTTGGCTTCGGGATGTGTGTCCTTGATCTTGTCCAGCCAGGTTTCGATGGCCGGATCATCGAGGTCGGCTTCATCGACCACGGTCCAACGACGGAAGGTCTCGTAGCTACCGGTGTGGCGGTTGATTTCCACACGCAGGTCGACTTCGTCTTCAAAACGTTTTTTGGTTGCGGTGGCCAAGGCCACCTCCAGCGCTTCGAAAATGACGCCGGGCGGTACACCTTTTTCGTTGGATACCGATTCAACAACCAGCAGTACTTCTTTGCTCATCGTACGCCTCGCCTTGCGCAAGCCATTGGGCCCGGATAATCCGTCGGACCCGGCACGTCTCAGTCAAAACTGGGAATAATATTGGCCTTGTCGATCGAATCGATCGGCAGTAGGAACTCCTGGTCGTCCACCTGGACCACCACATCCTGCTCCTCCACACCGCGGAGAAGGCCCTGGAAGTTACGACGACCCTCGAAGGGTGAGCGCAGCTTGATCTTCACTTGTTCGCCGGCATGCGAGGCAAACTGTTCCAGTGTGAACAGTGGGCGATCCATGCCTGGAGAAGACACCTCGAGGGTGTACTCGCTGCTGATCGGATCCTCGACATCCAGGATGGCGCTGGCTTGACGGCTGACAGCTTCGCAGTCGTCCACCAGAATGCCGCCTTCCTTGTCGATGTAGATACGCAATACCGAATGCTTGCCCTGGGAAACGAATTCGATCCCCCAGCATTGATAGCCCAGACCCTCGACAACCGGGGCCAACAAGGCCTGCAACTGTTCTAGCTTGCTCGACACCTGAACCCCCTCGTGCATGCTGTGCAAATAAAAAATGGGCGAAGCGCCCATCCCTGAAAGCGCCGTTGGACAACGACGCCTGAACTGTTCGGTTAGCAAAAAGCCCCTGAAAAGGGGCTTCGCTGAAGCTGGTTGCGGGGGCTGGATTTGAACCAACGACCTTCGGGTTATGAGCCCGACGAGCTACCAAGCTGCTCCACCCCGCGACAAAGCTGGGGCGAAAGTATAAGACCGAACCCACTTGAGGGTCAAATCCAAACCTTCACCTGCAAGAAAGCCCGCCAAGGCGGGCTCTCAAGCTTTAAATGGTACCGAGAAGGGGACTCGAACCCCTACACCCTATGGGCACAACCACCTCAAGGTTGCGTGTCTACCAATTCCACCACCTCGGCAATACTACTTTGAAACCCGTTACTTCTGCTCTTCTGCCGGAGGAGGTACATCACTCGAATTAGGAGTGGCTTCGCTCTTCTGTTCTTGGAGCACCGGTACATCATCATTGATGGCCGGCTTTGGCTGCTCTTTCACTTCTAGCACTGCTGGATCTGGAAGACCTGCTTGGCTAAGCTGGTGAGCTTGTTGCTTCGCGAAGTATCCTAACCCAAGTGCTGTCAAAAAGAAAGTGGCAGCGAGTATTGCAGTGAATTTACTTAGGAAGGTGGCAGAGCCCTGACTTCCGAAGACGGTATTGGAAGCACCCGCACCAAAAGATGCACCGGCTTCCGCCCCCTTACCCTGTTGCAACAGTACCAGCACTACCAGCGACAGCGCTGCCAACAGATGAAAAACAACGATGACTGTTTCCAGCATTTGTTCAGTTTCCTGCGGCGCGACAAATTGCACCGAATTCGTCTGCGTTCAGGGAAGCCCCACCAATGAGGCCCCCATCGATATCCGGCATGCCGAACAGTTCGGCCGCATTGGCCGCCTTCACGCTGCCGCCGTAGAGCAACTGCACCTTCGCAGCCACTTCAGCATCTTTCGCCGCAAGCTGGCTGCGGATGGCGGCATGCACATCCTGGGCCTGCTGAGGCGTGGCCGTTAGGCCGGTGCCGATGGCCCATACAGGCTCATAGGCAATTACCGCATTGGCAAACACACTAACACCGAAGGCTTCGATGATACTGTTGAGTTGACGCCCAACAACTTCGAGCGTTTTGCCTGCCTCGCGCTCTTCAAGGGTTTCCCCGATACAGAGCACTGGCTTCAAACCTTTGGCCTGAGCCGCTGCAAACTTGCGATTCAACACTTCGTCATCTTCGCCGATTACCTGGCGACGCTCCGAATGGCCAATCAACACCAACTTGCAACCTGCTTCAGCCAGCTGTTCCGGAGCAACTTCACCGGTCAGCGCGCCCTGTTCGGGCAATACTGCAGAATTCTGTGCGCCGACGATAATACCCTTGCCATCGAGTTCAGCAACCACCTGGTTGATGAACAAAGTTGGCGGGAATACCGCGACTTCCACCCCGCTCGGCAGGGCAAGATTACGCAAGCCCTCGGTCAGCTCAGCGACGCTGGCGCGGGTACCGTGCATCTTCCAGTTACCAGCAACCATAGGGCGACGCATGCTTTACCTCGTCGGTCAAAGTGGGCGCAGATCTTACCCAACCAGATTCGCGCTGGCAAGCGGCTTCAGGCACAAACTTCTGCGACGCGCTTTGCCAGTGCTTCGGCGTGCAGACGCACCTGGTGTTCATCCTCACCTTCGACCATGACGCGCAACAGCGGCTCGGTCCCGGATTTACGCAGCAATACCCGCCCACGGCCTGCCAGGGCCTCTGTGACCTGCGCGCTGGCTTGCTTGACGTCCGGATGCTCGAGCGGGTCCACGTCGCTTGCAGCGAAGCGTACATTGATCAGCACTTGCGGGCATTTGCGCAATGCCTGGCGCGCCTGGGCCAGGGTCTCGCCACGGCGCTTGAGCGCCATCAGCACCTGCAGCGCGGCGATGATCGCATCACCGGTGGTGGTGTAGTTGCAGCACACCACATGACCGGAATTTTCCCCACCTATCAGCCACTCGCGCTCGAGCAGCTCGGCCATGACGTAGCGGTCACCGACCTTGGCACGCACGAACGGAATATCCAGGTCTTTGAGCGCCAGCTCCAGCCCCAGGTTGCTCATGAGCGTACCCACCACGCCGCCTTGCAGCTTGCCGCGGTCATGCAGGTCGCGCGCGATGATGAACAGCAGCTCGTCACCGTCGACGATCGCGCCGGTGTGATCGACCATCAACACACGGTCGCCATCCCCGTCGAAGGCGATGCCCAGGTCCGCATGCCCGACCAGCACGGCGGCCTGCAGCGATTCGATGTGGGTCGAACCACAGCCTTCGTTGATGTTCAGGCCATCTGGCTGGGCGTGCAGCACAGTGACATCGGCACCCAGCTCACGGAACACGCTGGGCGCGACCTTGTACGTGGCGCCGTGGGCGCAGTCGACCACCAGCTTGAGGCTGGCGAAGCTGGTGCTGCTGGGCACACTGCTCTTGCAGAACTCGATGTAGCGGCCGGCTGCGTCGTTGATGCGCGAGACCTTGCCCAGCTTGCTCGATTCCACAACGGTCATGGGCTGGTCGAGCAGCTCCTCGATCATCAGCTCCACTTCGTCCGGCAGCTTGGTGCCCTGCCCCGAGAAGAACTTGATGCCATTGTCATCGTGCGGGTTGTGCGAGGCACTGATGACGATACCGGCTTCGGCATGGAAGGTGCGGGTCAGGTAGGCAATGGCAGGCGTGGGCATCGGGCCCAGCAGCATCACATCCGCCCCGGCGGCTGAAAGGCCAGCTTCGAGCGCAGATTCGAACATGTAGCCGGAGATCCGCGTGTCCTTGCCTACCAGCACGCGGCAATGGCCTTGTTTGCGAAAAGCCATGCCGGCCGCCCAGCCGAGCTTGAGCATGAACTCCGGGGTGATCGGGTATTCGCCGACGCGGCCACGAATGCCGTCGGTACCAAAATATTTTCTGCTCATAGGGACTCCAATGTTCTTATTCGGCGTGCTGAACGGCGGCGATCATGCGAACAACGTCAACGGTTTGTGCTACGTCATGCACGCGCAGGATACTTGCACCCTTGGTCATGGCCAGCGCCGCCAGCGCTAGGCTGCCATAGAGACGCTCACCGACTGGACGCTCGAGCGTCAGGCCGATCATGCTTTTACGGGAAACGCCCACCAGAAGCGGACGCCCCAGGCGATGGAGGGCTTCCATGTGTTTGAACAGGCTGAGGTTGTGGGCCAAGGTCTTGGCGAAACCGAAGCCTGGATCGAGCACGATGCGGTCGACCTCTATGCCCGCGTCCGCGCAGGCCATCATGCGCTGCTGGAGGTAGCGCGCCACGTCCTCGGTGACATCGTCATAATGCGGGTCGTCCTGCATGGTGCCGGGCTCGCCGCGCATGTGCATCAGGCACACCGGCAGCCCGGTGGCAGCCGCGGCATCCAGCGCACCGTCGCGTTCGAGAGCGCGAACATCGTTGATCAGGCCAGCGCCCAGGCGGGCGGCTTCGCGCATGACGGCAGGCGTGGACGTATCGACCGACACCACGACATCAAGATGACGGTGGATGGCTTCGACCATCGGTGCCACGCGCTCCAGCTCTTCGGTGACCGAAACGGGCCGCGCACCCGGGCGGGTGGACTCCCCGCCTACATCGATCAGCGTGGCACCGGCGGCCACCATCGCTTCGGCGTGGCGCAAGGCCTCGTCGCGCTGACTGAAGCGGCCGCCGTCGGAGAAGGAATCGGGCGTGACGTTGAGGATACCCATGACATGGGTACGCGACAAATCAAGAACCCGATTGCCGCAAGGCAATCGGGTCGGGTGCTGCACTGAGCTCATAGATGCCCTTAGTGTTGAGCCGCTGGACCACCGATTGGCGATTCCGGGCGATCACCCTGGGCAGCTGGGGTACCGGAAGCGGAATCATCGTCCCAATCGCGAGGTTCGCGAGGCGTACGGCCCGCCATGATATCGTCGATCTGCTCGGCGTCGATGGTTTCGTACTTCATCAAGGCCTCGGCCATCGCATCGAGCTTGTCGCGGTTTTCGGTCAACAGCTGCTTGGCGGTCGCGTAGCACTGGTCGATGATACTGCGCACTTCGGAGTCGATCAGCTTGGCCGTCTCACCGGAGACACTGGTCTGCTGGCCACCTGCGCTACGACCCAGGAACACTTCGCCGTCTTCCTCGGCATACATCAGCGGGCCCAGCTTCTCGGACAAGCCCCACTTGGTGACCATGTTTCGCGCAATCTGGCTGGCACGCATGATGTCGTTGGAAGCGCCGGTGGTGACGCCATCGAAGCCCAGGGTCATCTCCTCGGCGATACGACCGCCGTACAGGGAGCAGATCTGGCTGATCAGCGCACGCTTGGACAGGCTGTAGCGATCTTCTTCGGGCAGGAACATGGTCACACCCAGTGCACGACCCCGCGGGATGATCGACACCTTGTAGACCGGATCGTGCTCGGGCACCAGGCGACCTACGATCGCATGGCCGGCCTCGTGGTAGGCGGTGTTCTGTTTTTCCTTCTCGGACATGACCATGGTTTTGCGCTCGGCGCCCATCATGATCTTGTCCTTGGCCAGCTCGAACTCCTTCATGTCGACCAGGCGCTTGTTGGAGCGGGCGGCAAACAGAGCAGCTTCGTTGACCAGGTTGGCAAGGTCGGCACCGGAGAAGCCAGGCGTACCACGGGCAATGACGGCCGGGTTGACGTTGTCGCCAATCGGCGCCTTGCGCATGTGCACCTTGAGGATCTGCTCACGACCACGGATGTCCGGCAGGCCTACAACAACCTGACGGTCGAAGCGCCCGGGACGCAGCAGCGCGGGGTCGAGCACGTCAGGGCGGTTAGTCGCGGCAATGACGATGATGCCATCGTTCATCTCGAAGCCGTCCATCTCTACCAGCAACTGGTTGAGGGTCTGCTCACGCTCGTCGTGGCCCCCGCCCATGCCAGCACCACGGTGGCGGCCGACGGCGTCGATCTCGTCGATGAAGATGATGCACGGGGCGTGCTTCTTGGCCTGTTCGAACATGTCGCGCACACGGCTGGCACCGACACCGACGAACATTTCCACGAAGTCCGAACCGGAAATGGTGAAGAACGGCACCTTGGCCTCACCTGCAATGGCCTTGGCCAGCAGGGTCTTACCGGTACCGGGAGGGCCGACCATCAGCACACCGCGGGGAATGCGGCCACCCAGGCGCTGGAACTTGCCCGGGTCGCGCAGGAACTCGACCAGCTCGCCTACTTCTTCCTTGGCCTCGTCGCAGCCGGCGACGTCAGCCAGGGTGGTCTTGACCTGATCTTCGGAGAGCAGGCGCGCCTTGCTCTTGCCAAAGCTCATGGGGCCACCCTTGCCGCCCGCCCCGCCTTGCATCTGGCGCATGAAGAACATGAACACGGCGATGATCACCAGGATCGGGAAGCTGGCGACCAGCAACTGGGTCCAGATGCTCTGTTGCTCGGGCTGCTTGCCTTCGACGGTCACGTGGTTGTCCACCAGGTCGCCGATCAGGCCATTGTCGGTGATCGCCGGGCGCACGGTCTTGAAGCTATCGCCGTCGGAGCGCTTGCCGGTGATGATGTAACCGTCGACGGTCACTCGCTCGACCTTGCCATCCTTGACCTGCTGGATGAAGTCGGAGTAATTGAGGGTCTGCGGCTCGTTAGGGCTGGAGAAGTTGTTCATCACCGTCACCAGGACAGCTGCGATGATCAACCACAGGATCAGATTCTTTGCCATGTCGTTCAATTCGCTACCCTCTGAGGCCGGCGCACGACGCAGCCGTGCCTCGCATGATATTCATCGCCCTAACTTACTACATTGCCCACGCAACCGCAGGCACCGTCTGTAACCCTTTGTGAAATCCAGACTACACGAAGTTCGGACGATCCTGACGCCGTGACCGATTGGAATTAACTATCGGCCGCTGCGCTTCGTACCGTTCACGCGCCTTTGAACCCCTTGCCAAGCAGGTACTGCTCGCGGGAGCGGTCCCGCGATGAAGACGGTTTGCGCATCTGTACCTTGTCGAACTTGGTTCGCACGTCCTTGAGGTACACATCGAAACCTTCACCCTGGAAGATCTTGATCAAAAAATCACCGCCGGGCCGCAGCACGCGGGTTGCCAAATCCAGGGCCAGCTCGCAAAGGAACATGGCTCGCGGTATGTCGACCGCGGGCGTACCACTCATATTGGGGGCCATGTCCGAAATCACAAGGTCTACGTGTGAATCGCCGACGGCTTCGAGAATTTGCCGCAGCACCTCGTCCTGGGTGAAGTCCCCTTGGATGAAGGTGACATCGGGGATGGAGTCCATCTCCAGGATGTCCGAGGCGATCAGTCGACCCTGACCGCCAATCATACGACTGGTCACCTGGGACCAGCCGCCCGGCGCTGCACCCAGGTCGATGACACTCATGCCAGGACGGATCAGACGGTCCTTCTCCTGGATCTCAAGCAGCTTGTAGCTTGCCCGCGAGCGGTAGCCGTCCTTCTGCGCCTGTTTGACGAAAGGGTCGTTGAAATGCTCTCGCAGCCAGTTTGCGCTGCTTTTGGAACGTTGTACCACGGGGCACCTCGATGATATGCGTGGTGATTGACTGGGCGGAGCCGGTGGCCCTCGGGTAAAATGCCGGTCAATTTTACAGAATCAGACGGAAAGGGTCAGATTATGCCGCTCAATAACGAGCAGAAGAAGCAATACAAGTCCATTGGTCATGACCTCAAGCCGGTCCTGATCGTTGCTGGCAACGGTTTGAATGAAGGCGTCGTCGCCGAATTGGAACGCGCATTGGCCGACCATGAGCTGATCAAGGTCGAAATTCGCTCCGAAGACCGCGAAGAGCGTGCCGAGACCATTGCCGCGCTGTGCAAGGCCGGCCGCGCCGAGCTGGTGCAGACCATCGGCAAGAAGGCGCTGATCTACCGCAAGAACCCTCAGCCGAACAAGCAGCTGTCCAACGTCCACCGTTACAAGTAACGGTGGTGCCGCTCAGTGGCGCGCGTGACGCGCCCTGAGTGGGACGGGCTGGGCCACCAGTACGATGCCGGAGAAGCCCAGCACCAGGAAACAGAACATCTGCCAGCGCTCGCCTACGGAAATCCCGTAACGCAAGGTGTAGTAGCCGATGCAGGCCCCAAGGCCCAGTAACAGCATCTGGCCACGGAACTGGCGCCACCAGGCAGCCAGGCCTTCCACCCTTGCCAATACCGCCAGCTGAGTGATCAGGCCGAGCAGTGCCACGCCGATCAACCAACGGTCGATCTGCCCGGCAATGTCCTGCACCAGCAATGGCGCAAGGCCGCTGACTTTCAAAGCAGGCACCAACCCCACGTGGAACACCCACAGGCCACCGACCCAGAATACCTGGGCCAGTTGCCAGAGGATCCCCTCAAGGGAAGGCGCCCGCAGGCGCCGGTCAGATGTGCTTGACTTCGACAATCTCGTACTCGACCGTACCGTTTGGCGTCTTGACGACAACGGTGTCACCCTCTTCCTTGCCGATGATGGCGCGAGCGATCGGCGCACTGTTGGACAGCTTGCCTTTCTTCACGTCGGCTTCATCTTCGCCAACGATCTGATAAGTGACCTGATCACCCGTTTCGGTGTTTTCCAGATCGACGGTTGTGCCGAAGATGACCTTGCCCGTATGGGCAATGGTGGTCACGTCGATCACGACCGAGTTCTGCAAACGGCCTTCGATGTCACGGATACGCGCCTCGACCATGCCCTGCTCTTCGCGGGCAGCATGGTATTCGGCGTTCTCCTTCAAGTCGCCCAGCTCACGCGCTTCACCAATGGCTTGGCTCAGGCGCGGGCGCTCGGTCTTGCTCAGAAAGAGCAGTTCTTCTTCCAGGGCGCGAGCGCCCTGAACAGTCATCGGGTATTTGGTCATGCTCATGCTTTGAGTCCTGCGTGCAGATCCTGCAGGCGGCGAACGGTTTTTTCCGGACCGAATTTCAGCGCCTCGCAGATGGCTTCACCGGCCGCAATGGTCGTGGTGCAGTAGATCTTGTGCTGCAGCGCATTGCGGCGAATCGAGTAGGAATCGGCGATCGACTGACGGCCTTCAGTGGTGTTGATGATCAGCGACACTTCGTCGTTCTTGATCATGTCGACCACGTGAGGACGGCCTTCGGTCACCTTGTTCACGCGGCGCACCTTCAGGCCCGCCGCCTCGATGACCTTGGCGGTACCTGCGGTCGCCACCACTTCGAAGCCCAGGGCGATCAGGTCGCGGGCAACGCCGGCCACTTGCGGCTTGTCGTCGTCACGCACGCTGATGAACGCAGTACCACCGGTCGGCAGCACTTCGCTGGCACCCATCTGGGCCTTGGCGAAGGCTTCACCGAAGCTGTCACCGACACCCATCACTTCACCGGTCGATTTCATCTCAGGGCCGAGGATCGGGTCAACCCCTGGGAACTTGGCGAATGGGAAGACGGCTTCCTTCACGCTATAGAAGTTCGGGATGATTTCCTGAGTGAAGCCCAGCTCCTTCAGGGTTTTGCCTGCCATGACACGAGCGGCGATCATGGCCAGCGACGTGCCGATGCACTTGGACACGAACGGTACGGTACGCGAGGCGCGCGGATTGACTTCGATCACGTAGATCTTGTCGCCCTGCAGGGCCAGCTGCACGTTCATCAGGCCAACCACGCCCAGCTCCAGGGCCATTTTCTTGACCTGCACACGCACTTCATCCTGCACCTCCTTGCTCAGCGAGTAAGGCGGCAGCGAGCATGCCGAGTCACCGGAGTGAACGCCGGCCTGTTCGATGTGCTGCATGATCGCGCCGATGACCACGTCGGTACCGTCGCAGACCGCATCCACGTCCATCTCGATGGCGCAGTTGAGGAAGTGGTCCAGCAGCACCGGGCTGTCGTTGGACACCTGCACGGCTTCGCGCAGGTAGCGCTTGAGCTCGTCCAGCTCGTAGACGATCTCCATGGCGCGACCACCCAGGACGTAGGACGGACGCACGACCAGCGGGTAACCGATGGTGCCGGCGGCGCTGATGGCCTCTTCTTCGCTGCGCACGGTGGCATTTGGCGGCTGTAGCAGGTTCAGGCGCTGCACCATCTGCTGGAAGCGCTCACGGTCTTCGGCACGGTCGATGGCGTCGGGGCTGGTGCCGATGATCGGCACGCCGGCTTCTTCCAGGGCGCGGGCAAGCTTGAGCGGGGTCTGGCCGCCGTAGTGCACGATCACGCCCTTGGGCTTCTCGACGCGGCAGACTTCCAGCACGTCTTCCAAGGTCAGCGGCTCGAAGTACAGGCGGTCGGAAGTGTCGTAGTCGGTGGACACGGTTTCCGGGTTGCAGTTGACCATGATGGTCTCGTAACCGTCGTCACGCAGCGCCAAGGCGGCGTGCACGCAGCAGTAGTCGAACTCGATGCCCTGGCCAATGCGGTTAGGACCACCGCCGAGGATCATGATCTTGTCGCGGCTCGACGGATTCGCCTCGCATTCCTCCTCGTAGGTGGAATAGAGGTAGGCGGTGTCGGTGGCGAACTCGGCGGCGCAGGTGTCGACGCGCTTGTACACCGGGAACACTTCCAGCTTGTGGCGGTGACGGCGCAGGGTCTTGTCGGTGATGCCCAGCAGCTTGGCCAGACGCTGGTCCGAGAAACCCTTGCGCTTGAGGCGCAGCATGCAGTCCTTGTCGATCGCAGTGAGGGCCAGGGTCTTGACCTTCTCCTCCTCCTTGATCAGGTCTTCCATCTGCACCAGGAACCACATGTCGATGCCGGTCAGGTCGAAGATCTGCTCGCAGGTCATGCCCGAACGCATGGCGTCGGCTACATACCAGATGCGCTCGGCGCCCGGTACGGTCAGCTCGCGCTTGAGGATGCTGGCAGCCTCGGGGCTGGCCAGGTCGACTTTCGGGTCGAGGCCGCAGGCGCCGACTTCCAGGCCGCGCAGGGCTTTCTGCAAGGATTCCTGGAAGGTACGGCCGATGGCCATGACTTCACCGACAGATTTCATCTGGGTCGTCAGACGAGCGTCGGCCTTCGGGAATTTCTCGAAGGCAAAGCGTGGCAACTTGGTCACCACGTAGTCGATCGACGGCTCGAAGGAAGCCGGCGTGCGGCCACCGGTGATGTCGTTCTGCAGCTCGTCCAGGGTGTAGCCGATGGCCAGCTTGGCGGCGATCTTGGCGATCGGGAAGCCGGTGGCTTTCGAAGCCAATGCCGAGGAGCGCGACACCCGCGGGTTCATCTCGATGACGACCATACGACCGGTATTCGGGCAAATGCCGAACTGCACGTTGGAACCGCCGGTCTCGACGCCGATTTCACGCAGCACCGCCAGGGAGGCGTTGCGCATGATCTGGTATTCCTTATCGGTCAGGGTCTGCGCCGGCGCGACGGTGATCGAGTCGCCGGTGTGCACGCCCATCGGGTCGAAGTTCTCGATGGAGCAGACGATGATGCAGTTGTCCTTCTTGTCGCGGACCACCTCCATCTCGTATTCCTTCCAACCGATCAGCGATTCGTCGATCAGCAGTTCCTTGGTCGGCGACAGGTCCAGGCCACGGGTGCAGATTTCTTCGAATTCTTCGCGGTTGTAGGCGATGCCGCCGCCAGTGCCGCCCATGGTGAACGACGGACGGATGATGCAAGGGAAGCCAAGCTTCTCGAGCACCGCGTTGGCCTCTTCCATGCTGTGGGCGATACCGGAGCGCGGGCACTCCAGGCCGATGTCCTTCATGGCCTTGTCGAAGCGCGAGCGGTCTTCGGCCTTGTCGATGGTGTCGGCATTGGCGCCGATCATTTCCACGCCGAATTTCTCCAGAACGCCGTGGCGCTCCAGGTCCAGGGCGCAGTTCAGGGCAGTCTGGCCACCCATGGTCGGCAGGACAGCGTCAGGGCGCTCTTTCTCGATGATCTTGGCCACCGACTGCCATTTGATCGGCTCGATGTAGGTGGCGTCGGCCATGGCCGGGTCGGTCATGATGGTGGCTGGGTTGGAGTTCACCAGGATGACGCGGAACCCCTCCTCACGCAGGGCTTTGCAAGCCTGGGCGCCGGAGTAGTCGAATTCGCAGGCCTGGCCGATCACGATCGGGCCAGCGCCGAGAATCAGGATGCTTTTGATGTCTGTACGTTTTGGCATGGTTGTCACTCAAATCCGGGGTCAGTCGGCAAGCCGCGTTGAACAATCTGGGTCAGGCGCATCCGGGCATGGCGCATGCCAGCCCGGGGCCTTGAAGCAGGAGACTCAGCGGCGCTTGGCCATGGCATCGGTGAAACGATCGAACAGTGGCGCGACGTCGGTCGGGCCTGGGCTCGCTTCAGGGTGGCCCTGGAAGCTGAACGCGCTCTTGTCGGTGCGCTCGATACCCTGCAGGGTACCGTCGAACAGCGACTTGTGAATGGCGCGCACGTTGCCAGGCAAGGTCGCTTCGTCCACCGCAAAGCCGTGGTTCTGGCTGGTGATCATGACCACACCGGTATCGAGGTCCTGCACCGGGTGGTTGGCACCGTGGTGGCCGTGGCCCATCTTCACGGTCTTGGCGCCGGAGGCCAGGGCCAGCAGCTGGTGGCCCAGGCAGATGCCGAAGACCGGGATGTCGGTTTCCAGGATTTCCTTGATCGCCTGGATGGCGTAGTCACAGGGCTCGGGGTCGCCCGGGCCGTTGGACAGGAACACGCCGTCCGGGTTGAGGGCCAGCACTTCGCTGGCGGGCGTCTGGGCCGGCACCACGGTGACGCGGCAGCCACGGGCGACCAGCATGCGCAGGATGTTCAGCTTGACGCCGTAGTCGAACGCCACCACGTGATAAGGCAAGTCGGCAGCTTCGCGGGTGGGGTGGCTGTCGGTCTTGAGCTCCCACACGCTGGAACGCCATTCGTAACGCTCCTTGGTGGAAACCACCTTGGCCAGGTCCATGCCCTTGAGGCCTGGGAAGCCGCGCGCAGCGGCGATTGCGGCTTCTTCGCTGATGTCGTCACCGGCCAGGATGCAGCCGTTCTGAGCGCCCTTTTCACGCAAGATTCGAGTCAGACGACGGGTGTCGATGCCCGCAATGGCCACCACGTTGTTGGCCTTGAGGTACTCGGGCAGCGACTGGGTGTTACGCCAGTTGCTGGCCAGCAGCGGCAGATCGCGAATGACCAGGCCGGCCGACCAGACGCGGTTGGATTCTGCGTCTTCTGGCGTGGTGCCGGTGTTGCCGATGTGCGGGTAGGTCAGGGTAACGATTTGCTGCGCGTAGGAAGGGTCTGTAAGGATTTCCTGGTAGCCGGTCATAGCGGTGTTGAATACCACTTCACCAACGGTCTGGCCGTCGGCACCGATTGCCTCACCGCGGAAAATACTGCCGTCGGCAAGGGCGAGTATGGCTGGCTTTGTCAAGAAGACCTCCCGAAAATCAAGCATGAAAGGGCGATCGCAGGTTGCAAAAAAGCGGAGTGACGTATGGACACGTCACCCCGCTTTTATGTGCTGAATTCAATTCGCTGCGCGCTTTTAGTGGACACACTAAAGCTGTAGCTTACAGAAAAGTGCGTTTTCGGTCTACCGCATATGTGCCTCTTAAACACATGAATGCGACAGACCGCTACCAGAGCCACTTGCTAGAGGTGAGCCCCACCGCCCAGACACGCCTGGGTGCGTATCATCGGCGGCAGGTTACTCTGGTCTGGGCCGAGGGCTCAGTGCAGCTCGAGCACATCCTGCATGTCGTACAGGCCAGGCTCGCGCCCGTCCAGCCACAAGGCCGCTCGCACGGCACCCTTGGCGAACGTCATGCGGCTGGAGGCCTTGTGGGTGATCTCCAGGCGCTCGCCTTCGGCAGCAAACAGCACCGTGTGATCACCGACCACGTCACCGGCGCGCACCGTGGCAAAGCCAATGGTCTTGCGATCACGTGCACCGGTCTGCCCTTCGCGGCCATACACCGCCACTTCCTGCAGGTCGCGCCCCAGCGCATTGGCCACCACTTCGCCCATGCGCAGCGCGGTGCCCGAAGGCGCATCGACTTTATGGCGGTGGTGCGCCTCGATGATCTCGATATCGACGTCGTCGCCCAGCACACGCGCCGCGATGTCCAGCAGCTTGAGGCTGAGGTTGACCCCCACACTGAAGTTGGCCGCGAACACAATCGGAATGTCCTTGCCCGCCTCGGCCAGCAGGTGCTTTTCTTCCACGGTGAACCCGGTGGTGCCGATGACCATGGCCTTGCCATGCTTACGGCAGAACGCCAGGTTCTTCAGGGTGACCGATGGATGGGTGAAGTCGATCAGCACGTCGAAGTCATCGGCAACCTTGACCAGGTCGTCGGACAGCAGCACGCCAATGCGCCCCAGGGCGGCCAACTCGCCTGCATCCGCACCCACCAGCGTGCTGTCCGGGCGGTCGATGGCAGCCGTCAGGCCGGCACCTGCGGTTTGCTGCACGGCTTCGACGAGGGTCTTGCCCATTCGCCCTGCCGCGCCCATCACTGCAATACGTCGCATAGCCTTTTCCTTGTCAAAGATCGCCGAAGAAGCGCTTCACGCCATCGAACCAGCCACTGGCCTTGGGCGAATGGGAGCTGTCGCCTTCGAGCGAATCACGCAGCTCTTCGAGCAGTTCGCGCTGACGACGGCTGAGGTTGACCGGCGTTTCCACCGCCACGCGGCACAGCAAATCACCCGCACCACCACCGCGCACAGGCGCCACGCCCTTGCCACGCAGGCGGAACTGCTTACCGGTCTGGGTGCCTTCGGGGATGCGCAGCTTGACCCGACCATCGAGGGTTGGCACTTCGAGTTCGCCACCCAGCGCAGCGTCGGTGAAGCTGATCGGCACTTCGCAGTACAGGTGCTTGCCATCACGCTGGAAGATCTCATGCTCACGCACGTTGATCACCACGTACAGGTCGCCGGTCGGCCCACCGTGCGCGCCGGCTTCACCCTCGCCCGACAGGCGAATGCGATCACCGGTGTCGACACCTGCTGGCACCTTGACCGACAGGGTCTTGTATTCCTCGACCCGGCCTTCGCCATGGCAGGCCCCGCAAGGGTCGGTGATGATCTTGCCCTGGCCATGGCAGCGCGGGCAGGTCTGCTGCACCGAGAAGAAGCCCTGCTGCATGCGTACTTGGCCGATACCACCGCAGGTGGGGCAGGTCGACGGGGTGGAGCCTTTCTTCGCACCGCTGCCATCGCATGGCTGGCAGTTGACCAGCGTCGGCACGCGAATGCTGACCGTGGTGCCGCGCACGGCTTCTTCCAGGTTCAACTCCAGGGTGTAACGCAGGTCGCTGCCGCGCTGAGCGCCGCCGCGTCCGCCACCCCGGCCACCACCGAAGAAGTCGCTGAACACATCACCGAAGATGTCGGAGAAGTTAGCGCCCCCGAAACCGGCCCCGCCGCCACCCATGCTCGGATCGACGCCGGCATGGCCATATTGATCGAACGCCGCGCGCTTGCTGGCATCCGACAGGACCTCGTACGCCTCGTTGGCTTCCTTGAATTTGTCTTCGGACTCTTTATCACCCGGGTTGCGGTCGGGGTGGTACTTCATCGCCAACCGGCGATAGGCCTTCTTGAGGTCAGCATCCGTGGCGCCGCGCTCGACACCCAGGACCTCATAATAATCACGCTTGGACATAGGTCATTTGCACCTTGTTGGGCGTCCGGCATCTGCGCCGCGCCGTCAGCATCTGCTCCCCACGGGGGGCTGACAAATGCTGCAAAAATTCTCGAATTCCAGATACGTCAACGCGGGAGCAAGCCCCCGCGCGGCGACATCCTACCAGTCCACCGCCAAACGGCGGTGCACTGGCCGACAACTTGCAGGACTTACTGCTTGTTGTTGTCTTTCACTTCTTCGAACTCGGCGTCCACCACGTCGTCGTGCTTGGCTTCCGGCTCGGCCTGCTGCGCGCCGCCCTGAGGCTGTTCGGCCGACTGCTCGGCGTACATTTTCTGGGCAACCGGTGCAGAGACCTTGGACAGCTCTTCGACCTTGGCGTCGATGGCAGCCTTGTCGTCGCCTTTGACGGCGGTTTCCAGGGCAACCACGGCCGCTTCGATGGCAGTCTTCTCTTCAGCGGTGACCTTGTCACCCGCGTCAGCGACCATCTTGCGGGTCGAGTGAACCAGTGCATCACCCTGGTTACGGGCAGCGGCCAGTTCTTCGAACTTGCGGTCTTCCTCGGCATTGGCCTCGGCGTCACGCACCATGCGCTCGATTTCGTCGTCCGACAGGCCGGAGTTGGCCTTGATGACGATGGACTGCGACTTGCCGGTGGCCTTGTCTTTGGCGCTGACGTGCAGGATGCCGTTGGCGTCGATGTCGAAGGTCACTTCGATCTGCGGCACGCCACGTGGCGCTGGCGGAATGTCAGCCAGGTCGAACTTGCCCAGCGACTTGTTCTGTGCCGCCTGCTTGCGCTCGCCTTGCAGCACGTGAATGGTCACCGCCCCCTGGTTGTCGTCAGCAGTCGAGAACACCTGCGACTTCTTGGTCGGGATGGTGGTGTTCTTCTCGATCAGCGAAGTCATCACGCCGCCCATGGTTTCGATACCGAGGGTCAGCGGGCTGACGTCCAGCAGCAGGACGTCCTTCACGTCACCGGCCAAGACTGCGCCCTGGATGGCAGCACCCATGGCGACGGCTTCGTCCGGGTTCACGTCCTTGCGCGCTTCCTTGCCGAAGAAGTCGGCAACGGCTTTCTGAACCAGCGGCATACGGGTCTGACCGCCGACCAGGATCACGTCGTCGATCTTGCTGGCGTCGATACCGGCGTCCTTGAGCGCGATGCGGCAAGGCTCGATGGTGCGGCTGACCAGGTCCTCGACCAGCGATTCCAGCTTGGCGCGGGAAATCTTCACGTTCAGGTGCTTCGGACCGGTTGCATCTGCAGTGATGTACGGCAGGTTGACGTCGGTCGACTGGGCCGAAGACAGCTCGATCTTGGCCTTTTCAGCAGCTTCCTTCAGGCGCTGCAGGGCCAGTGGATCGTTCTTCAGGTCCATGCCGGACTCTTTCTTGAACTCGTCGACGAGGTAGTCGATCAGGCGCATGTCGAAGTCTTCGCCACCCAGGAAGGTGTCGCCGTTGGTGGCCAGTACTTCAAACTGGTGCTCGCCGTCGACTTCGGCAATTTCGATGACCGAAACGTCGAAGGTACCACCACCCAGGTCATAGACGATCACGGTGTGGTCGCCCTTGGCCTTGTCCATGCCGTAGGCCAGTGCAGCGGCGGTCGGCTCGTTGATGATGCGCTTGACGTCCAGACCGGCGATGCGGCCGGCGTCCTTGGTGGCCTGACGCTGGCTGTCGTTGAAGTAGGCCGGTACGGTGATGACCGCTTCGGTCACAGGCTCGCCGAGGTAGTCTTCGGCGGTCTTCTTCATTTTCTTCAGAACTTCGGCGCTGATCTGCGGTGGCGCCATGTCCTTGCCGCTGGCCTGGACCCAGGCGTCGCCGTTGCTGGCCTTGACGATCTTGTAAGGCACCAGCTTGATGTCTTTCTGTACGACGTCTTCTTCGAAGCGGCGGCCGATCAGGCGCTTGACTGCGAACAGGGTGTTGTGCGGGTTGGTCACGGCCTGGCGCTTGGCCGACTGGCCGACCAGGATTTCACCATCGTTGGCGTATGCCACGATCGATGGGGTGGTACGCGCACCCTCGACGTTCTCGATGACCTTGACGTTACCGTTTTCCAGCACGGAGACGCACGAGTTGGTGGTCCCCAGGTCGATACCGATGATCTTGCCCATGTTAACTCTCCCGAAACTTGAATGAGGTAGCAGCGGCTACTGCGGCCAACTGCGGTAATACTTGAAGGCTTGACACCTAGATGGGGATGCCCGAAAGGATTTCAAGCCTTTTCATCGATAGAAGGTTGCGCTGCGCTCGGCGCCTTGCTGACCACCACCATGGCGGGGCGCAGCAGGCGGCCATTGAGCAGGTAGCCCTTCTGGAACACGTTCAGTACGCTGTTGGGTTCGACCTCGGCGTTTTCCTGCATGGCCATGGCCTGGTGGTGCTCAGGGTTGAACGGCTGACCATGCGGATCGATGGCTTCGAGGTTGTAGCGCTTGAGGGTGTCCTGGAACATCTTCAGGGTCAGCTCGACGCCCTCGCGGATCTGCTTGACGTGTTCGTCCTGGGCGCTGGAGTGAGTCAGGGCCAGTTCCAGGCTGTCGATCACAGGCAGCAGGTCGGTGGAGAACTTCTCCAGGGCGAACTTGTGCGCCTTTTCCACATCCTGCTCGGCACGCCGGCGAATGTTCTGCAGTTCGGCCACGGTACGCAGTGACTGGTCCTTGGCCGCGGCCAGCTGTTCTTCGAGTTCCAGCACGCGGGCATCAGCTGCGTTGTCGGCACCGGTTTGCTCGACGTTGAGGTCTTTCTCGTTCAGCTGCTCATCAGCCATGGGATATCTCCTGCGCAATTTGGTGGACTGCGAGCCAGGCTCGCCGGTGATGTGGCGTATATGGGGCCGGAAAATACAGCTTCAAGGGGCAGCCTGGTTTTTACGCCTTGAAGCGTTTGCACCAAAAGGGCATTGGCAGGCTGGAAAAAACTACTGTATAAATAACCAGACATGACTTTCTGGAGTCGCCCTCATGCTGGTGCACCTGTCCATTCACAACTACGCCATCGTCGAACACCTCGACCTGGAAATCGCCCGCGGCATGTCCGTGATCACGGGCGAGACAGGTGCGGGCAAGTCGATCATGCTCGATGCCCTGGGCCTGGCCCTGGGCGACCGCGCCGACAGCGGCGTGGTACGCCCCGGCACCGACAAGGCCGACATCCTCGCCACGTTCGACCTGGTCGACATCCCCGAGGCCCACACTTGGCTCGCCGAACGTGACCTGGCCAGCGATGGGCTGTGCATCCTGCGGCGTGTCATCACTGCCGAAGGCCGCAGCCGTGGCTATATCAACGGTACGCCCTGCCCCCTCGGTGACCTCAAGGCTCTGGGCGAGCTGCTGATCGACATCCACAGCCAGCACGAGCACCAGTCCCTGCTCAAGGCCGATACCCACCGGCGCCTGCTCGACGAGTACGCCGGGGCCATCGACCTGGCCCGGCAAGTGCAGATGGCGGCCAAGCGCTGGAACCAGACCCGGCTCGAACTGGAGCGCCTGTCCAATTCCGGCGACGAACAGCGTGCCCGTCACCAACTGCTCAGCTACCAGCTCGAAGAGCTGGACAACCTAGGCCTGGGCGAAAACGAGCTGGAGCACCTGGAGCAGGAGCACAAGAACCTCACCAGCGCCGAGGCCCTGTTCGGCATTTGCCGCCAGGTCATCGACCAGTGCAGTGAAAGCGATTCGGGCAATGTGCTTGGCGCGCTCACCTCCAGCCTCAACCGGCTGGGCGCTGCCAGCAACGCCCCCAAGGCACTGTCGGAAGCGGCCAACCTGATTGCCAGCGCGCAGATTCAGGTGGAAGAAGCCGTGGGCGAACTCAACCGCTTCCTCGACAATTTCGATGCCGACCCCATGCGCCTCCAGGCCCTGGAAGAGCGCCTCGACACTATCTACACCCTGGCGCGCAAACACCGGGTGCACCCCACGGAGCTACCGCACCTGCAGCAGCAGTTGATGGAGGAGCTCGAAGGGCTCAACGCCAGCGATGAATCCCTGGAGCGCCTGGGCGAAGAAATGGCTGCATTCGCTCAGCACTATAAAGAGAAGGCCCGCGAACTGAGCGGGTTGCGTCAGCATGCCGCCAAGCAACTGGCAGAGGCGGTCGAGCAGGAAATCCAGCGCCTGGGCATGCCCGGTGGCCGCTTCTGCATTCAGCTCACGCCCAATGACACGGCCGACCTATCACCCAATGGGCTGGAGCAGATCGAATTGCTGGTCAGCGCCAACCCCGGCCAGCCTCTCAAGGCGCTGTCCAAAGTCGCCTCGGGCGGCGAACTGTCCCGGATCAGCCTGGCGATCCAGGTCATTACGGCACAGACGTCGCGCATCCCTACCCTGGTATTCGACGAAGTGGACGTGGGTATCGGCGGGCCTACGGCGGAAATCGTGGGCCAGCTGTTGCGTCGCCTGGGCGAACGCGGCCAGGTGCTGACCGTCACCCACCTGCCTCAGGTAGCCGCCCAAGGGCATCACCACCTGTTCGTGCACAAGGTCCGCGAGAGCGATACCACGCACACGGCCGTGGCCAGCCTTGGCAAACGCGAGCGGGTCGAAGAAGTGGCGCGCATGCTGGGTGGCATCGACCTGACCAAGGAATCGCTGGCCCATGCGCGCAAGATGGTGGTCAGCGGCAAGGCCTGAGGCACTTCGGCACAGGGCCGGAATAACGGTCACCACCACCGTTTGCAGAAAAAACAAAGGCGACCCCAGGGTCGCCTTTGCTGTTCAGAACGAAGTAATCGTTACTTCTTCTTACGCACATAAAGGACCAGGTTGTGGTCCACCAGCTCGAAACCATGCTCTTCGACGATTTCACGCTGACGCTTCTCGATCTCGGCGTCCATGAACTCGATGACTTCACTGGTATCCACGTTGACCATATGGTCGTGGTGACCGCCATCGGCCAGTTCGAACACCGCATGACCGCCGTCGAAGTTGTGGCGAACCACCAGACCCGCTGCTTCGAACTGGGTCAGTACACGGTACACGGTGGCCAGGCCAACATCCTCGCCTGCCTCCATGAGGGCCTTGTACACATCTTCGGCGCTCATGTGACGCTGCTCGGCAGAGTCGAGCATTTGAAGGATCTTGACTCGAGGCAGGGTCACCTTGAGACCGGCTTTGCGCAATTCGCTATTTTCAACCATGGTCAGCTTTCTCGCCGATGCTGCTTCGCAGCTTCTCTTAATACGGGTATGATCGGTGTTTACGTTGTCCAGCCAAGATAGTGGAAGTCGCCCACCGATGCAAAACACCAAGCTCTTGCTAACCAGCCTCACCTTCGTGGGACTGCTCGCACTCGCCGGTTGCTCGTTTCCCGGGGTTTACAAAATCGACATCCAGCAGGGCAATGTCGTCACGCAGGACATGATAGACCAATTGCGTCCGGGAATGACCCGGCGGCAAGTGCGGTTTATCATGGGCAACCCTCTGATTCAGGATACGTTCCACACCAACCGGTGGGACTACCTATACAGCCTGCAACCTGGTGGCGGTCAGCGCCAACAGGAACGCATGAGCATTTTCTTCAATGAAAGCGACCAGCTGGTAAGCCTGTCTGGCGACTTCATGCCGGGCGTCAGCCGCGACCAGGAAATCCTTGGTGGCAGCGGCGACACCACGGTCAGCCCAGGTGCCAACGGCGAGCAGCCGGCAGCCCAACCGGAAGAAAAACCGGCCAAACCAGGCTCGGTCGAGGAATCCATCCAGCGCGAGATCGACACCATCGAAACCACGCCAGTGCCTACACCGGCACCGCTGGAAACGCGCTAAACGCGCTGATACGAAAAAGCCCGGACAGTGTCCGGGCTTTTTCATTGCTGCAAGAGACGCTTCCAATCGAGCGTCATCGCTCCCTGCCACTTGAGTGTGGCCATACCTCGATTGCAACCCTTAGGAAGCAGCGTACAACTGCTTGGCACGCTCGCAAAACGCATCCACCAGGGTATTGGCGGCCTGATTGAACAGCGGCCCCAAGGTGGCGCGCACCAATGAGCCGGCATAGTCGAACGACAAGTCCAGGCTGATCTTGCAGGCCTTCTCACCCAAGGGCTTGAACACCCAGATGCCGTGCAGCTGAGAGAACGGCCCCTCCTCCAGGTTCATCTCGATGGATTGCCCCGGCACCAGCACATTACGGGTAACGAAGTGCTGGCTGATACCGCCTTTGGCCACCTCGAGCTTGGCGCGCATGTGGGTTTCGCTGGCTTCGAGCACCGTCGAGTCGGAACACCAGGGCAAGAAGTCCGGGTAGCTGGCCACATCGTTTACCAGGTCGTACAAGGCCTGGGCGGGGTATGGCAGCAGGGCGGAGCGTTGAATATGGGTAGTCATCCAGGCGTCACTTCCAAGGCTGGGTGGCGGTGCTTCGCAGCATTCCGATTACAGGTTCTGTACCTATGACAGTGCAGGTATTGTCCGGTATTCATTCCAGTGGCTCAAGCACGCAGAAATCCCATAGCGGACGACGCGCGGACTTGCCTATAATGCCGTCCCTATGGCTAAGCAAAAAAAACATCCGACCGGGACCATCGCGCAGAACAAGAAAGCGCGACACGATTACTTCATCGAGCACAAGTTCGAGGCCGGGCTGGTCCTGTCCGGCTGGGAAGTAAAAAGCCTGCGAGCCGGCAAGGCGCACCTCGTTGACAGCTATGTGCTGCTCAAGGACGGTGAGGCCTGGCTGTTCGGCAGCCACATCACCCCGCTGACCACAGCCAGCACCCACGTCATCGCAGACCCCATCCGCACCCGCAAGCTGCTGCTCAACAAGCGTGAGCTCGAGCGCCTGGAAGCGGCCGTGGCGCAGAAGGGTTATACCTGCGTGGCATTGGCGCTGTACTGGAGCAAGCACCTGATCAAGTGCGAAATCGCACTGGGCAAGGGCAAGAAGGAATACGACAAGCGCGATACCGTGCGCGAACGCGATTCCAACCGCGAGCTGCAGCGGGCCGTACGCAACAAGGGCAAGGAAGACTAACGTTTGCCCCCTTCCCCGCCGAGTGATGATACGGGCAGCTAGTTGCCCGATCTGTTCCTCAAAGGGATGTGTACTTGCCATGAACAGCACGTCGCCCGCAGCGGCCTGCTGTTCACGCGCACACTCGCCTGCACAAATACCCCTAGTGCCCGTTGCGCCGCTCCGCCCGCGCGACCCGCTGCGCCTCTTCGTGCGCCTCTTCAAGCACCTCCTGCACGTACAGAATGTGCCGGCTGGACACCTCCCGCGCATCCTCGGCCCGACCTTCGACAATCGCCAGGTACAACTCCCGGTGCTGACTGATCAGCATGTCGCGCGTTTCGCTGCGTTGCTGATACATGCCCCCGATGTTGGTGACCACGTTGCGCTTGAGCAAGTCGAACAACCCGCGGATGGTATGCAGCAGCACGGCATTGTGACTGGCCTCGGCAATGGCCAGGTGAAAACGCGCATCGGCGGCGCCTTCTTCGGCCCGTGTGACCTCCCCTGCCCGCGCGTAGCAGTCCTGCAGCACGTCGAACGCCTCCTTCAAGCGAGCCCGGTCGGGTGCAGTGGCGCGCTGGGCAGCGTAATAGGCACAAGACGCCTCCAGGGTGTGGCGGAACTCCAGCAGGTCGTGTTGCGCTTGGGGGCTGTGTTCGAGCAGTTGCAACAACGGGTCGCTGAACGTGGAGCCCAGCGACTGCGCCACATAGTTGCCGCCGCCCTGCTTGCTGACCAGCAAGCCCTTGGCCACCAGCTTCTGGATCGCTTCGCGCAGCGACGGGCGTGACACCCCGAACTGCTCGGCCAGCACGCGTTCGGCCGGCAGCCGCTGGCCCGACGTCAACGTGCCTTCCAGAATCATCCCTTCCAACCGATCGACAATGTCGTCGGACAGGCGCCGCTGGCGGACCTGATCAAAAACCATCACACGCTCTCCACGAATCCCGGCTGATATCCGGGGCATCCATTCTCGCCGATCCGCAGCCGGCCGACACCCACCAGCGCTCGTTTTTCATGCCACATCACCTGCCCGCTTATCGGCATTCGACCAAAGTGCTGCCTCGGACAAATTGACACACCCCCGTGTGCGCTTTTAACCTAGCGGCGAGCCATTGTAAATTGGTCTTACCAATTATCCAGGGCCAGCGCATGACCAACAACAATTAGGGGCCACCCCATATGCAAACCTGGCAACAACTCTACAGCCCGCTGGGCAGTCTCGGCCTGTCCGCCCTGGCGGCGGTCATCCCCATCGTATTCTTCTTCCTGGCCCTGGCCGTCTTCCGCCTCAAAGGCCACGTCGCCGGCAGCATCACCTTGGGTCTGTCGATCCTGGTGGCGATCTTCGCCTTCAAGATGCCTGTCGACATGGCTCTGGCCGCTGCCGGCTACGGCTTCCTCTATGGTCTGTGGCCCATCGCCTGGATCATCGTCGCGGCCGTGTTCCTGTACAAACTCACGGTCAAGAGCGGCCAGTTCGAGGTGATCCGCAGCTCGGTGCTGTCGATAACCGACGATCAGCGCTTGCAGGTGCTGCTGATCGGTTTCTGCTTTGGCGCCTTCCTGGAAGGGGCGGCCGGCTTTGGTGCGCCGGTAGCGATCACCGCCGCGCTGCTGGTGGGCCTTGGCTTCAACCCGTTGTACGCGGCAGGCCTGTGCTTGATCGCGAACACCGCACCGGTCGCTTTCGGCGCGCTGGGCATCCCGATCATCGTGGCAGGCCAGGTCACCGGCATCGACGCCTTCCACATCGGCGCCATGACCGGTCGCCAGCTGCCGTTGCTGTCGCTGTTCGTGCCTTTCTGGCTGGTGTTCATGATGGACGGCCTGCGCGGCGTGAAAGAAACCTGGCCCGCAGCCCTGGTGGCCGGCCTGAGCTTCGCCGTCACCCAGTACTTCACCTCGAACTTCATCGGCCCGGAACTGCCGGACATCACCTCGGCCCTGGCCAGCCTGATCGCCCTGACCCTGTTCCTGAAAGTGTGGCAGCCCAAGCGCTCGTTCGCAGCGGCCACTGGCAGCGTTGGCGCGGCCGTGGTGCAAACCGGTGGCAGCCAGCCAAGCCCCTACAGCCTGGGTGAAATCTTCAAAGCCTGGTCGCCGTTCCTGATTCTCACGGTGCTGGTCACGATCTGGACCCTCAAGCCCTTCAAAGCCGCGTTCGCCCCGGGCGGTGCGATGTACAACTTCGTGTTCAACTTCGCCATCCCGCACCTCGACCAACTGGTGATCAAGACCGCCCCCATCGTGGCCGCGCCTACGGCCATGCCGGCCGTGTTCAAGCTCGACCCGATTTCTGCCACGGGCACCGCGATTTTCCTGTCGGCGCTGATCTCCATGGCCGTGCTCAAGATCAACCTCAAAACTGGTCTGACCACTTTCAAGGAAACCCTGTACGAGCTGCGCTGGCCCATCCTGTCCATTGGCATGGTGCTGGCCTTCGCTTTCGTGACCAACTACTCCGGCATGTCCTCGACCATGGCCCTGGTACTGGCTGGCACCGGCGCAGCGTTCCCGTTCTTCTCGCCGTTCCTGGGCTGGCTGGGGGTGTTCCTGACCGGTTCGGACACCTCCTCCAATGCCCTGTTCAGCTCGTTGCAAGCCACCACCGCACACCAGATCGGCGTGAACGACACCCTGCTGGTTGCAGCCAACACCAGCGGCGGCGTGACCGGCAAGATGATCTCGCCGCAGTCGATCGCCGTGGCGTGCGCCGCCACCGGCCTTGTGGGCAAGGAGTCCGACCTGTTCCGCTTCACCGTCAAGCACAGCCTGTTCTTCGCCACCATCGTCGGCCTGATCACCTTGGTGCAGGCCTACTGGCTGACCGGCATGCTGGTTCATCACTAAAGTGAAAGGGGCCGGGCAGCCCACATTGCCCGGCCTTACTCACCTGCCAAGCTGCGAGAGCCCATGATCATTTCTGCCTCTACCGATTACCGCGCCGCCGCCCAACGCAAGTTGCCGCCCTTCTTGTTCCACTATGCCGACGGCGGCGCCTACGCCGAGTACACGCTGCGCCACAACGTTTCGGACCTGGCCAGCATCGCCCTGCGCCAGCGCGTGCTGAAGAACATGTCCGAACTCAGCCTGCAGACCGAGCTGTTCGGTGAAACCCTGAGCATGCCCGTGGCCCTGGCCCCGGTCGGCCTGACCGGCATGTACGCCCGTCGTGGCGAAGTGCAGGCGGCCCGTGCGGCGGCCGCCCACGGCATCCCGTTCACGATGTCCACCGTTTCGGTCTGCCCCATCGAAGAAGTGGCCCCGGCCATCGACCGGCCGATGTGGTTCCAGCTGTACGTGCTCAAGGACCGCGGCTTCATGCGCAATGCCCTGGAGCGCGCCAAGGCCGCCGGCGTTCGCACCCTGGTGTTCACCGTCGACATGCCTACTCCCGGCGCCCGCTACCGTGATGCCCACTCGGGCATGAGCGGCAAGAACGGCCCGCTGCGGCGTATGCTGCAAGCCATGACCCACCCGCAGTGGGCATGGGACGTGGGCGTCATGGGCCGCCCGCACGACCTGGGCAACATCTCCACCTACCGGGGCAACCCCACCGGCCTGGCCGACTACATCGGCTGGCTGGCCAACAACTTCGACCCGTCCATTTCCTGGCGCGACCTGGAGTGGATCCGCGAGTTCTGGGACGGCCCGATGATCATCAAAGGCATCCTCGACGCCGACGATGCCCGCGATGCGGTCAAGTTCGGCGCCGACGGCATCGTCGTGTCCAACCACGGTGGCCGCCAGCTCGACGGCGTGCTATCCAGTGCCCGCGCCTTGCCGGCGATTGCCGACGCGGTGAAGGGCGACCTGAAGATCCTGGCTGACTCCGGCATTCGCAGCGGCCTGGACGTGGTGCGCATGATCGCCCTGGGCGCGGACACCGTGCTGATCGGCCGGGCCTTCCTGTATGCCCTGGCAGTTCATGGCCAGGCGGGGGTGAAGAACCTGCTGGAGCTGTTCGAGAAAGAAATGCGCGTGGCCATGGTGCTGACCGGCACCAAGTCCATCGGCGAGATCACCCGCGACTCGCTGGTACGCGAACTGGGCGCCTGAGCGCCTGCCTGAAACACCGCCTGATTACCGGGGCACGCGCCGCACCAGACGTCGCGGCCCCGCGAGGAGACTGCATGAGCCTGCCTGCTGCGTTTCTGCGCGATGCCGAGCGCCTGATACCTGCCGAGCGTCGCTTCGACGACCCGACCTCTACTCTGGCCTTCGGCACCGATGCCAGCTTCTATCGCCTGATCCCCAAGCTGGTGGTGCGCGTGGAGTCCGAGGCCGAGGTGGTCGGCCTGATCAAGCTGGCCCAGCGTGAGCGAGTGCCCATCACCTTCCGCGCTGCCGGCACCAGCTTGTCCGGCCAGGCCATCAGCGATTCGGTCCTGATCGTGCTGGGCGATAACTGGAACGGGCGCGAGGTGCGCGGCCAGGGCGAGCAGATCAGGCTGCAGCCGGGTGTCATCGGCGCCCAGGCCAATGCCTGGCTGGCGCCGTTCGGGCGCAAGATCGGCCCGGACCCCGCCTCGATCAATGCTTGCAAGATTGGCGGCATCGTCGCCAACAACGCCAGCGGCATGTGCTGCGGCACGGCGCAGAACACCTACCACACCCTGGCCGGCCTGCGCCTGGTGCTGGCCGACGGCACCTGCCTGGACAGCGAGGACCCGGCCAGCGTCGCAGCCTTCCAGAAAAGCCACGCCACCTTGCTCGACGCCCTCGCCCGCCTGGGCCGGGAGACCCGCGCCAACACGGCCCTGGCCGAGCGCATCCGGCACAAGTACCGGCTCAAGAACACCACCGGCCTGTCGCTCAATGCCCTGGTGGATTTCGACCAGCCGCTCGACATCCTGCAGCACCTGCTGGTCGGCTCCGAGGGCACCCTGGGTTTCATCAGCGCGGTGACCTACGACACCGTGCCCGACCACCCACACAAGGCCAGCGCCCTGCTGGTGTTCCCCAGTGTCGAAAGCTGCTGCCGCGCCGTGCCGATCCTCAAGCGCCAGCCCGTGTCGGCGGTGGAGTTGCTGGACCGGCGCAGCCTGCGCTCGGTGCAGGACATGGCCGGCATGCCGGTATGGGTCAAGGGCCTGTCGGCCAACGCCTGCGCGCTGTTGATCGAATCCCGCGCCGCCAGCCAGACCCTGCTGCACGAGCAGGTGCACCAGGTGATGGCCTCGATTGCCGAGTTCCCCCTGGAACAGCAAGTGGATTTCAGCGAAGACCCGGTGGTGTACAACCAGCTGTGGAAGATCCGCAAGGACACCTTCCCCGCCGTGGGCGCCGTGCGCCAGACCGGCACCACGGTCATCATCGAAGACGTCACCTTCCCCGTCGAGCAACTGGCCGAGGGCGTCAACCGCCTGATCCAGCTGTTCGACCAGCACCGCTACGACGAGGCGATCATTTTCGGCCATGCGCTGGAAGGCAACCTGCACTTTGTCTTCACCCAGGGTTTCAACAGCGCCGAGGAAGTGGCTCGCTACCAGGCTTTCATGGACGACGTGGCGCAGTTGGTGGCCGTGGAGTTCGGCGGCTCGCTCAAGGCCGAGCACGGCACCGGCCGCAACATGGCGCCCTTCGTGGCGCTCGAATGGGGGCATGATGCCTACCAGCTGATGTGGCAGCTCAAGCGCCTGCTCGACCCTAACGGCATTCTCAACCCTGATGTGGTGCTCAGCGAAGACCCGGCCATTCACCTCAAGCACCTCAAGCCGCTGCCGGCTGCCGACGCAATCGTCGACAAGTGCATCGAATGCGGTTTCTGCGAGCCGGTGTGCCCGTCCAAGGGGCTGACCCTCAGCCCGCGCCAGCGCATCGTCATGTGGCGGGATATCCAGGCCAAGGAACGCAACGGCCAGGATACCCGCGCCCTGCGCGACACCTTCCAGTACCAGGGCATGGACACCTGCGCTGCCACGGGGCTGTGTGCCCAGCGCTGCCCGGTGGGCATCAACACCGGCGAGCTGGTCAAGAAGCTGCGCGCCCAGGCGGCCGAACATGGCAAGACCGCCGACTGGTTGGCCGAACACTTCAAGACGGCCATGGGCGGCGCGCGCCTGTCCCTGACCGCCGCCAATACAGCCCGCAAGCTACTGGGCGCGCCTCGTCTTAACCGCTTGAGCGCCGTCCTGAGCAAGACCAGCAAAGGCCGCGTGCCCCGCTGGACCCCGGCGATGCCCCAGCCTCTGCGCCCTGTGCGCGTAGGTGAGGCGAGCAACGACCCGCGCCCGCGCGTGGTCTACCTGGCTGCCTGCGTGTCCAAGGTCATGGGCCCTGCGTATGCCGATCGCGAGCAGAGCTCGTTGCTGGACAAAACCCGCAGCCTATTAGAGAAAGCGGGGTATCAGGTCGTCTTCCCGGAGAATGCCGAAAGCCTGTGCTGCGGCCAGCCCTTCGCCTCCAAAGGCTACCCCGAGCAGGCCGAACACAAGCGCCAGGAGCTGATCAATGCCCTGCTGCACGCCAGCCGTGGCGGCCTGGACCCGATCTATTGCGACACCAGCCCCTGCACGTTGCGCCTGGTCCAGGACCTGGGGGATACCCGTTTGGACCTGTACGACCCCGTGCGTTTCATCCGCACGCACCTGGTCGACCGGCTCACCTTCACCCCGCAGGATGAACCGGTGGCCGTGCATGTGACCTGCAGTACGCAGCACTTGGGCGAAAGCCAGGCCCTGATCGACCTGGCGCGGCGGTGCAGCACCCAGGTGGTGATACCGGAAGGCATTCATTGCTGCGGGTTTGCTGGCGACAAGGGCTTCACCACCCCGGAGCTCAATGCCCATGCCTTGCGCAGCCTGAAGGATGCCGTGCAGTACTGTGGTGAGGGTATTTCTACCAGCCGCACCTGTGAGATTGGCTTGTCGACCCACAGTGGCATCGATTATCACGGGCTGGTGTACCTGGTGGATCGGGTGACCCAGGCGCGGTAGCTGGAGCCCCGCGTTCGATGCTGGGAGCCTGGGGCCGCTGCGCGGCCCATCGCGGCACTAGGCCGCTCCCACAGTACATCCGAGCAGTATTCAAATACGCAAAACCCAGTGGAGCGGCCTTGCGCCGCGATGGGCCGCGCAGCGGCCCCGGTGATCTTCATCCGATACCCAACGGCACAGCAAACTCAGCAACAAGAAAGGGCTGCCAGGCAGCCCTTTCACACAGGTTATGAAACCTGCATCAAAAACCCCGACACCTCCGGTGCCAGGTCCCGACCCTCTCAGCCATAAACCGGATAACGACGGCACAGCGCAACCACCTGCTCACGCACATGGTGCCCCACCTCGTCACTGCGCCCGGTTTCCAGGGCATCGAGCACATCGCACAACCAGCCCGCCACCTGCTCGCACGCCTCGACATCGAACCCACGGGTGGTCACTGCCGGCGTACCGATGCGCAGCCCCGAGGTCACGAACGGCGAACGCGGATCGTTAGGCACCGAGTTCTTGTTGGCCGTGATATAGGCGCTGCTCAAGGCCGCATCGGCTTCCTTGCCGGTGTAGGGCTTGGCCGACAGGTCGATCAGCATCATGTGGTTGTCGGTCCCGTCCGACACGATCTTGTACCCGCGCGCCTGCAACACTTTGGCCATGGCCCGGGCATTGGTTACCACCTGGGTCTGGTAGCTGCGAAATGCCGGCGACAGCGCTTCCTTGAAGGCCACGGCCTTGGCCGCGATCTGGTGCATCAGTGGGCCGCCCTGGACACCAGGGAACACCGCCGAATCGAGCTTCTTGTAGAAACTCTCGTCCTGCCCCTTGGACAGAATCAGGCCGCCGCGTGGGCCGCGCAGGGTCTTGTGGGTGGTGCTGGTGACCACATGGGCGTGGGGCAGCGGGTCCGGGTATTCGCCAGCGGCAACCAGACCGGCCACGTGGGCCATGTCCACCCAGAAGATGGCCCCGACCTTGTCGGCGATGCTGCGCATGCGTGCCCAGTCCTTGTAGCGCGAGTAGGCCGAGAAACCACCGATGAGCATCTTCGGGCGGGTTTCCAGCGCGATGCGCTCCATCTCGTCATAGTCCAGAAAGCCCGTCTTCGGGTCCAGGCCGTAGGGCACGATCTTGTAGTGGCGGCCCGAGAAGTTGGCCGGGTTGCCGTGGGTCAGGTGCCCGCCCTGGGCCAGGTTCATGCCCATCACGGTGTCGCCTGGCTGGATCAGCGCCAAAAACACCGCCGCGTTGGCCTGGGCGCCAGCGTGGGGCTGCACGTTGGCGTAGTCGCAGTTGAACAGGGCCTTGACCCGCTCGATGGCCAGGCTTTCGGCCACGTCCACGTATTCACAGCCACTGTAGTAGCGCTTGCCGGGATAGCCCTCGGCGTATTTGTTGGTGAGCACCGTGCTCTGGATCTGCATCACCAATGGGCTGGCATAGTTCTCCGAGGCGATCAGCTCGATGTGGTCTTCCTGGCGATTCACTTCGTTGCGAATCGAGGCGTGCAGCTCTGGATCGAAGGCGTTGAGGGTCAGCGTCGAGTCGTACATGTATTAAGCGTCCTTGTTCTGAATCAGGCTTGGGATGACAGCAAGCAGGTCACGCGTGAAGCGATGTCGTCGATCTGCGCCTCGGAGCAGATCAGTGGCGGCAGCAGGCGCACCGTGGTACCTCGGGTGACGGTGATCAGCAGGTGTTGCTCGTCCCGGGCCCGGTCCACCAGTTCGGCGCAGGGGCGGTTGAGCTCGATACCGACCATCAGGCCCAGGCCGCGCACCGACACCACCTCAGGGTGCCCGGCCAGCGCCCGTTGCAGGGCCGCCAGCAAACGCTGGCCCAGCACCGCAGCCCGCTGCGGCAGGTGATCGCGCTGCATGATGTCCACCACCGTGCAGCCCACGCGGCATGCCAGCGGGTTGCCGCCGAAGGTGGAGGCATGGTGGCCAGGGGAGAACAGCTCGGCGGCCTTGCCACGGGCCAGGCACGCGCCGATGGGGAAGCCATTGCCCAAGGCCTTGGCCAAGGTGATGACATCGGGCTCGATGCCGGCGTGCTGGAAGCCGAACCAGGTGCCGGTACGGCCCATGCCGGTCTGCACCTCGTCGATCATCATCAGCCACTGGTGCGCGTCGCACAGCTGGCGCAGCGCTTGCAGATAGCCCGCCGACGCCGGGTGCACACCGCCCTCGCCCTGCACGGGCTCGACCAGCACGGCCACCACATTGGGCGAGTTGGCCGCGACCTGGCGCACGGCCTCGATGTCATCGTAGGGCACGCGGATGAAGCCTGGCATCAGTGGCTCGAAGCCGCGGTGAACGGCCGGGTTGCCGGTGGCGGCCAGGGTTGCCAAGGTGCGCCCATGGAAACTGTTTTCCATCACCAGCACCTGGGGTTGGGCGACGTTCCGGGCCGTGGCGTGCAAGCGCGCCAGCTTCAGCGCGGCCTCGTTAGCCTCGGCGCCGGAGTTGCAGAAGAACGCCCGCTCCATGCCCGAGAGCCGGCACAGGCGCTCGCCAAGCTGTTCCTGCCACGGGATACGAAACATGTTGGTGGTGTGCAGCAGCACGTCGGCCTGTTCGGCCAGGGCCGAGGCGATCTCGGGGTTGGCGTGCCCCAGGCTGGTCACGGCCACCCCGGCGATGGCGTCGAGGTACTCGACCCCGTGCGAATCCCACAACAGGGCGCCCTGGCCCCGGCTGAACGCAACCGGTTGGCGGGCTGAAGTGTGCATCAGGTAAGCGGGAGCAGCAGACATTGCAGGTTTCCTGTACAGAGGGGTCAGTGGCTGGTGGCCAGCGACGGGGTGGCTTCCTGGTGCGGCGCGGCATCGGCCGTGGGCCAGTAGTAGGCATCGGGCATGGCGCGGGCGCCGAAGATCGCCTGGCCGACGCGCACCACCGTGGCGCCCTCCTCGATGGCCACTTCGAAATCACCCGACATGCCCATCGACAGCTCCTGCAACGACACCCCTTCAGGCGCACTGGCGCGCAGCCGGTCGCGCAACTCGCGCAGCAACACGAAGCACGGGCGTACCCGCGCGGCGTCGGCCGAAAACAGCGCCAGGGTCATCAGGCCGCGCACACGCAGCGCCGGGAACGCTGGCAGCGCTTGCACAAATGCCGCCACGTCATCAGGCACCAGCCCGTACTTGCTGGCCTCACCGGAGGTATTGACCTGGACGAACACGTCCATCTGCCGCCCCTCAATGCGCAGGCGGCGGTCCAGCACCTCGGCGACCCGCAGGCTGTCCAGCGCCTGGAACTCGCTGGCAAAGCGCGCCACCTGCTTGGCCTTGTTGGTCTGCAGGTGGCCGATCACCGACCACTGCAAGTCTTGCAGGTCGGCCATGGCTTCCCACTTGCGCTGGGCCTCCTGCACCTTGTTCTCGCCCAGCAGGCGGCAACCGGCGGCATAGGCCAGGCGCAGATGCGCTTCGTCGAAGGTCTTGCTGACCGGCAGCAGGCGCACTTCGGCCGGGTCTCGCCCGACCCGCTCGCAGGCCCGGGCGATGCGCTCATGCACGGCGGCCAGGTTGCGGCGAAAATCCTCGACGGTGTTGGCCTGCGGGTAGCGGCCGTGGCGCGCATGCAGGGTGGTGAGGGCTTCGGCGTACTCGCTCATCAATTTGTCGCTCCTTTGGTGGGCACTGCTGCCGGTTCTGCCTGAACGGCCTTGGCCCGGCGAGGCAGGCGACCGTTGAGCACGGCGTAGGCCACAAGGCCGATCACCAGCCCCCAGAACGCACCGCCGATACCCAGCAGGGTGATATTGGCCGCACAGGCCAGGAAGGTGATCAACGACGCCTCGCGCGCTTTTGCATCGAGCATGGCATTGGCCAGGCTGCCGCCGATGGTGCCCAGCAGGGCCAGCCCCGCCAGGGTGGTGATGAAGGTAGCCGGGAAGGCCATGAACACCGCCGCCAGGGTCACCCCGAAGATGCCCACCAGGATGTAGAAGATGCCGGCGGCCACACCCGCCACCCAGCGCTTGGATGGGTCTTCGGACGCTTCCTTGCCGGTGCAGATGGCGGCAGTGATGGCGGCGATGTTGAAGGCGTGGGAGCCGAACGGTGCCATCAGCAGCGAGCCCAGCCCGGTGATGCCGAGGATCGGGTTGGCACTGGTGCGGAACCCGTCGTTGCGCAACACCAGCATGCCGGGCATGTACTGGCCGGTCAGGGTGATCAGGAACAGCGGCAGCGCCACGCTCAGCAGTGCGTTGAGCGAGAACTCGGGGCGGGTGAACACTGGCGTGGCGAATTCCAGGGACAGCCCAGCGAAATCGACCCGCCCCTGCATCACCAGGTAGACCAGCCCCAGTACCAGGATGCCGACCACCGCATAGCGGGCGCTCAGGCGCTTGAACACGATGTACGCCCCGATCAGCAGCCCGATCAGCAGCGGGTCGACGCTCATGCTGGCGAAGGCGCCGATACCGAACTGCAACAGGATGCCGCCCAGCAGGCCTGCGGCCACCCCTGGCGGAATCAGGCGCACGGCTTTTTCGAAGTAGCCCGACACGCCCAGCAGCACGAAGGCCACAGCTGACACCATGTACGCTCCCACCGCCTCGGCGTAGGGCGTGGTGGCCAGGGCCACGATCAGGAACGCCGCCGCTGGCGTGGACCAGGCGGTGATGATCGGCTCGCGGCTGACCCAGCTGAGCAGCAGCCCGGTCACGCCCACGCCGATGGACACCGACCATACCCAGGAGGCGGTCAGCTCCGGGCTGAGCCCTGCGACCTTGGCAGCCTGGAACACCAGAATGAAGGTGCCGCCATAGTTGACGATCACCGAAATGAGCCCGGCCACCACCGGGTGCAGCAGGTCCTGCAAGCGCAGGGGCGAGGGGGTACGAGTAGATGACATAGGTCTTGGCTCCTTGCTAGACGCTGTATCCGGCTGCGGTAGGCAGTCATTTATAGCCGCAGATTGGCTGGTTTTACCCCGACGCTTCGCCTAGGCAGACCAGACCACTTTCAGTGCACTCAACCGTACCTGCGGGCGAACGCCCCCATGAATTCGCAAAGGGCGGCCACCGCTTCGACGGAGATGGCGTTGTACAGGCTGGCGCGGATACCGCCGACGCTGGCGTGGCCCTTCAGGCCATGCAGCCCGGCCGCCTCGGCCTCGCGCAGGAAAGCCGCTTCAAGGGCTTGATCGGCCAGTCGGAACGGCACGTTATTGATCGAGCGGTAGGCCGGCTGCACCGGGTTGCGGTAGAAGCCGTCGCTGCCGTCAAGGGTTTCGTACAACAGGCTGGCCTTGGTCTGGTTGCGCTGGTGCAGCACCTGCAAGCCCCCACTGCGCTTGATCCATTGCAACGTCAGGCCGGTCAGGTACCAGGGGAAGGTGGCGGGCGTGTTGAGCATCGACTGGGCATCGCTGATACACGCGTAGTTGAGAATGTCCGGGGTGAACCCGTGGCAGCGGTCCAGCAGCGCCGGGTCCATGATGACCACCGTCAGCCCGGCCACGCCCATGTTCTTCTGGGCGGCGGCATACACCAGGCCATGGCGGGCGATGTCGATGGGCTTGGACAGCAGGCTCGAACAGGCATCGCACACCAGCGGCGCCTCGCTGGCGGGCGGCTCGGCGAACTGCACGCCGTGTACGGTTTCGTTCTCGGTGTAGTGCAGGTAGGCAGCCTTCGGGTTCAGCTGCCAGCCCTCGACCGCCGGCACCCGGTCAAAACCGGTGCCCTGGGCACTGGCGACCACACGTACCTCGCAATACTGGCGCGCCGCCTCGATCGCCTTGCCCGACCACAACCCGGTGTGCAGGTAGTCCACGCTGCCGTTGTCACCGGCCAGGTTCATGGGCACCTGGGCGAACTGCAACGAAGCGCCGCCCTGCACGAACAGCACCCGGTAGTGCGCCGGCACCTCCAGCAGCTCGCGCAGGTCGGCCTCGGTCTGCTCGGCAATGGCGCGGAAGATGGGCGAGCGGTGGCTCATCTCCATGATGGACATGCCCGTGCCGGCAAAATCGTGGAACTCGTCGTACGCCTGGTTGAGCACTTCCAGGGGGACTGCGGTGGGGCCTGCGCTGAAATTGTGTGACCGTGCCATGGGGGGTGGACTCCTGTGCGTGAACGCGCCGACGCGGTGAATACCAGGCCTGGCCTGGCTGGCGAAGGGCGGAGTCTACGGATAAACTGGCCTGCCCTTACCTGCCAGTTCATGGATGGAGAGCAGACCACATGGCGAAGACCTTCGCGCTGGACACCCTGAAGATTCGGCTCAACGACGCCGAATTTCAGCTGCTGGACCTGCACCAGCGCATTCAGCGCGCCTTGCGTGCGTTGATCCTGGATGGCGCCTTGGGCCCGAGCCTGAAACTGCCCTCCACCCGTGTGCTATCCAAGTCCCTGGGTTGTGCCCGCGATACCGTCGAAAACGCCTACGTGCAGCTGCACCGGGACGGTTTCATCGTGCGCCGCGGCGGCGCGGGCAGCTACGTGTGCGACACGGTGGGCGCCGAATTGCGCGGGGCCGGGCCACGCCGGCAACGCACGCAAGAGGTGCGGCGCAGCGTGGTCGCGCCCGGCGCCGAACTCAGCCAACGCGGGCGCATGATCTTCGAGACCGGTGGCGTGCGTGACCAGCAAGTGATCAAGGCCTTCGCCACCGGCCTGCCGGAAACCCGTAGCTTCCCCACCGACGTCTGGGAGCGGCTGCAACGCCAGGTGGTCAAGGACTACCGCGCCAGCGTCCTGCTGCACGGTGACCCACAAGGCGCCGAACCCCTGCGCAAGGCCATCGCCACCTACCTGAACCTCGAACGCGGGGCCACGTGCACACCCGACCAAGTGCTGGTGCTCAGCAGTACGCGCCAGGCGTTGTACCTGTGCGCGCAATTGCTGGTAGATGCCGGCAAACCCATCCTGCTGGAAAACCCTGGCTACTACGGCGCCCGCAAGGCGTTCGCCATCGCCGAAACCAAGGTGTTGCCCATCGACGTGGACGAACGGGGCATCCGCACCGACCTGCTGTTCGCCGACCGCAGCGGCGCCAACTGCGTGTACGTCACCCCCTCGCACCAGTACCCCACGGGCGCGACCCTGCCCCTGGAGCGCCGGCTGGAGCTGATCAACTGGGCCGCACAAAAAGCCAAGTGGATCATCGAGGACGACTACGACAGCGAGTTTCACTACGACGGCCAGCCCACCGCCTGCGTGCAGGGCCTGGACCGGTACCAGCGCACCCTGTACATCGGCACCTTCAGCAAGACCCTCTACCCTGGCCTGCGCATGGGCTACATCGTGCTGCCGCCCGAACTGGTCAAGCCCTTCGCCTATGCCCGCAGCATGATGGATGGCCACACCCCGCAGGTCTTGCAGTTGACCTTGGCGCGATTCATGGAGGACGGGCACTACAACGCCCACGTGCGTGCCATGCGCAAGTTGTACGCCGGGCGTCGGGCGGTGATGCACGATGCCATCGCCAAGTACCTGAGCCCGGTGGTCACCGCCCACCTGCCGCCAGGTGGCTTGCAGATCCCCTGCCTGCTCAAGCCAGGCTGGTCCGAAGAAAAGACCATTCGCCAGGCGGCCACAGCCGGCGTGCAGCTGTCGGGCCTGAGCAGCCTGTACCTGGGCGAGCCACAGAGCCATGGCTGGCTGCTGGGGTATTCCTCGCTCACGGCCTACGAGATCGAAGCGGCCATGCTGCGCCTGGCCAACGCCCTCAAGCTTTGAGCGCCGGGTTCAGTAAGGCAGCTTGAAACGCCGGGTCAGGTCGAAGATGCCCTCGCGGATCGAGCGCTCGGTGCGGCTGTCCATGGCACCGCTGCGCACACCCCCGAGCATGGCCAGGATCATGTCCCCTATCTCGCGGAACTCATCCTCGCCCATGCCCCGGGAGGTGCAGGCCGCGCTGCCCAGGCGAATGCCCGACGTGACGCTGGACTTGACCTCGTCACCGGGCACGACGTTACGGTTGACGGTGATGCCAATCGCCTCCAGCGCGCCTTCGGCGGCGTTACCGGCAAGGCCCCAGGGCCGCAGGTCGATCACCCCCAGGTGGCAGTCCGTGCCGCCCGATACCACCAGCAAGCCGCCTTCGGCCAACCGCCCGCACAAGGCCCGGGCATTGGCCACTACCGCATGGGCGTAGGGGCCAAAGCCCGGTTGCAGCGCCTCGCCCAGGGCCACGGCCTTGGCCGCGACTGTGTGCATCAGCGCAGCGCCTTGCAGGCCGGGGAACACCGCCGCGTTGATCCTGCGCGCCAGGGTCTGGTCGTTGCACAGGATCATCCCTCCGCGCGGGCCGCGCAGGGTCGCGTGGGTGCTCAGGGTGGTGACGTGGGCATGGGGCACTGGCGAAGGATAGGCGCCGCCTGCGACCAGCCCGGCGACGTGGGCGATGTCGGCCATCAGATACGCTCCCACCTCGTCGGCAATGGCGCGGAAACGGGCGAAATCCAGCGCGCGTGAGTAAGCCGACGCCCCGGCGATGATCAGCCGTGGCCGCTCACGGTGGGCGATGTGCGCCACCTGGTCCATGTCGACCAGGTGCGTCAGCGGGTGCACACCGTAGCTGACCGCCTGGAACCAGCGCCCGGACACGTTGAACGCCGCGCCGTGGGACAGGTGCCCGCCCGACTTCAGGTCCAGGCCGAGAATCTTGTCCTCCGGCTCCAGCAGCGCCAGAAACACCGCCTGGTTGGCCTGGTTGCCAGAGTGGGGTTGCACGTTGGCGTAGCTGCAGTCGAACAGCAGCCGGGCCCGCTCGGTGGCCAGGTCCTCGACCACATCCACATTGGCACAGCTGGCGTAATATCGCCGCCCCGGATACCCCTCGGCATACTTGTTGGTCAGCACCGACCCTTGCGCTTCGAGCACGGCGCGGCTGACCACGTTCTCGGCGGCGATCAACTCGATGGACTGCACCTGGCGCAGCCGCTCGGCATCGATGGCGGTCCACACCTCGCTGTCCACCTGCGGCAGCGCAGCGGCACTGATGCCCGGCAGCGCGTGGCCCTCTTTATAAGCGAAATGCGGCATGTGTACTCCTTGTCTGAACGCCGGCAATAACCGCACTACCCTAGCGGCCTGCGGCGCCTGCGGCCGTACCGGTTGCCCGCACTGTTGCAGACCACCTGTCCTGGCCCGGCAAGCAGGCGTCTGCCCTGGGCATGCCAGAACGCGCGAAAGATGGGCCAAAGTGGTCTGGCCTAATGCCATTAACTGGACTACCCGACAAGACCATAGCCTCATTAAGCTCTGCGCCGACTCAGCTCATGCCCCTACAGGTTTCACCATGACGATACGTATCGGCCTGTTGCCGCAAGTCGCCGCAGCACACTTTGTCAGCCACCTGCACATCATGGTGCTGGCGGCGCTCTTTCCGCTGCTGCCTGCTTTTTTGAACGTGGATTATGTAGCGCTGGGCCTGGCCCTCAGCGTGTTCAACATCGTCACTGCGCTGGTGCAGGCCCCCATGGGCTTCGCCGTCGATCGCCATGGCGCCAGGCGCCTGCTGCTGATGGCCCTGGCCTTGGGCAGTTGCAGCTTCCTGCTCATTGCCCTGCTGCCCGGCTACACCTGCCTGCTGGTGGGCATGGCACTGGCGGGGGTGGCCAATGCCGTCTACCACCCTGCCGACTACGCCCTGCTGTCGCGGCACATCAACCCTGCGCACATCGGCAAGGCGTTTTCGGTGCACACCTTTGCAGGTTTTCTGGGCGCGGCGGTGGCCCCGGTGTTGTTGCTGGGGGTGGCGGTGGCCAGCGGCCCGGCCATGGCCTTTGCGACCGCAGCGCTGGTGGGCTTTGCAGCACTGGCCCTGCTCTTGATACCCGGCTCGGCACTGGCCCAGGTCAGTGACACGCCGCCCGCCCCGGCACCCAAGCCCGTGCAGGCGCAACGCGTGGCACTGCTCTCGCCCATGATCATCAGCCTGACCCTGCTGTTCGTGCTGCTGAACCTGAGCACCGGGGCCATCGAAAAGTTTTCTGTCGCGGCCCTGATGCAAGGCCAGGGCGTGGCGCTGTACTGGGCCAACTCGGCGTTGACTGCCTTTCTGTTCGCCAGCGCCTTCGGCGTGCTGGCAGGCGGTGCACTGGCCGACCGCACCCAGCGTCACGGAGTGGTGGCGGCCAGTGCCTTTGGGGTGGCGTGCGTGCTGATGCTGCTGGTAGCCACGGCGGGCCTGAGCGAGCCGCTCTTGCTCGCCGTGCTGGGCGTGGCAGGCTTTTTGACCGGCGTGATCGCCCCGTCACGGGACATGCTGGTACGGGCCGCCGCCACCAAAGGAGCAGAAGGTAAAACCTTCGGCATCGTGTCCACGGGTTTCAACATCGGCGGTGCCATCGGGCCGGTCGGGTTCGGCTGGTTGCTGGACCAGGGCCACCCCAACGCGATTCTCTGGGCAAGTGCCGCGTTCATGGGCCTGACCGTGGCCCTGACATTGCTGCAGGAATGGGTAATGGCGCGGCAGCGCAAAGTCACTGCCCTGCAACTTTCATTTAAATGACTTGAAGCAATAATAACGAAACATTTGTACCGCAAACTTGAAGGGCGCCGCCCGCACCTGCGCGTGCAACCACACCGGCGTAATCAAACTTAACAACTACAACCGATAGCCTGGAGTTTTAACATGGATGTTAACCATAGCGGTACCGATGATGCAGTTAAGGGCATGCTGGCCAAACTTTCAACCCTGTGGAAAACCCGCGCTGCTGTAAACCAGCCACAGCCCGACTACTGGGGCCTGGCGTTCGATGCCAACAAGAACGACTTCAGCCATTCACTGCTACCGTTTCGCAACCACCAGGCCTGGCTTGAAGCCCCCAAGGACTTGCAGTCCAAGTGCATGTCCTACGCCTGGGGCATCTATAACCTCAAGACCATCTATATTGAATGCAATGTGGTAGTGCCGGCGTGTGAAGACATTATCAAGACCCCGCCGCAAAGCCATAACCGCGCACTGCTGCAAGATGTGATGTCACAAGCCCTGCTCAATGAAGCCCTGCATACCCGTATGTCGATCATGGCCTGCAATTACATCTATGACATGCGCCAACTTACCCCCCTGGACTTCAGCGCCTTCAACCTGGTGACCTGGCGCGAAGCGCTGCTGGCCAACTGCACCGCCGAATGGGAACGCCGCCTGACCCGCTTCGGCATCGCCTGCGCCAGCGAAACGCTGATCACCGACTACCTCAAGACCATGGCCGAAGACAGCACCATCCAGTCGGTCTGCCACGAAGTCACCCGCACCCACGCCATGGACGAGTGGAGCCACTCCAGCGTATTCAGCTTCGTCGCCACCGACATCGTCAACGGCCTGACCCGCAAGGAACGCCTGTACCTGCGCTCGATCATCCTGCGCACCGTGCAGATGTTCGCCAACAACGAAATGGGCGCCTGGGCGCGGGTGTTCGACATGCTGGGCTTGCCCAACGGCAACGAGATCCTGCACGACGTGGGCGACAACAACGAGATCAGCGTCTACACCGACTCCCTCGAAGCCCTGGTCAACCGCATCGGCCTGGCCGGCAACGGCCTGGAGAGCGCCGAACAGGCCGTCGAACAACTGCGCGAGAGGGCTAGCGCATGAGTACCCCAACCAGCTTCGAAGCCGTGTGCGAGCACGTCAGCAGCGAGACCGCGCAGATCAAGGTATTCGGCCTGCGCGTGCTCAACGCCTCCAGCGCCTTTCTGGCAGACCTGGTGCCCGGCCGGCACGTGGCGTTGCAGGCAACGGACCTGTCTGGCGCCCGCCAGCAACGGCTGTACTCCATCACCCGCAGGCTCGGCAACGACCAGTTCGAGCTGGCGATCAAGCGCGAAGGGCGCGGCGGGGTCTCGGACCAGCTGCACGCCACCTGCCAACCCGGCTCGCGTTTCGACGTGCAGTTCGCCGCAGGTGACATCACCCTGGCCTCGGTCCAGGCCTGCCGCCACGTCGGCCTGCTGGCCGGCGGCATCGGCATCACCCTGCCCATCGCCCTGCTGCGCGGGCTGCACGAGCGCGCCCAGCGCGGCCTGAGCGTGCCGCAGGTCAGCCTGCTGCTGTGCGTGCCGTCCATTGCCGACATCCCGTTCCTGCACGAACTGCTGCAACTGGAACTGAGCTGCCCCTGGTTCGACCTGCAGATATTCGTCACCCGCGAAACAGTACACGGCAAAGGCCACTTCAAGGCCGGCCGCCCGCAAGCCCAGGACCTCCAAGCACTGGGCAACCCGGACAGCGTGGTGATCTGTGGCAGCCACGGCTTTGCCCAGGGCATGCGCGAGCACTTGCTGGCGCTGTTCCCCGCCTGCCCCCTGCTGATCGAATCATTCACCCCGCCAGCCGCCTCTGCCCCGGCCACGCCAGACAATGCCCAGGCCGAAAGCCCCTTGCGCCTGCACCTTCAGCACAACGACCAGGTGCTGGAGCCCGCCGCAGGCAAGAGCCTGCTGGAGATGCTGGAAACCAGCGGCATCGAAGTGCGCAGCCTGTGCCGCGCCGGTATCTGCGGCCACTGCCGGCTGAAAGTGTCGGAAGGCGAGTATAGCGTCGAACCCGACTTCTGCCTGACCGACCAGGACAAGCGCGACGGCCATGCCCTGGCCTGCTGCACCTTCCCCAAGGCCGGTACGATCAAAGTCGACCTTAACCCCACGGCGTAAACCGCGCCCTTACTTCTTTCATCATCGGGTTTGCACATGAAGACAGCCATCGCACTGCGCCACATTCACTTCGAAGACGTCGGCACCCTGGCCCCCGTCCTGAACGAAGCCGGCTACAGCCTGACCTACATCGACCCCACCGTCGAAACCCTTCACCCCGAACAGGTGATGCAGGCCGACCTGCTGATCGTGCTGGGCGGCCCCATCGGCGCCTACGACGAAAAGCCCTACCCCTTCCTCAAGGCCGAACTTGAGCTGGTGCGCCAGCGCGTCGAGTCGGGCAAACCCATGCTGGGCATCTGCCTGGGCGCACAACTGATCGCCCGCGCCATGAACGCCAAGGTCTACCCTATGGGCGTCAAGGAAATTGGCTTCTCGCCCCTTACCCTCACCGCCGAAGGCCAGCAATCGCCGCTCGCCGAACTGGGCGACGTGCCCGTGCTGCACTGGCACGGCGACCAGTTCGACATCCCAGAGGGCGCCGTGCTGCTGGCCAAGACCGACATCTGCGCGCACCAGGCGTTTGCCGTGGACAACCGCATCCTGGGCCTGCAATGCCATCTGGAAGCCGACCCCGCGCGCATCGAGCAGTGGCTGGTAGGCCACGCCAACGAAGTCGGCCAGACCGGCCTGGACCCTATCGCCCTGCGCTCGGCCGCCGCCGAACTCGGCCAGCGCCTGACCCAGGCCGCCGCCCGCGTGATGCGCGCCTGGCTTGCCAACCTGAAGTAACCCGCTGCACCAGCACCGCATGAAAACAACAAAGTCATCAAGGATGAGGCACTACCCATGATCGTCGTATTGTTCGAGTTGCAAGCACTGCCCGGGCAGGGCGAAACCTACGTAGACCTGGTCAACAAGCTCACCCCCCTGCTCAAGCCCATGGAAGGGTTCATCTCGGTGGAATGCTTCCAGAGCACCCTCAACCCCAAGAAAGTGATGTCGGTGACCACCTGGCGCGACGAAGAAGCCGTGGTGCAGTGGCGCAACGTCACCGCCCACCTCTCCGCCCAACGCGCCGGCCGCGACAAAATCTTCGACGACTACCGCGTCCGCGTCACCTCAGTGATTCGCGACTACGGCCTACGCGACCGCGACCAAGCCCCCTACAACGAAGTCGTAGACGGCACCCGCCCAACCGCCTGCCCAGTAGCCTAACCCCCGACGAGGCCACTCTCCCCGTGGGAGCGGCCTCGCGCCGCGATGGGCCGCAAAGCGGCCCCTTCCCCCGCCAATGAGTCATACCCATCCCGACGCCCCCCTCCCCACACCCCAGCAACATCCCGCCACAAACCCTCATGCCATCCCGCCACCATCACAACGGAACTGTCAGCCAAACGGCACAGTCCACCTTTACAGGCCCACCTACCAGAGGCCACAGAGGAGACTCCCATGAAAGGTACCGCGCTTTCGGCCCTGTTCGCGGCCGCTACCCTGCTCGCTTCGCCGGCCTTCGCTGCCGACGACCTGTGCGCCCTGAACCTGCAGAAAATCAACGACAGCATGGCCACCGCCGGTGCTACCTCCGAAGGCCTGGACACCGCCGTCCAGAACAAGGTGGACGAAGCCAAGCAAGCCCAGGCTTCCGGCGACACCAAGAAATGCATCGAAATCACCAGCAAAGTTGTTGAACGTTTGGATAAAACCAACAAAGGCAGCGGCTCGAGCAGCGGCGGCGCCTGATGCATGGCGCGGGTGAGCGCTCAGCTGTCGACGCCGCCCGCGCAATGCCGTATACTCCGGTTCACGTGCCGTAAGGTGCGTTAGCTTAGAGCTAGTGTGGGGCCGATTAGGATTCGACGCCGGTAGCGAAACTCTAGGTGCATGCCGAGTTGGTAACAGAACTCGTAAATCCACTGTTGCAACTTTCTATAGTTGCCAATGACGAAAACTACGAGGGCTACGCTCTCGCTGCGTAAGCAGCTGAGCCCGCTCTCCTGGTAGCTTCGGCTCCAGCAATCACCAGGGGATGCCTGTAAACCCGAAGTGATTGTCATACAGAACAGGATCGTCGTGTAGCACGTTGGGGGCAAAGCGACTAAAACTTACCCAACTCGTCCAAAGCACCCTGCCCGTCGGGCGGCTGCGGATTAACTCAGTAGACACGGCTAAGCATGTAGTACCGACAGCGGAGTACTGGCGGACGGGGGTTCAAATCCCCCCGGCTCCACCAAATAATCCTTGACAAAGCCCCTTTGCTGGGGTTTTGCCGTTTCTAAGCCTGCCTAATCGGTAGGTGTGACACTGACGTGTGACATTGCTGTGGGGCATCATCCGGTGCCTAGCATGAAACCATCCCCTTCCTACCTGACGCTTAACCGTCATGGAACGTTCTACTTCCGTATTGTCATCCCGTGCTCTCTGCGTGTGCTGTTTAACGGACAGCGGGAGATCAGACGAACCCTGAAAACCGACAGCCGTCGCTTGGCCCAAAAACGAGCCCGGCAGCTTGTCGCAAGGTTTGAGTCAGCTTTTGACAAGGTGGTAAGCGTGATAAAACGCGATGAGCTTGGCCTTTCTGAGGCCGATTACGAGGAGATTCTGGAGCTGCTCCCAGCGATAGAGCGCCTTCCAGACTTCTCTAGCCCTAAGGATGACAGCCAACCCGCTGAGCCAATCCTTTCAAACGAAGAGATTGAGGCTCGCCTACGCCGGAGAGAAGTGGCACGACTTCTGACTGGGGCCTATGACCGTCCGATTCCGCACGAGCATGAGGCTTTGGCGAAACAACTATTGGAGCTTTCCCAACCCTACCTAGCAACCGAACTACGGGCGATACTACCGAAGCTTCGGGATGAACTGGTGCTCCGCAAGCTCGCTCCCGTTGGTGACCATGCCGGTGCTGAAGAAAAGCGCCAGCCATTACCAATCCATGATCCGGCAATGGCTGACTGGACGCTTTATCAGGTGTGGGAGCACCAGTTAGCGCGAGACAGGGCTGATACCTCGTCGACGGGTGGGCAGGCGAACCACGGCGGCACCCTGGAAGAAAGAAAGCGCCGAGCCAGGGTTATGACCGTCCTCACCCAGCACAAGCCCGTATGCAAGCTGAGCAAACAGGACTGGCAAGCTGCTTACGATGCTGCTCGCAGGATGAAAGCTGGCGCTGCCGCTTCCATAGCACCATCGCCAACCCCACTTGATCAGCTTCTGACTGAAGACCCGGAGCAGATGACCGGGCACGAGCGCGTATCTGCGCTCATCGGCTCAATGAAGCAAATTCAACAGCATGCTCGCTTCCTTGACCTGACCACCGTCAAAGCTGACGACTTGATCATCAAACCAGTCGAGGAGAGGAAGACAAAACGCAGCCGCGATGGCGTCGCCTTCACAGACGCTGACATTTTCTCCGGCTACATCTACAGCGGCCCAGCCCCAGCCGAGCGAACAAAAGCTTACCCATTTTGGTTCTGGCTTCCTTTGGTGGGTTATTTCACAGGCGCTCGAACAAATGAGATCGCACAACTCGACACTGCTGATATCAAGAATGTGGACGGGCACCCATGCTTCGATTTCTGTGCCGATGACATAGAGACGCCCGAGGCGAAGCGGATCAAAACCGGCGAAGCGCGGCTAGTACCAATTCATCCCCGCCTATTGGAGCTGGGATTTCTTGAGTATGTGAACGGCCAGCGACAAGCAAAGCAGAAGAAACTGATTGGTGACGGCCTCACCCACCTACCCCCACGAGATGACGAAACTGAACACAACAAGGAAGGCTGGGCCAAGAGTGCGGGCAAATTCTTTAACGAAAAGCCCAGAGGCTATTTAGTTACTATTGGCGTCCACGTACCCCATGACGGCAAAAGCATCTACTCCTTCCGACACACACTAGAGACGAATCTAGCCAATGCCCAACGTGATGGCATGCCCGTACACCAGTCAACCGTCGATGCCATCACCGGCCATGCACCTGTTACCGTCGCAGGCAGGCACTATGATATGGGAGCGACTATAGAACAAATGCTCGCAGCCCTGACGCTGTTGCCGATCCCAGCAGCGATTCAGCGGCTCACCAGCTACCAAGTCGACTTTGTTGATCGGCTTGGGAGCGTACTCACTAAGGGCATCGCAAGCCACCGCCGCAAGCATCCTAGAACCGTGTAAACGCCCAAGAAGGCTCAGGTGACTTACCCCCTGAGCCCTCGCTGCTTCATATATTCAGCAGCCTGCCCGCTGTCGATGAAGTCAAACGCAAACTCCTTAGCAAGCAGCAAGCTTTCGTATTTTTTCGCCCCTTGAACATCATCAATAACGAGCCTGTAGCCACCCTGAACAGGGAGGACAGCAACGCTCAGACCATCCTGCTTGATCATGTGCCTGTCACCATCACTATTCCATCTGGAAGAGGTGATGAATCGCCTAAGCCGGCCTAACCGCTTGCGATACTCAGTGGCCTCTTGCGTGCCAGTCAAATTGTCACAGCAGTTAGTACCTACTCCTATCTGCTCCCAATGCTCATGCTGCACGTAATGCACATACCGAATGGGCGTATCGCAGAGCTCACAGCTTCCGAAGAGGTCTCCTAAATCATCTTCGCCAACGTATTCCCAACCGGTGTTCGGCCTTATCTCGCCATGCTCCCGAGCATGACAACCCCGGCAGAGGGTCTCACAATCAATAGGGTCGTACTCCCACGGCTTGCGCCCCCAGACATAGCGCTTATGGTGAACCTGTAATACAACGCCGCCCAACCTTGACCGACCGCAGCTCACACATTCGCCACCATCGAGCTCTATCACCTGCTCCCGGAACTCCGCCCATTTCCTGTCCGCGTAAAGGTTTGCCATTCCCTACCCCCTTCAACCCTCCGGTTAAAGTGCCCCAAGGTCGAACGCGACTCAAGCATGAAGAAGGGCCAGCATAGAGCAATGCTGCAAATAACGGCTCATCAAACGACCCCTTGGTGATGCCGATGTCTCGTACCTTCCTTTACTGCCGCGTGAGTACGTCAAACCAGTTCACAGAGAACCAAGTACAAGACGTAAAGAACGCCGGCTTCGACGTACAGGCCGGTCGAGTAACTGAAGAGACTATTTCCGGAAGCATTCCTGTAAGTGAGCGCCCTGGCTTCCAGAAGCTGTTAGAGAAGATGGAATCAGGGGACGTACTGATCGTCACCAAACTGGACCGCCTTGGTCGCAACGCCATGGATGTCAGACAGACAGTCGAGCAACTGGCAGCCACTGGTATCCGTGTTCACTGCCTTGCCCTTGGTGGTGTAGACCTGACCAGTCCGGCAGGAAAAATGACCATGCAGGTTCTAGGGGCCGTGGCAGAGTTTGAGCGGGACTTGTTGATCGAACGCACACAGTCAGGCTTGAAGCGTGCAAAAGCCGAAGGTAAGAAGCTGGGGCGGCCTGAAGCAGTTGATACCACCAAGGCTGTGCTGAAGGCTAAGGCCAGGAACATGACACAGGCAGAAGTGGCAGCCGAACTCAAAATCGGTATTGCTACAGTCAAACGTCATTGGAACAAGATCTGAGCAGGAGGTGCTCGATGCCAGGTAAAAAGAAGACACCGGATCAAACTGCTCAGGCTGTCATCCTGCGCGAGGCTGGCTTTACGATTCCAGCAATCGCGAGCAGGCTCAACATCAGTATTAGTACAGCGCAGCGCATCCTCAAAGCAAACAAGGTCGTTCCGGGGGCGTCCACACAGGCCCTGATAGAGAGGGCGAGGGAGGAGCTACTCACCGCAGCATTCTCTTTGGACGCCGTACAGCAAACAGCAGCATCACTGGTGGTTGAAGAGCTGGCGCTGAATCAGCAGATCCGGACCAAGTTGGCGAGCGCTCTTGAAATTCTTGACCCAGCTGATCCTATCGTTTTCAGGGGGCTTGCAGCTGCATCCACTGCGCTCAAGCTGACGCAGGATGTAACACGACGTGCCCTCCCCCTAGAGAAGCTGAACCAAGCTCTCGACATAGAAGAGCTTCCAGAGTTGAAAATACACATCATGGATGACGCAGACGTCGCAGAGATGCGCGCACAGCAGCGGCTAGAAGAGGCCGAACACGAAGGGAACCTTGAAGGCGTTGAGGACGAGCTGGAGACATTGCGCTGGCTCGACAGCAGACGCCTCGCGCAACTACAGCACCATGACGACGACATTGTCAGCGAAGGTTCTGATCCAATCTTGCCCGGTTCATGACCGGGTAGGTGTCAAAGTCTTAGAAATCAGTGTAAGTATCGAACACCCTGGTCTCATCCAATAGATCACAATTTTGAAAATCACCCTCGCTGAGAGGCCTGATAGCCCGTTATGAGCACGAAACGCGAAATCGCCCCCACCCCTACCCTAGAGCAGGATCCCCTCTCAGACGAGCTCACAGGTAGCTTTTCGGCGTCTCTTTCTCGTGCTGCTCACGGTGCGGATGATTCCGGCCTTACTTTGCCCCTGAAGCAAAAACCCGTAAAACCACGACCTCTCAAACAGCCCTCAACCGTAGGAACGGCGGTGCATGCGAAGGAATTCGCCATGGCCAAGATGATTATGTTAACGAACAACAATCCCCACCTCCCTGAGCGAGGGGTGAAAGCCAAGACGCTCCTCAATCAACCCATCCCCAGCGAGACCATGCTGAAGCCTTGGAGACAGGCTGACGAGTACACCAAGCTTGCAGCAGCAGCGACCCCTTTGTATTGGATAGCAAAGAAAAAGGGCTGGGAGCTCAAGACCTTCACTCTCATCCTCAGCAAGGAGCTCAGCGACCGTATCGACAATGGTGACGAGACCGCACTGCAATACGTCCGGGATGAGCTCACCCGACGCATTCCAAAAGCAGTGGGTGCTGGCGCGCAGTTTTTGTATGGTATCGAGAAAGCGCCAGCAGGCCTTGCTGATGAGTCCAGCCGCAGACGTTGGCACCTGCATGGGTTGATCATCGGTCCAGCCGGATTCTCCGCTACGGGGAAGACACCTCTTCGCATGGCCCTGCAAGCCATCAAAGGAGAGGCAGATTCTGACCTGATGTTCCAGGCGCCCGGTGAACAGATTGAGCGAGACCCGCGACACTCTGCGATTCGCTGGAGCTTCTACGCTGTCAAAAATGGATTGTCAGTGAAGATCAACCCGGCATTAGCTGGCGCTTCCGAGCTGCCACCGGGGAAACAGACCTTCATTTCCGCCCAATTGAGGCGTGAAGCCAAACGCTGGTACTCGGGGAGAATCGCGGGACTGACTGCACTAGAGATCATCCAGGATGCCCCTGAAAGCCTTTACGCGCCCACAAAGACCGAGTGAAGCGCTCAGGTCTAGTTCTCCTGATAGCTACGCTCAATCAACGCTTTGGCCCTTTCCAAGTCCGCCTGGGTGCGCAGGCTCAGTTCCAAATCGCCGGTGCCCCAGTGGCCGATGGCGCGCACATCGCGGCTGAAGTCCTCGATAAGTTCGACTGAATCTGGATTGAGTTTGAGGTAAAGCTGTAGCCGCTTAGATTGCACCACTACGCTGGCGAAGTTTTTCAGGCGACGGAAAGCCAAGTAGAGCTTCAGAGGCTTCTCTTGAACATCATCACCGAGGGAGTGCAGGTAGCTAGTCGTCTGCTCGAAGAGTCTAACGATTTCTGACGGAGCTTGGGCTAGCTGCTCCTGCCAGGTCTTGTCCTTACTGATAGATGCTGGTTTTACTGTGTCACTGTCCACAGACTTAGCTGTGGCGGTGGTGTCCGCCACGCTCACCACATTGACCAGCTCAAGCAGAAGCAGATCATCTCCAAATAGCTTGTAGCGGATGAGCTCAATGTTGCGTTGAATCAGCTGTACGGCATGCTGGTCGTAGCGGGTGAAGTCTGCAGCTATACATAACAGTCGCGTGCCGCTCCACTCAATTTGATCGGCTGCATCCTTACCCAATTTTTCCATCACCAGCCAGCGGAACTCGGCCTGATGATCCAGTAACCAGTCAAGATAGAACAGGCCCTGATTAATCACATTCTCGTTGCTGTGGCGCTTATATTCTATGATCACAGGACAGCCGTTTTCGTCTAAGCCCAGAGAGTCGATACGGCCTTTGTGGGTTTTACCGGTGGTGTACTCGGTCGCAATAAAGCGCACCCCGAGAAAGGTTTCCATCTGTGCTTCGATCAAACTTTGTAGCTGTCTCTCTATCGCGACTGCACGACCCGGCAACTCACAAGCACCGCCTGCCGCGCTCAGGCGAAAAAGCTGAATATCACTCATGCGATCAACCTTGTTAGTAACCTGCCCGTAATAATTTGACTAGGCGATGCTGAAACTTATGTCAGTCATCGCCACCTCTTGTCTAACTTTCAGCCAGCGCATCATTAACTTGCGAGCCGGTAGCTCAGCGATTCGCTGGTGCTTCTACTCTATCAAAAATGGTTTGTCGGTGCAGATCAACCCGGCATTGGTTGGCGCCTACGACCTACCTCCAGGGAAATAAACCTTCATTTCCGCTCAATTGAGACGGGAGGCAGAGCGTTGATATCGCGGCAGAGAGACCGGCCTGACGAGCCCGCAGGAGCTGGGTGAGCAGCCTCTATCGCGACCGCTCCCTCACAGGACTCGCCTGAGAGCCCCGATAGAGCCCTCAGAGAGCCGCTGGCGCGACGATAGCCCTACTTGGCATACAAAGGGGAAAGTTCAACAGTTAATCCTAAAAGGCCAGTTGAAGCTGCCCCTAGCGTTCATGTCATCATTACATAGCCTTGCTAACTTCAGTCATAAACATAGAGATGTAATCTGAGGGAATCTCAACGGAATCGCTATCAACTCGACCGGACAGCTTAAAGTCAAGAGGTTTTCCACCGGACAAAAAATCTTGAGGAATCTCAACCACCGCCCCTTCCGTCCAGAAGCAGAAAACTCTATTCACACAATTGACATCGCCGCCAACAGGGCTCGCATCCAGTTTGTTTCCACCTTTGAAATAAGCAACTTTTAGTTCCGCCTTTTCTAAACCGCTACGCAAGACCTCGATGTAGTACCTTACCCTCCCACCCTCGACTTTCTGGGCTGAAAGAATGGCTTTGGTGTAGTAGTTTTCTGACGACCCTGAATTCGAGATGTAGTCAATCCCACTAACGGAAACTTCGTTCTTGTACTTATCATTCTTTACTGAAAATCTGTAGCGCGGTGACTGAGAGATTTTGTTACTAGCCAACTGCTCATAGGCGCGCCTTTGCTCTAGACTCATCTTCGGCTGCTGACTAGAGCCCATACCTCCCTTGAAGAACTCATGCTCACATTCCATATGTGCGATTTTGACAACTTCACTCGGCAGCGTGCGCCCGCTTACATACCTCGCCCCGTGTATATTTCTCTCCATACATTGATCAAGCATTGCATTTTGCGCAGCGATCTGAGCTGCACAACCTGAAAGCAATTGGCTGAGTGATACAAACATGAAGGGAAAAACTAGAAACTTAACTCGCATATCCCCGCTTCCTTGGTCTTAGCCGTTTGAGGTTATTTTCCATCACGAGCACTGCTGATCGACCGTCGGCCTGACAAAGCAGCAGCCTGAAAGCTTACCGCAGCAGCTCGTGCTGCACCCGGATTAGCTACCCGGCGCACAGTGCTAACTTTAGTATGTAGAACCATAGTATGCAGGCAATCACATTTGCAAGCATGACTATCAAACCTCAAGACTGCCCACTCGTTGCCGTGTTTGCAGCGAACGTTAGACGCAGGCGCCTAGAACTTGGCCTTTCTCAGGAGGCGCTGGCTGAGCGCGCCGGAGTTCACCGCACCTACATTGGGATGCTGGAACGCTCGGAGAAGAACGTGACCATCTATAACATTGAACGGCTTGCCTCAGCGCTCGATGTGTCGCCCTCAGAGCTTCTGATCGAATAGCGCCAGCAACATTTCCTCTCCTTTGCCATGGCATTCACCTTAGACCTTCTGCTCGCTACTCTACGGACGGCGGTTCAACTCCCTTTCGAGCATCTGTTATCAACGGCTGACTGCCCGATTCAGCCGCTACGATCGGCTCTTTTTTTCTGAGTATTCTTACGATCCACGCGAGACACACAGCGCCAAAGCCCATCAGTATGAATTTGTCAGGCACTCGTTCTAGAGCAGCCCCTATCAGCCCAATCACAAGAAAAACAAGCGTAGGGCCGGGCGCTCGAACCAGGCAGTAAAGCAAAAGTAGGACGCCAGCGATTACCAACAGCTGAACGGCCTTAGCCAATACACCCATCACTAGCAAGGCGAAAAACACCTTCAACACAAGTGCGCCTGACTTACTGCTGTTCCTTGACATCAATCGAGCCTTCAGAGGTTATGCCAAAAGGGGCGAACAATTTTTGCTTACGCTTCACAGCCCTCTAGGTTAGCAGCTTGAACCGCCTCTGACCGAGGGTCATCTCTGGAATTCATGACGCCCCCTATCAGCCCCATTGTTGGTCGACATCTCGGACGGCGGTTCAACTCCTCCTAAAGCATTTTATATGCCCCCACCTTGTGGAGCAGGAACGGAAATCGTATGGTCAGCGTTCTACCATCACTCAGCTCCACCAGGGTGTGACACTGCAGTACAGGCGTCAGGGTTGAAGGCAAGGAATTCAGGGGGTTAAGTGAAGCAGCTGTGTAAGGTTAATTTCCCCCCGGCTCCACCAAATTTACATCTAAAGACGTCCACGGACGTCTTTTTTTGTGTCTGAAAGCCAGTAAATACGCGGCTTTCTACGCCCTCGGCGTCCACGGACGTCCATGAGCAGCTACACCTTTTGGCATTCCAAATGGCATTCCAAGCCCGTAGGGCTAATTTTTGGAATGCCAAAATCAAGTCTGGAATGCCAATGTGCGCACAAGCTACACGCCTCTCTGAACTCAAAGTCAAATCTGCGAAGCCTGCTGAAAAGGACTACGTCCTATTTGATGGCGGTGGACTTCAAATGCGAGTGAGAAGCAATGGTTCCAAGCTGTGGAACTTCAACTATCGACACCCAGTGACGAAGAAGCGGATCAACATGGGACTGGGAACCTTCCCCGAAGTCTCGCTTGAATCGCCCCTGGTTTCGTAGACACCTCCAAGCCTCATAATGAGGCCCAAATAGGAGGTGCCATGAGTCGTCAGCGTTACCCCGAAGAATTCAAGATCGAAGCGGTCAAGCAAGTGACCGAAAAAGGCAAATCTGTCGCCGATGTCGCCCAGCGCCTGGGCATGTCCGTGCACAGCCTTTACGCCTGGATCAAGGTCTACAGCAAGCCCCAAGAGCAGCGTCAGCAAGACGACGATCAGCAGGCCGAATTACGCAAGCTACGCGCTGAACTCAAGCGCGTGACTGAAGAGCGAGACATCCTAAAAAAGGCCGCCGCGTACTTTGCCAAGGAGTGCGGCTGAAGTACGCCTTCATCAAGAAGCACTCGACTGATTACCCGGTGCGGCGTCTTTGCCAAACCCTCAAGGTGCACCCCAGCGGCTACTACGCCTGGCTGGCCGAACCTCAATCTGCCCGAGCAAAAGAAGATCAACGTCTGCTTGGCTTGATCAAGCACGCTTGACTAGAAAGCGGAGGTGTGTACGGCTACCGCAAAATTCACGATGACCTACGTGAGCTGGGAGAGGAATGCGGACGAAATCGAGTCGGGCGTTTGATGCAGGCGGAGGGGCTGCGTTCGCAAACGGGCTATCGGCGGCGTCCAGGGTTTTACGGTGGAAACCCAACAGTGGCCTCGCCCAACCATCTCGCGCGGCAGTTCAAGGTCAGTGAGCCAAACAAGGTCTGGGTGACAGATATCACTTACATCCGCACCTATGAAGGATGGCTCTATCTGGCGGTAGTGTTGGATCTGTTTTCACGCCAAGTAATTGGTTGGTCAATGAAGCCAAGGATGTGCAGCGACCTGGCTATCGACGCAATGTTGATGGCTGTGTGGCGACGCAAGCCACATCAGCAAGTGATGATTCACTCAGATCAAGGTAGTCAGTTCAGTAGCTCAGATTGGCAAAGTTTCTTGAAGGCTAACAATGTAATCAGCAGCATGAGTCGGCGGGGAAACTGCCACGACAAGGCCGTAGCCGAGAGCTTTTTCCAGCTTTTGAAGCGGGAGCGAATCCGACGAAAGATCTACACAACCCGTGGAGAAGCCCGAAGTGATATTTTCGATTACATCGAAATGTTCTATAACCCTAAACGCCGACACAGCAGTGCTATGCAGCTGTCTCCAATAGAGTATGAGAAACGCTATTTCCTGAGCTTGGAGAGTGTCTAGGAAACGAGGGGCGATTCAGATCTGACGCTCGAATCGAGAGTAGGCAGTCCACAGGGCTCTCTGTTCCCCTTCAACTATCTTAGCGTGGACATTCTATCGCTGAGTGAACCTGTTCAAAATCCACTCTTTCAACCTTACTGGCATAAAGGCAAAATGCCGTCAGCATGGGCGACGAAATGCTAAAGAATTGGTGCCGATCGCCATCCAACTTTTTGTGACCAGCAGCTTATCGCTCCTCCAAGACACTACGTAAAGCCCGACGAATATCACAGAAATAGAGAAGATTGCTGCCGTAGCAATCCATAGCCAGGCACTGACGCCATTGGTTTCTGCTGAGAACAGCAACGAAAAATCCGGTCAGAGAAGCTTTAGAAGATCCCACATTTCAAGTCATCCAAGACGTAATTACAAAAACTCAACGTTGAGGGGATTACGGCCTAGGCCAGAGGCTCAGGGCATAGGAAAACAGCTTGTCGGCGCGCGACACGATTTGCTCTTCTTCCCAGCCATCGTTCTCACCAAACGCCTGGAAGTGCATATTGAGCATCAGCAGACTGGTGGTCACGATCTCCTGCCGCTTCACGGCAAAGGGTTCGTTGCTCAGGGCGGAGTTGAAGGCCTGGGTCACCAGTGTGAGGTTGCCAATACTGTGCAGTAGGCGGCGGCGCCTTTCCTGGTTCTCTGGTGTGTCCTCGGCGAGCGGCCAGTTCGTTTGCCACTTCTGCGGCAATACATGCTCCACAGTCAGGCCATCAGGTAGCACTAGGGTCTCCTGCTTGCTACCGCGCATGGACAGCTCCAGCGCCTCGAGAACCGCACGGACCTTGCTGGTGTTGCGGCCCTGGTAAAGAGCGCGATGGCACCAGTTACGGGCGAAGGCCTCGTCATCCGGCCAGCACTGGCTGTCGCCCTGCAGGGACAGCAGCTTGTCGCGCAGGGTCGCGGCATCGGTCTTCTGCTCGCGCACCATCTCCGCCAGCAAGCGGTTGAGGAAGGTGCGGTTGTAGCTCTTGGTGGTGTAGCCACAGATAAAGCGGCGCACCAAGTAAGACTCCAGATCACCAATGGCCTGCAGGAGCTCCGCGGAGTCCGGCTTATGGTGCTCCAGTAGATAAAGCACAAGCGGCGTCACCGTGGATACATCCAACAGCTTCAGACGCCGGCAGAACAGATCGAGGCGACTCGCCTGCCCCGGCACTATAAAGGTCTGGAAATACCCCGCCAGGTGCGTGATGCGCGCCAGCTCGCGCTGAGTGTCGCGCGACTCATCCTGCCACCAGTCCTTGAACTCGTTGAATACGTGGGCCACCTTCAGATCCTCGCACTTGCGCATGCCCACGTAGTGGTAAAGCAGCAGGTCCAGTCGCGAGTTCTTCAGGCGGCCCTGCCGCTCCTGCTGCTTCCAGAACTTGGCGCCCTTGCCAGTGCTGGTGTCTACCGTCTCGTCGAAATGCTGCCAGCCCTGGTGATACAGCTCATCTACGTCCTCGCCGTTGCGGGTGGCGTGGAGGAAGATGAAGTTGCGGATCAGGTCACTCGGCAACAGCGGCGCGCCCCGGGCATTGAGGGTTTCGAAGATAATCTGCGGGTCGTCCTCGTCCTCCAGCTCCAGTGACATGATCTGGAAGCCTTCGCGCAGGGTGACCAGCAGCGCATGGGCGCGCTCAACCTGCAGCGGTAGGTCGGCGCCAGGCAGTTTCAGCTGGCTGTCCGCGTCGATGGAGCGAATCACCGCATGGGCCACGGTGCGCTCTTCATCCGCCGCGGCGCCCGGCAACGGGTCATCGTAGCGCAGGCCACGCAGGTGGCAGGCTAGCATGGCGTGGAAGAACAGGTAGGCACGCACCATCGCCGGGCGTTCCTGATACTGCCGACCAACCTTGGCCGGGAAGCGCTCGCAAACCTTCTCCGCGCTGCCCAGCTCGGCCAGCGCTTGCATCACATCGCGGCCGACATTGGTCGGCAGCACCTTGAGCGAATCGCTGCTCTGACGGTACTTACCGATATTCTGCGTCAGCGGCTTGAGGTCGTAGCTCAGCGCCTCGTCATCCAGCGGCGCCACCAGGTCGCGAAACGCCAGCAGCAGGATCTGCAGGGTGGTGATGCGCTGCTGGCCGTCGATCACATCGCGGTTGCCCACGGCATCACTGCTGCCGCCCTTGAGGCTGCCGATCACCACAGTGCCGAGAAAGTGCCTACGTAGCGGCCTGAGCCGGCCAGCCCCGACCATGGCCGCATCGGCCTGATGCTGGACGATAGCCTCCAGGCGGTCAACGAGGTCTTCCCAGAGCGGCTGCACCTGCTCGTTCAGCGTCCACACGTAACCGCGCTGGAACAAGGGGATCAGGTACTGCGCGCGCTCGGTAAACAGGTCGGTGACGGCTTTCTTGTCGGGACGCATAGGATATCCTTATCAGTGCTCTTGTTAAATCAGGCCACGGCCTGCTCGACCAGCGCACTGGCCAGATGCTCGTGCACTTGCCGGGCCTGGTTAAGGCGGGCTTTGAGTTGGTCGCAGAGGGCCATCAGCTCGTCGACTTTGGCGACAATGCGGTGTTGTTCTGCGAGCGGAGGTATCGGAACTGGTATTTCTCTGAGGCGAGAGGATTTGATACCAGTGGCGGTCATACCTGTGGCGGCATCTGAAAGCTGCGCCTGAAAGCCAGAGGACATCAGGGCCAGCTTCAGGAATGGGCCCGTTTCCAGCTCATGCAGTTGGAAGCAAATCACGCGCTGAGCCAGTGCAAAACGCTCAGCAATATCAATTATCGCCACGTTCCCCATTGGAGCTTCGGTTGTGAAAAGCATGTCTCCAACCCGTGGAAAGCCTCTTGTCATCCAAGACAAGTAGTCCGTGTCAGCAATGAACTCTTGAGGATCTCTACTGATGAATCCTGGACGCACATTTTTGGCAGTAATGAGCGGTACGCCAGATGATGTTTTTGTAGGTGTCCTGCCCCGGTAGTCAATGAAACGAGCAAGGTTGCCAAGCCGGCAGGACGCCCAACCGGTATGCAGCCTGAAGTAGTGCTCAGCCTCTGGGACATCGTCTCTTGCTGTCGTTCGAAGGCCTTCTTCGGAGATGAGGCGCGTCTTTTCCTCGGCAATCCGCTTCAGCAATTCACTCGCCGGTTCATCGCTAGGATCTTGCGGCACCAACTTGCCCATTACGGCCAGTTGCAGCAGGGCTTGCTTGAGGGCGTCGATGCTGGATTCGGTGGTGAGTAGGGCGTGGAAGTGCTCGGCAAGGCGCTGCCAGCTTTGCGCAAAGTCTTCTGCATCGCTGGCCTGAGTCAAGCTGCCCAGCAGCGCCTGCACCAGTTGGACGTGGGCGCTGACGGCATCGACCTGCCGCGCTTCCAGCCGGTCGCACAGGGCCATCAGCTCATCGACTTTGGCGACGATGCGGTGTTGTTCGGCGAGAGGGGGTAGAGGGAAAAGGGCTTGCCTACCGTCTTCAGTCCCTAGCCTAGGCATTTTCATACCGTAGCTTTTAGCATTCACATAGCTGAGGAAGTACGGGCTTTTCAGCGCGACCATAAAGTAGTGCGCTACAAAAGGTCCGTGGCACCTGAACGGGAGAATTTCGGTTGTGCAAAATCCGTCATCCTCAGCTACTAGAACCTTATTCAGATACGGACGGAGCTTGCCATAGAGCACATCGCCTTTAACGAAGCTGTTCTTGTCACTGAGAGAGTTACGCTCGTAAAAGCGAGCCTTCTGTAAAAGTCTTGAAGTGTCTTTCTCAATATCCTCAAGATCGAGCACCCAAGCGTCATCTGGGATTTCGTCTTTTTTGGTTGTAGTACCAAAGTTGGTAATTTCGCCAAGACGAGCCCAAACCCAGGCCACTGGCAATTCAAACGGTAGTGCTGCCTCTTCAACGCCAGCCAACGGTTTCTGCTTCTTGATTTTCCCCTGCGCCACAAGCCGCGCTTTTTCCTCAGCAATCCGCTTTAGCAACTCACTGGCCGGCTCATCACTCGGATCTTGCGGCACCAGCTTACCGCGCACCGCCAGCTCCAGAATCAGCTCACGCAGCTTCTTGATGCCATTGGGCGCGCCGGCCAGCAGCGGCAGATTGTCGGTCAACACGGCGCTCATGCGTCACGCTCCGCCGCCTGAGCGGCAAAGGCCTCGGCCAGCACAGCCTTGAGCTGGTCGCGCAGTTCGCCAATCTCGCCTTGCAGCGCGGCGTAGTCGCGCAGCAGTTCGTCCGGATCGTGACTGATCTGTTCGCCGACGTGAGGGTTCTTGCAGTCGAGGTTCCAGTTGCGGTTTTGCAGCTCGTCGAAGCTGACCTTCCAGGCGAACTCGTTCTCCTGCCGCGCGGCAAAGCCATCGGCCTCGCTGCCCCACCAGGCTTCCTCGACGGCGAACTCCTCGACGCGCATGGGTTTGGTCTTGGAGTAGCTTTTGTAACCGGCCGGGTACTGGTGCTCGTAGAACCACACGTCCTTGGTCGGTGTGCCCTTGGTGAAGAACAGCAGATTGGTCTTGATGCCGGTGTAGGGGTTAAACACGCCGTTGGGCAGGCGAACAATGGTGTGCAGGTTGCACTCGGTCAGGAGCCTTTCCTTGATGCGACTCTTGATGCCTTCACCAAAGAGGAAGCCGTCGGGCAGCACCACGGCGGCGCGGCCGCCGTCCTTGAGCAGGTGCATGATTAGCACCAGGAACAGGTCGGCGGTTTCGCGGGTGCGGAAGGCCGTGGGGAAGTTGGTTTCGATGCCGTCTTCTTCCATGCCACCGAACGGCGGGTTGGCGACGATGCACTCGACCCGCTCAGCCGGCCCCCAGCTGATCAGCGGGCGCCCCAGGGTGTTGTCGTGCTTGATCTGGTTGGGCACTTCTATGCCGTGCAGGATCATGTTGGTGGTGGCCAGCAGGTGCGGCAGCGGCTTTTTCTCCACGCCGAAGATGCTCGCCTGCAGGGCGCGCTCGTCCTCGGCGGTTTGCACATAGCGCTTGCGCTTGTGCTCAATGCTGCAGGTGAGGAAGCCGCCGGTGCCGCAGGCCGGGTCCATGACCTTTTCGTCCAGCTTTGGGTCGACCATGCGCACCATGAATTCGGTGACCGGGCGGGGCGTGTAGAACTCACCGGCATTCCCCGCGTTCTGCAGGTCGCGCAGCAGTTGCTCGTACATGTCTCCAAAGGCGTGGCGCTCCTGCGCCTTGTTGAAGTCCACCCCTTCCTGAATCTTGTTGATCACCTGGCGGATCAACTGGCCGGACTTCATATAGTTGTAGGCATCCTCAAACACGCCGCGCACCACGTAGGTAGCCGGCGTGGTGCTGTATTCGTGGAGGTTCTGCAACTGTGGGAACAGGTTGTTGTCGATGAAATCCTTCAGGGCATCGCCGGTGATGCCTTCCGGGTTGGCCGCCCAAGTGCGCCAGCGGCAGCTCTCCGGAATCGGCGAACGGTAGTTGTCATCGAGCAGCTCCCACTCCTGCTCGCGATCGTCGAAGATTTTCAGGAACAGCATCCACACAAGCTGGCCGATACGCTGCGCATCACCGTCGACGCCAACGTCCTTGCGCATGATGTCTTGGATGGATTTGATGGTGGAGCTGATGGACATGCTTACTTCCTGAAAAGGTGTTCACGGTGCCAGGCCAGATAGCCGCGATGCTGCGGTTCGATCTGGCGTAAGCGCAGAGAGGGGGTGATGTTGAGCGCACGGGCGCTGTCGGGGTCGAGATCCTCACCGAGGAGAATCTGCCCGTGATCGTCAAAACTGATCAGGCCACGGTCGAAGGCCAGATCGAGATTGGGGGTGAGCAACAGCCCGTTGAACGGATCAAGCCGCTCGGCCGGGCTGGCAGCATGCCAGGGTTTGATATGCGACGCCCGCAACAGCTCCGGTACGCAACAGTCGGTAACCGCACAACCGCCCCAGTAGGCCAGCAGGTCGTCGCGGTAGCCGCTCTGACCGATGCGGGCCTTGATCAGGGCGTCGCGTTCGGTGTCGCTGTGGGCCTGCTCTGACAGATCAAGCACCTCAGCCTCGACTAATTCTTGCGAGGCGGGCAAGGCCACCGCGACAGCGGTTTTTGCGCCCAGGAGATATTCAAGGGTCTGTTCCAAGGCAGCGGCATGGCTAAAGCCAAGATCGATGCCATAAGCGATATCGGTTTCCCCGCCGTTGCGGCGCTTGGGGAAACCACGCAGATTGGAGTTGTGGTAGTAGCTCGTACTCCCACGCTCGACACCGGCAATCGCCAATATCTGTTGCAAGCGCTCCTTATAGCGTGGGTGTAGTACCAGCGGTGCTTGCAAGCGGGATTCCAGGCTGGTGCTTTGTTTGACAAACAGAGCCTCGCCAAGGCGAGGATGTTCCATTCTGACGACCTTCAGCCCTGACTGCTGAGGACGCTGGAAACCCGCACTCAGTAGAACGGACAGCACCTCCTGGATACTCGGCCGGACATTGGACAGGGTCCGAGCGGCCGCCCCTGACCGGCTGCAAGCAGGCACCTCTAACCAACCCAGTTCCCGCAGCGCAACTACCAACTCCGGGTACATATACGCCCGGCTGTGGGACGTTTCAGGGTCTGCATCAAATCTGGCGATCACGTAGACCAGGAATGTTGGTCGAGCAATGGCAAGGCTGTCTGCCAGTTTTGCGGCCAGCAGGCCGTACTGCAAATTGGCTGCACTGTAGCTGGGAAAACCAACCTGCTCTGCCAGCTCTGACATGGTCAAGGCATGTTCTTTGGCCTGGGCATGGCCGATCAGCATGCGTCGCTGCTTGTCAGTAATTTCAGGTTCAATAAGACGCAGCGCCTGCACATACTCCTGAGTACTGACCTGACGAATTGCCCGCGCAGGTGTAATAGGCGGGGCTGTTTCCATAGCGGTCGCCAGGAAGTCGCGCCATTGATCCTTGCTCTTAGGTTCCATCTTGCAAACTCACAAAGTGGGTAACGCGAGGGTATACGTCACGATGCATAAAGCTCGCTCTCCAGCGCCTGTATGGCTTCCTGATAACCCGGTTTGCCACCAAACGCCCTGACCAGTTCAATCGGCGCACCGATCTGGCTGAACGGCGCCAGCTGCAGAATCTTGATGTCTTCGATGTGCTCGACGCCAGTGTCAGCGTATTTGTCGAGCAGGGCTTCCAGTACCTGGCGGGCGGCGCCGGAGTATTTGGCAAAGTAGTTACGCTTTTTCACCTGCTCGGCGCGTTCCTTGCGGGTGAGCGGCGGCTGGTCGAAGGCGATATGGCAAATCAGGTCGAAGGGGTCGAGCGGCTGGCCGCGCTTGGCTTCGACTTCCTCGGCCAAGGCTTCCCACATCACGCCTTCGCTGGCCAGTTCGTCGATGATGGCTTTCTTCTGCTCTGCGTCGCTCCAGCGCCGCAGAAAGTCATTTAGCGAGGCGAACTGTTTCTTCAGGCAGGTGCGGGTGTAGTCGCGCAGCGATTCGGTTATCAGCTTACCGTCCGGGCCGTAGTACTGCACGCGCTCGGCTATGACATGGACAGCGACGTTGTTGATCACGTATTTGACGCGCTTCTTGCCGTCATCATCGGCACCGCCGCCGGTGGTTTCGTCACCTTCGGTTGCCCCCGCGCCACCGTCGATCACGTCACCCTCTTCACCCTCGGTTTCCTCCGGCGGCACCGGTGTGGAGTCGCCCTCGGGGTTGTAGATCACTACGGGCTCGCCATCGAAGGCCGGGTCGGCAAACAGTTCGGTGGCTTTCTTGAAGTCCATGATGGTGAACCAGTACTTGCCGTAATCCTCGTTGATACGGGTGCCACGACCGATGATCTGTTTGAACTCGGTCATGGATTTGATGTGCTGGTCGAGCACCACCAGTTTGCAGGTCTGGGCATCCACGCCGGTGGTCATCAGTTTGCTGGTGGTTGCGATCACCGGGTAGCGCGACTCGGGGTCGATGAAGTTGTCCAGCTCGGCCTTGCCTTCCTTGTCGTCGCCGGTAATGCGCATCACGTATTTGCGGTTTTCCTCAACGCGCTTGGGGTTGAGGTTGACCAGGGCCTGGCGCATGCGCTCGGCGTGGTCAATGTCGTCGCAGAAGATGATGGTTTTCTGGAAGGGGTCGGTGGCGGTCAGGTATTCGGTGACCTTTCGGGCGACCAACTGGGTGCGCGCTTCGATCACCAGGTCGCGGTCCATGTCCTTGAGGTCATAGACGCGGTCTTCGATCAGCTCACCGTTCTTGTCGCGCGTGCCCTTGGGCGGGCGCCAGCCTTGCAGGTCTTTGTCGAAGTCGATGCGCACCACTTTGTACGGGGCGAGGAAGCCATCTTCGATGCCTTGCTTGAGGGTGTAGCTGTACACCGGCTCACCGAAGTAGGTGATGCTGGAAACCTCTTTGGTCTCCTTCGGCGTAGCGGTCAGGCCGATGTGGGTGGCACCGGAGAAGTAGTCGAGAATCTCGCGCCAGGCCGAGTCTTCGGAGGCGCTGCCTCGGTGGCATTCGTCGATCACCACGAGGTCGAAGAAATCGCGGGAAAACTGCTTGTAGACATTCTTCTCTTCTTCGTTGCCGGTCACGGCCTGATACAGCGACAGGTAGATTTCGTAGGACTTTTCGATCTGCCGTTTGGCAATCTTAGTCATCGCCTGGCCGAAGGGCTTGAAGTCGTTGTTCTTGGTCTGGTCGACGAGGATGTTGCGGTCGGCGAGGAAGAGGATGCGTTTCTTCTGCCCAGACTTCCACAAGCGCCAGATGATCTGGAAGGCCGTGTAGGTCTTGCCGGTGCCGGTGGCCATGACCAGCAGGATGCGATCCTGCCCGCGCGCCACGGCCTCAACGGTACGGTTGACGGCGTTCATCTGGTAGTAGCGCGGCATGCGCCCGGAGCCGTCGTCGTAATACGGGGCTTCGGCCTTCTGCTGGCTTTCGCCGCTGAGGCCCTTCCACTGACAGTAGCGCTGCCACAGCTCCTCGGGGCTGGGGAACTGCCCCAGGCTCAGCTCGGTTTCCTTCTGCGCGCCGGTACCGCTGCGATCATGGAAGAGAAAACCGTCACCGTTGCTGGAGAACACGAACGGCACATCCAGCGCCTCGGCATAACCGAGCGCCTGCTGCATTCCGGCGCCGAGGGCATGCTTGTTGTCCTTGGCTTCGATAACAGCCAGCGGCAGGTTGGCCTGGTGATACAGGATGTAGTCTGCGCGACGCGATTCACCCCGGCTGTGCAGCTTGCCACGGACGATGATGCGCCCCTTAGTAAAGCTGACTTCCTCACGAACCTGCTTGTGCAAATCCCAGCCCGCCGCGGTGATGGCCGGTGTGATGTATTTGCTGCAGATGTCGCGCTCAGTCAGTGAATTCTTGTCCATGTATCCGTCCCGTTGAACTACCTTGACCTCGCATATCTGGTTAGCGAGGAGATTATTGGGACGGCGTAAAAGTGTACGCTAGAACCCTTGATTACGTCCCTGATGGCTCTTTGACCTAACTGTGTGCGAACGACGTCACAATATCTATCCCGCCAGCATGGGTAAAGCTCGCGTCCCATCAAAACGCGTTGTTTTTTGCGCAGAGGTAGCACCAGTATTCCACTCAAGCTACTCGAGCGGCGTTGTGACGTCAGAGCATGGCGAAATGAACATCCCCCGTGCGACTGGATCACGCCGCTGGATCATCACTATCCCCCGTCTGTCCTGAAGCTGCCGGGAGCTGCCCCCGGTGAGAAAGCAAAGGCAGATGCGCTCACAGAACAGCGGATGCGAGTAATCCAATGGGCCATCGATGCCGCCGTCACGAAGAATGCGATGCTGAGTCCGAGGCGGATAGCTCTTCGCTCAACCTACTCGGCATCATGGACATCACAGCTGCTTCGACGTATGCGACCTGCGATGCAAACTTCAGCGCACCGTAGGCCATTGAGCTGCCGGCGCCAAGACTGGACAAGCTCACAGGTAAACAATCCAGGCAGGCCTCGCTGGCGATACTTCGTTAGAAACCCCTCAGGAGGCTGAAAGCTCTGCAATTGCCAATGCAGTAATGAACAACCTGCACGCATAATTGACACATAGCTAAGTAACCCCGCATAGGGAGGCAGGCATTAACAGTGTGTCGAGGCTGGCCGTCACCTTTCTAATTCGATTGTGATTTTGATTAATTAAAGGCTCAGCCTTCACCGCGCCCCCAGCAATCCCTCAAAATCCGAAGCCTGAAGCTCCGAAGCCCCATTCAACATATCCCGCGCCAACGCCCGTCGCTTACTCAAAAGTTCATCCAGCGTCGCCTCAAACGTCGGCATCGCTGCATCTCGAACCGTCGGATAGTACACATACACATCCTTCTGCTGCCCAATCCGATAGGCCCGATCGGTCGCCTGATCTTCCTTGGCCGGGTTCCAGCAGCGCGTGAAGTGAATGACGTGGTTGGCGGCCTGCACGTTCACCCCGAATCCGACGGCGATGGTGGACAGGATGATGACCGCGAAACCTGGCAGCTCCTGGAATTGATCGATCAGCCTCTGCCGGCTATTGGCGCTCTGACTGCTGGTACTGGTATCACCATTGATGACCGTCGCCCGAAACCCGAAATGCTGCTGAATCGCGTGCTGCAGTTCCCGCTGAATATCACGCAACTCGGTAAAGACGATGACCTTGTCGCCGTTGCCGGCCCTTTTGATCGACTCGAGCGTCTGAATCAGCCACTGAAGCTTCGGCGAGTTGTCGCGCAACCGCGTGTCTGGCTGAACGCTGCAAGGATGGGCACAAATCAGCTTGAGCTTGTGCAGCAAGCCCAGCATGCCGGAGGTCTTTTGATCGAGCTGCTCTTCGATCTGCTGCTTTTGGCTGTATGCGGATATTTCGGACAGATAGAGGTTACGCTGCAGGGCATGCATGCCGAGTGAACGGCATGCTGCGTCTTCGATTTTGGCCGGCAGGTCCTTGGCGATGTCCTGCTTGGTCCGCCGCAAAGTCTGCGGTTCGATCAGCCCACGCAGACGTTCCAGCGCATCCGTATCACGCTCCAGTGCGGCTTCGATGGGGCGCTGATAGTCGCGACCGAACTGGTTCAAGCCGCCCAGAAATCCTGGCTGAATGAAGTCGAACAGGCACCAGAGATCGATCAAGGTATTTTCGACTGGTGTACCAGTACACGCCACTCGAAAGCGTGCGGGGATAGCTTTGATCGCTTGAGTCACCAGTGCCGCCGGGTTCTTCAGCTTCTGAGCTTCGTCACACACGACGATGGACCATTGCTGGCGCGCCAGGGAAAACTCCTGATCGCGCAGTGTCTCGTAAGTCGTCAGGACGATTCGGGCATCGCCCATCCAACCCGGGCGCAGCAGGTTCTTGATGCCTTTGGCTTTCAAGTCCGCAGGGATTTCATCTTTCTTGAACTTCACCGCACTCAAGGCCGAGCCGTACAGCTTCAATACGGGCAGTGCGTCAGCAAAAAAGAAACGGTGAAGCTCTCGCTCCCAGTTATCGAGCAACGAAACCGGAGCGACGATCAGCGTTGGCTGATCGTTTGGGTACTGTTCCAGGTACCAGACCAGGAAGGTGAGCAACTGGATCGTTTTCCCAAGCCCCATGTCATCAGCGAGCAAGCAACCCGATACGTCCATGGGGGACAAGCTGAACAAATGCTGCAACCACGCAACGCCTTGCAACTGATGGTCACGCAGAACGACCTCAGGCTTGAGCAAACCAGGCAACTCTGGCGTTGCATCCAAAGCGGCGCGTAACGCTGCTTGACGTACCTGTACGTAAGTCGGCTCGTCAATGTTGTGGCCGATTTGCAGTACGGCGCGGCCAACTTTCTCCCGTTGCTCAACTTGGCCGGTCTCGACAGGTGCAATCTTCTTCGACCAGGCATCCAACAGTTGTTCTGCTGCGGCAATCGAGAGTGGTGTCTCGGACTCAGGCAAACAGACCGTGTCATCACCGGCAGCGCGTGCTTCATCCAGCCGCTGCCCAAACGCTTCAAATTGAGTACGATCGGAAGGATCCCACCGACCCAGGATTTCTGCGTCGATGCCCAGCGCTGCCACATCCTTCGGCAACCAGTTCTCGGTCGCCTCTTTGACCAGGAAAGGCGAAGTAATTCTTTCCGCTTCCCCAATGCCCGTCACACGGTCGCCGTAGAGGGAAAGGTCCAAGACCGAGTCAAACTCGATACCGGCCGCCTCGTTTTCCCATCGTTTAAGCAGGTCATTGATGCCTGCCAACTGGCGCAAATCAAAATCGCTGAGCTCCAGCTCATAGCCCTGCCAAAAGCCCGCAGGCATACCGGCGGCCAACTTCAGCTGCAGCTCATGCACAAGCGGCGCGAATTCATGGGCGGCTTTGAACTCAATTTCGATAGGCGCTTGCGGGGTTGGAGAAATCGGTTCGAGCGTCAGTGTTACCTGCTCGATACGCTGGCCCGCTTCATCCAGTTTGGGTTCCAGATGGAAGCGATGAAAGAAAATACCGGCCTCGGCTAGCTCGTCTTCATAGGATTCGGCATCCAGCACATGTGCGGCACTTTCGCCGAGCGTGCTGTAAGGGTTACGGACAAATGAAAGGGCATCGTCACCAGCAACCCGACGCCCAGGCAACGAACGCACGTAGTCCAGTACCGATTTGACTTCAGGCTCAATCAGAACATGAGTCAGCGAGCCATCGTCACCCGTTACCCGGTATCGATCCTGAACCTGCTTGGCACCGTCAAAGCTCTCAAGCCAGTTGGCCGGCTGGCCATCAAAGCTCGGTTGCAACTCGATAACTGGTGTGTCGCCAAGCTTCGACTTTCGTGGGTTGAGCCGCAGTTTCTCGGGTTTGATAACGACGGTCTTATCCAAGAAGCCATCCATACCAGCGCCAGCCTTGCGCGCCAGCTTTCTGATGCTGGCCCAGCCGATCTGGTTGGTCACTTCACCGGGCTCATTTTGTTGTGCCAGATAAAGCTGTCGTACAGCACCGGTCAGTTTCCAGGACGCCTCAGGCAGCATTTCTGTGGCTCCCTGATGTTGAACGATGGCCCCCGTTCGCTGCACCTGCACGCTGGCATTGGACTGCGGATCACGCCAGCCACTGATGGAGACCTTGAAATCGTCGGAGGCAAGGCTGCCCTGGCTGCTCAATTGAGGGATGAGGCCTGTCTGCGGCGGCAACCCCAATAATGGCAGGCTTGTTTCGTGCTCTGGCTCATCCAGCAGCCGGTAGAGCTCATCCCACGTCAAGAGCCAGCGATCGCTCAACTGGGAGACGAACTCCTCTTCTTCCAGCTGATCAAGGTAACTCGCCAGCGACCAGGACTCCGTGCTCTCCGCCAAGCTCAGGGGATAACAGATGCCCTGCTCTTCAATGGAAAAAACCGGCTCAGTATTTTCTGCTGCCGAGTTCGGCTGCAGGCCAATGCCTTTGAGGAAACGCTTGAGCATTACTGTCTCCAGAACCGGAGTGGCTGGTTATTGACGGGCCTGAAGCCCAGGCGCTGCAGCGCAGTTACTGCGGCCGGGTCATGATCATCAAGCTGGACCTGAAATGCACCGCCGCGCCCGCGCTGATCATCGACCTTGTGTTTGACCGACTTTAGAGCGTCACGGACCTGGTCTTCAAAAGGCAACGGCTTGGCTGAACCTGCCGCTGCGGCCTGACTCTGTACACGAATACCCCATTGCTCGAGGGCATAATCGAATTTGCTGAGCCAACCCTCTATGCGGTCCGGGCGACTGGGTGCAGGTGAATGCCGCATTCGATCCAGTGCACGATTAGGCTGCTTCAGCTCGCTCGCCAATTCGAGCTGCAACTTGTCTGGATTGAAAGGCGACTTGTCTGCTTGATACACATAGCAGGCATTACCCGTACCGGAGAACTCCACGAAAAAGTAGTTCCCGATCTGCATGATGACGGCGTTGTTATGACCGGGGCCACCTACCAGTCGGCTGAGGCGCCCTTTGTTCTTCTCTCGGAAGTGGACGAAGTCTCGCCCGCTGTCATGCCAGGCATCCGAACCCATGACAATCCGGGTGTAACTCATCTGGTTGGCAAAACGCAGCCAATAATGCAGACGAGATTGATCGACTTCTGCTTCCCCTTTGAGCAGGTTGAAGAAGTGCTCCAGATCCTCCTTCGCGAACCACGCCACAACCATCGCACAGACATCTTTATCGACATACTGCAACCAGCTGTTTTGTCTGGAGCGGATCTGCGGACTACCCCAATTGTCGAGCGCGAGCTGTTTGAGCAGCGATGATGGTTTCTCTCGATAAGCTGCCAGGTGGTAACGCGACAAGCACGCACTTAAAACGTCGTTCATGTACCGCGGGTGCTGACGACCGATGTCGACAAGGTCAGCCAGACGCTGAGAAAACTCGGCGTCATCCAGCATGAAAATGCGAGAAATCAGTACGGTAAAAATCCTGCGCCACAGCCAACTGTTGTCAGGGATCTGCGCAATCGTCTGCAATGCCGAAAGGTCGCTGATCTCGCCCTTGAACATCTGGTCACCCAGCGTGGCACCTGCCTGCTCGGAGAAAACCTCTTGATGCTGCTGAACGATCTGCACCCATTCCTTCACTCGCTTCTGCTGGTCTCTGACGCATTCGAACCCGAGCTGAACGTCTTCGCGCAACAGGCACCAATTGGCATTCTGCGCAGGCTTGGCGGCGTCGTAGCCAAAGTAGCTGAAGCACAGCGCCAACCAATCCCGGCGGCTCAGCCTTCGCTTCTCGATACGCTGATGGACTTCTTCGTGTACGCGGGCATAAAGCTGGTCATCGTCCAGTATCGGCCCGACGCGCTCACTCTTGTCGGAAAGGCCGGCGAATACCAAGCGCCATTCCGAGGCGTTGAGTGGTAGTACATTGCGAAACTTGCTTATCGCAGCACGGCGCTTTTCTTCGGGTGGCGGCAAGGCCTTTTCAGCGCGCTCGAATCGCTCGTAAAGATCGACTCCCGCAGCAGCCAGACGGGGAAATCGCTCCAACGGTTCTGGTGCCTGCACCGTGCGATGAGCTGACAGGCTTTGGCTAATGGCGGCGGAAAGCCTCGCGATCGAGCTGGTCATCGGTTCATCGCCAACTGACATTTTTCCACATCAGTATTAGTGAACACCGGCACTTCAGGCTTGAGATTGCCCTCCTTCTCCTTCAAGCCAAAGAACTGCATGCGCAACTCCACTCGCCTGCTTTCTTCCTTGGTGTCCTTTGCATTATTGAAGGACACGCCACCCGCCAGAAACATCGATCTGATTTGCTGCTGATGCTCCGGCGACAATCCGACCTGGAGCGGGCTGCGACTATCGAGCAGGCTGCACATCACCCACTCCGAACGCTGCAGTGACAGGTGCAGGTTATAAAGGTAGGAACCATCGGTATCGGTAGACCCCTCGATCACGACCTGCTTGAACCACTTGCGCCCCTCTTCACTGTTGGCCGCGTCCAGAATCATCGGCACGACCTCCTGAAGTGCCGATTGGCCATCGTTGCTCAGCGCGTACTGGTTGTGCCCAAAGCGGCCAGCATCGCCGAAGCTAATCCGGTTGTCCTTGCAGTCCACGACGATGGTCTTGCTGGCAGTCTTCGCCTTGAGGCTCAGGTGCTCGCAAATCTGACTGATGTCCTTGCTACGCTGCTTCTCCCCCTGTTCCGCCTGGTTGATCCGCTGAGTCACGGAGCTCAAAGCCGCCACCATGACCACGAGAAACAGAATCATCATCGCGGTCATCAAATCAGCGAAGGAAATCCAGAAAGGCTTCTCTCCCTCGTCCTTTGAACGGGCAGCCGAAGGCATTTGCTTACCAAACATCGACTAGCCTCCGTTACCGCCTGATACGTTCCATGATGTCGCCGAAATCTTCGAGACTTTCCTTGACCCCTTCCACACCGCCAGCGAGGCTCTTGACGGCTTTATCGAGCTCGGTGTCGAGGCTACCCAGGGTTTGTCTCAACGCCCGGTCCATACCTTCACCGAATTCCTTGAAGCCGTTACCCAGGACACCGCTGATGTTTTCGAGGTATTCATATACTTCACGGTTGAGCGCCTGCATCCGCTCGCTTTGAACCTTCAGGTCCTGGAGATATTGGCTGCGCCCGCTGGCTTCCCCTTGCGCACTGGCAACTACCCCTTCGATGACAGCGAGCGTTTTCGCGAGCGCTTCACGATTGTTCCGGTAGTCCGCGACAACGGTATTCAGCTCTCGCGAAGCCTGTGCAAGTTCAGCCCCTGCGCCCTGGACTGTACCCATCAACCCTGCAGTCGATTCACTGGCTCGCACAACGCTTTGGCCGGCAGTTTCAAATCGCTCAGCTGCCGCCCGCATCTTGTCCGCACCTAGCTGCATGCTGTGCAGATGCTGCTCTGTCTGGGCGCTCAACGCATTGACAGTGTCCTGGGCAGATTTCTGTTGCTCAGCAACCGTCTGCAGCAATGCCTTGACCTGCTCGTCGAGGCCACCGACCAGGTCGCGGGTACCTTGGTGCAGGTCTGCTTGGGCAGCGCGGGTGGATTGATCCATCTGCTGCTGGCCCTGTTCCAGTTGCTTGAAGACTGCCGAGAGCTGCTCACCCAGCACCTCAACGGAGCCTGCAATCTTGGCCATGGTTTCCTGTTGGCCTTGGCCGATGCTCTGCTTGATCGACTCGACAAAAGCCTGGAGATTCTCAGCCATTGCCTGTTGGCGAGCCTCGCTTTGAGCAAACAGCTTCTCCAGTTGCTCGGCCATTCGAGCGCCAGCCCCCTCCCCTTCGTTGCCGATACGGGCAACCGAAGCCTGCAGATTGGCGAGCATCTCGTTCATCCCCGCTTGCATGGCGTTTTGTCCGGCCTGCATATCGGCCAGTAGCTGGGCAATCATGGTCGAACTGTTTTGATTGGAGGACTCGCTAGCCGAACGCATATCCTGGATCAGCGTCGAGAAGCCCTGCTGCATCGACTGCATGGCGGCAACCGACTGACCCATCAACTCGTGCAGGCCATTGAACTGCTGGCCGAACGTACCTTCCAGCTTGTTCATAAACGCCACCAGAACATCCTGAAGCAGGTTCTGTACCTGCCCGGACTGATCGCCACTGGCGGCCTGCACGGCCCCCGCGATGGCTTCAAGCGGCGACTTGAGGCTATTTTCAATTGCGCCGCTCACCTGGTCGGCCAGCAGCTGCCCCGAGTCACGGTAGGTCGTCGACAAGGTATCTGCCAATCTGAGGCTTTCACGGACCTGGGTATCAACCAGGTTCTGTAGCATTTCCCGCAGATCGGTTACCAGGCTGTCCTTCAACTGACGGGTTTGCACCGAGCTTTCAGCACTTGATCGCACCAGCTCGGCCAGGTATTCCTCGCCGACACCGCTGTCAAAAAGCCCGTCGATGGTTTCATTAAATGCCTCAAGCAGCTTGTAGCAGTGTCCCAAGCGCCACTTTTCAGTAAGCGTGACGGCGATAGAGGCCATGATTGAAATGAAGGAGCCGATGAAAGCGAACAGCACGTCTTTCAACAGCTTATCGACGCTGGCGTTAACCTGTTCAGGCGTGCTCGGGTCAAAGTGCTGAAGACCTAGCATCAGGCCGAAGAAGGTTCCGACGATCCCGATACCGGTCAAGATACCCGGTAGGTGCTTATAGAACTCGGTCCCCAGCGGGGTATCAACCACACTTTGCGGTGAGAAGAAGTGTGCAGCACCGGCAGTGGCTCGCGATCGGACAAGAACCTGTTCGCCCTCCTTGAGCTCGAACTGATCATGCAGCGTTTCAGCATACTCACGCCAGGAATGCTCCAATCTGCCGCCACTGAACAGACGTTCAAGCTCAGACCGCCGAAGAGGTGGAGCGAGAGTTTTCACGTTCTGCAAGCTAACAGTCAAACGTTTCAGCTGGGCGCTAAGCTTGAATGACCTACAGAAGTAACGGACGAAATACCAAGCGCAAAGAATGAAAACGAGACCAACAACCATTTTGGGTGCGATCAGCTGCTCAGAGCTTGCTGCACCCCACAGGTGCAACAACGTCGAAAAATCCATACCTTCCGCCTTCAATTAAGCATTTTGTGATATTCAGCAAGACCGCATTACCCACACGGATGCGCTAATCGCCTGTCCCGCTGGGGACAGCGACAGCACCTTGCCAAGCACGTTTTAGGGCACTACAAGCTCGGAGTGGAATGGGCGTATCAATGCGCCCCCAGAACCTTCCTTGGAAAAATGCCAGATAATAATATCCTTATGCTATCACCTTAGCTTGAGCCGTAACCGTCGTAAAGCCGGGAACCACTAATGGCCCCCTGACTTGGGAGACCGAAAAAACTTGTCGAGGGCGCTCCATGCCTTAACAAGCAGGCGGCTGAATGAAGGCATGGGATTCGCTGAAACCCCAAGCCTTCGCTACGCGCTAGTCTTTGCAGAAACCCCTTTGGTAATGGCGTCGCATTGCCTCCCGCATTGCAGTTTGATGCGCTTCTGCCTTCGCATCACCCCATTCGCTATTCGAATATATCAAGTCCATCTTCAAAGAGTCTGGCCGCTTCTCAAGAGCTCGCTTGTTGAGGAATCGCTGGCGCTTTTCGTTGTATGGCAGATTACTGTACTCGGAGTTGATGCTGCGCGAGACTAGCGCCAGATTGCCAAAGCGGTTCAGCCAGGCGCTGGTGACCTTATTGGTATCGGTCGCCTGTGGATTCTGCGGCGAAATATGCTCCACCGAGTTCTTGGCTGTGAAGCGGAAGTTGCCCCATGCATCATGATCACGATGCTGCTCATGCCAGAGCACAAAGTCCAGTTTGTAGAACCAGTAATGGGCAAAGTCGACGCCGTAATCGCAGGGCAACACTGCCTCGAATTGAAGCGCAGCGGCGGTACGCCAGGGCTCATTCATGAATGCCCGCGTGCGCACTACCAAGGGATCGCTCGTCACTTCCCCTAGCAATTGGTTATCCAAATGGCACAGGAAGCCGTAGTAGCGCTCAACCTCCTCCACGCTGCCACGCACGGTTTGCGCATGCTTGTGGATGAAATAGAGGAACGGAGTCAACCAATAATGGGTGGTGATCTCCTGGGAGTGGTAGAGCATGCTCTGCAGTAACGACATGCCTTGTTTCAGATCATTGTCACGGCTGCGATTGATGTAACGCTTGTCATCATTGGCAGAGATCGAGGTGTGGCAAATTTGATGAACCTCGTCATCCCCCTGATCGACCCACTTGATTACGTATTCATCCCAAAGCACTCGCATACGCCAAAGCAGGTCGATGAACCCTTGTGCCCTCACGGTACGCTGCGCGGGCTCCGCCGGCTGCAGTAAATGGGCCTCGAACAAGGTAAGCAGGTGCCGATCCAGCACACGGGGCAGATCCGGCTGCCCTTGCTCTTTCAACCAGATACGCAGCACATGCAGAAGGAACAAAGGGAAGCCAATGATACTGCGCGCCCATGGTGCCTCCCCTTCGTCCGCCGCGATGGTCGCGTATCCATTGTCAAACTCGGGATCTGCACCGTTGACGATGTTCTCCAAGGTCAGTCGTTCAGCAGACTCCGCTTGTGCAGCCTCCGCTCTTCGCGAGAGCAGCCCGTGCACAGCTACTGCGTGAAGCAGCTGCCCTTTGCTATAGAGATCACCCAAGCGGTGAGCCTCCAGCTGTGTATCCTGGCAAAGATTACGTTCGACAAAGCCACTCATGTCGGCACAAGCGTTCCACAAAGCTGCGTAACGGGAGCGGCTTTCGGCGGGGATGTCGCGCAGTAGCCTAGCCTTGAGAATTTCGTGATGCTGAAGCTGGATGCCGCGGTTGTTGATGACCTCAAACAACTTGTTCAAGTCCATCCCCTCAGGCACCTGTGTGAGCACGAGCGAAACCTTGCGATAAACGAAGCAAGCGAGTTCCTTGAGGTATTCGTCATCCACAAGCTTGCCATCCGCACGCTTGTAGGTCTGCTTGAAAGAAGCCATTAGTTGCTGAGCTTCTCTCATGCATTGAGTATCGGGGATCTCTGGGCTTGCTCCACTTTTGCCAGGCATCATGCTGGCGAGGAAGGTGTTCACCTGCTCGCGGATCGAGAAATGCAGGCGTGGAATCACGCTGTCCTTCAGCACTACCCTGCTGAAGTCGCCCATCACTTGGTTCCATATGGCGACCGTGCTGAGCATCCACAGCGTCGTGAAGCGCTGCTGCCCATCGATCAGGTCGAAGCGGCGCAGACCCTTAAGGCGATCTTGCTCAGAGGGTTTTTCAACCAGCAGGGCACCACCCAGAAAAAACTGGTCTTCGCCCCGATCAAAAGCATTCGCCATATCGGTCAGCAATGTCTTGATCTGATCATCACCCCAGACGTACAGCCGCTGGTAGATAGGCACGTTGAAGCACCAGGCCGCGTCGTCTTGATTAACCAGCTGTTCCAAGGTGAAGAGACGGGAATCAATACTCATGGCGATCTTCCTGACAAGTCTTCAAGTACGTTTCGAGCCATAGCGATTTACCCGCAAGGGTCGAGCATTCGCAGTCCAACTGCCCTTGATAGAAATCCAGGACCGCCCTCTTGTATCGCCCCTGCACCCCATGCCCTGCTGATACCGTTTCGTTAGCATACGAAGACGTCACCGCTTGTTGTCGGTGCTGAAGGAAATCCAGCACCTGCTTTGGGTGGTAACTCTGGGCAATCACATCCAATAGGTTCAGCTCGGCCAGCCTGAAGAAATTGGCCGCGGTTTCCTGCTTGACCTGTTTTTTCTCCAGGCGAATCGCGCCCAGCAAAAACTCCAAGCGCAGGGCAAAAGCGGTCAGTTGTTCAACGTCGAACTGATCGACATACATCAGGCTACAGAGCATGAAGATCTCGCGCAGGTACTCCTGGTTACTACGCAGCAGCTGTTTATAAATCGTGCGGAAGATACTGACCTGCGGACAAGGCGCAGGATCATTCATTAGCCGTTGCAGCAACGCTGCGTACTTGTCTGCGTATAGAAAGAACCCAACACCTTCATGGATGGGCTGACGCAACGCCATAGGCAGGCTTGCAGGATTTTGCCCGACTCGCAGCTGGCTACCCTGCAGCACATAATCACCATCCCCCGCCAGCGTCATGCAGGACGCTAGCCGATTGTGCCGGGTCGCGTAGAGCGGCACGCTGTCAATACCGCTACGGGTGTCGGCGGCGTGGGGCCAAGTGTCGCGCTGGAATTCTGCCAGGAGCGGTTCGTGCTTCCCCGCAGGCGTGTGCGATCCGCGCCAACGCCGCGCACGCCAGAGAAAACGATGGAATAAATTAGGGGCGAAGTCCTGACCTGGGCTCAGCACCGCCGGGTGGCGTTGCAGCCTCTCCCAGCGCTCTGCACAGTCCCTCTGCAGAGCAGCCTTGAGTTCAGTCTTCCCTTGCGCGTAGTCGATCGCACGCAGGTGATAGGCCTTGAGCAGGTCAGTGGCCTCCAAGCGCACCCCGCGGTTGTTCTGGGTGTCGAAGAAGGTGAAAGCGAGGTCAGTCCGGTCCACTTCGATCACTGTCAGTCGCAGCCTTTCGATGATCTGCGGCGCAATCGCCTCCATTTGCCTCAATGCCTGCAATCCTTCAGCAATATGTCGCGCGGATTGTCCCGAATAGCTGAGTGCCTGCCCCACTGGCAGCTTGCCGGTAGAGCGGTGGTACAACAGCGACAGCGCGGTGATGCGCTGCTGACCATCGATGATGAACCGCTTCGACTGGCTTGCGTCGCGATGCAGTAGTACACCACCCATGTAGTAAGGCAGGGTGATATCCGCCTGTGCTGCATATGTTGCTAGGTCATTGACCAGTTGCGTCAGCTTGTCTGGCCCCCAGACGAAACCACGCTGATAGCTGTCCAATGCCAACGGCCAATCGCTTGCATTGAGTAACTCTGCAAAAGACAGAGTACTGACCCGTACAAGCGAACTCGGCTTGGCGGGTAGAATTTCCCGAATCAATTTTCGTCCCAACGGTTACGCAGCGTCCTGATCAGCGCGTTTCCTCGCAACGCGCGGCCGTCTGGCCCACAGAGTGCGACAGAACCTTCCGGTAATCCGAAGACATCTTCGATCCTTGCCCGGATGGTGCTCACTTTCGCATCCGAGCGTGCGGCCCGATAGCGAGCCGCCTTCCGGTTTCCGATAACGACCGTTGAGTCTTCTTCCTGATCATCAGAAGCCTCCAGGTCCTCGGTATCCCAGGTCTCTTCCGCGTCATCCTCCTCGATCAGCTCGCCATCGTCGTCGGCCTCTTCAGCCTCGTCGACTTCAGCGGTCAGGTCAGCCAGCGTCTGGGCATGGGAGTACCATGTGCTGGCATCCTCTTGCTCCCACACTAAGCCATCCTGGACATGGAAGGTGCGCAGGGCTGCGGAAGACGGAACGTAATCACTGAATCGCGACTTCACGGCCGGCAAACGGTCAAAGCCAGCCCCCAAGGCACGCAACACTTTTTCTGGGCCTGCGACCAGCAAAAATTCAGACCAGCACGGCTCGCGGAAATTGACGCTGACAGTACCGTACATGTAGAGAGTCGCCCGCAGTGATGCGTCCTGCTCAGCCAATTGAGTGAGTACCTGCATCACCGTGCGGTAGATGCTAAAACCTGCGTCCTCGATGGACTGCGAATCGACCTCGACGGTGGGTAGGGGCGATTTACTGTTGACGAACGCGAGCTCCGTCACCGATTTTTTGATCATTGCGTTCATTCCTTGAGCGGGACCTTGGGTGGATGTAACGAGCTGGTTTGCCACGATTGCAAAAGTTGGAGATGAGCTCACAGTGCGACCACAGCCTTCCCCTGCAAAAACCGTATGATTGAGAGGGCATAATGCCACCATGGCATGTTAAAACTCTACCATCCCTCCTCGAACCTGGTGTCATGGGGGTCGCCATCTGGTACAGCAGCGTCATGCCAGATCAACTGGGTGACAGCGCCAACCTACTAGGCAAGCGGATTCTGGTCATTAATCCGATGAAGCTGGATAGCCCGAACCCATTGTGAGCTTGCCCAAGGCTTAACATCTCAAGGCTAAAGCCGTAACTTTCCTGCCAATGCCTACCGATCGCGCTCGGCAATAAAGTCAAAATGCATATTTAATAGCCGTATGACATCATGCTCTGCACCCTGAGCCTGGCAGTGGGCTGATGCACTGCAAACAACAGTGATGCGACAGGAGACGCTGACTGATGGACCGAACCAAACGACTTGAGGCGCTGGAGGCGGAGTACCAGCTGTTTGTTAACCAGCGCGACAATGCCCCCCCGAGCAAGCCCCGCATTGCCGCCTGGGGCCTGGTCAAGGCAGGGAAAAGCTCCCTGCTCAATATGCTCAGCGGCCACGCCAGCGACGAGCATTTCCAAACCGGTGATGTGCGTACCACCCGTACCAACCAAGCGCTGGAACTCGACAACTACGTACTGGTGGATACCCCAGGTCTGGGCTATGACCAGGATGACACTCAACAAGCGAACCAGGGCCTCGATGCTGCTGATGTTGTGCTGTTCGTTCATGCCCCGCCTGGTGAACTGGACCAGGAAGAAGTGGCCCTACTCGACCAGCTGCGCAGCGCTTATGGCCAGGATGTTGGCGAGCGGGTGGTGCTAGTGATCAGCCAGCTGGACAAGCTGCAGGACGCCGACCTCGCCGCAGTCAAGGACACCATCGAACGCCAGGCCTTGATTCATCTGGGTACGGCGCCTGAATGCTTCGTCATCTCCAACACGCGCTTCAAAAACGGTGTAGAGAAGAACAAGCAAGGGCTCTGCGAGAAAAGCGGCATCCCACAGTTGGCGCAGCATCTGCAAACACTTTCGAAAAGCCTCGCTCAGTCTCTGGCAGAGGCCCGGCATAGGCGCCTGGCACGGCGTGCTTTGGAGCTGGGCGAGCGGATCGACGCTGAGATCGAACGGGACCTCAAGCTGATCGAGCAGATCACCGAACCATATGTGGTCAAGGCCAAAGCCTTCGTAGAGCACATCGACGGCGCTCGGCGCACCTTCAAAGCTCATACGTCCGAAATGCAAAAAGCACGCACCAAACTCGACAGCCTCAAGTAAGGAGACTTGCAATGCCTCTACCCTGGTTGATCGGCGTTGCAGCAGTCGCTGCTGCCGCCGCCATTGCCAAAGCGGTCAGTGACGACAGCCCGCCATCTTCGAGTAGCACCACGCACCACGACGATAGCGAACGGCGTCCGCAGGAGCAGGAAGCCAAGCGCCAGCGGGAACGCGAAAACCTGAAAGCCCGCGTGCAGTCACTTGCAGGCGACCGACGGGAACAACTCAAGGCCCAGCTCAGGGGAGCGGCATCTACGCTGGCCGCCTCGTCAGACAAACACAATCCGGTCACTGAAAGTGTCAACAAGATGACCCGCTTGACGCTCGAAGGGGTGCCAGGGGATCAGCTCGAACAACGCATCCGTAGCACCGCATCGTCGACATCGAGTTACGGCAAGACGGTCAAAGCCATTCTTCAGGCGTCGCTCGCCATGGAAGGCGGCCACATCGCTCATTTCATGCAAGGCGTGAATCTGCTCGAATCCGTGACCGCGCCTGCAGAGGCGTCTGCCTCCGACCAAGCAGCGCTCGCCCAGGCGCAAGCGACCCTGGCACGTATCGAGCGGCTGCAGCAGCTGAAACGTCAACTTCTCCCTCAGGCGTAATTGATCCATGAGCACTGTTACTCGCGATGAGTTGATGCAGGTCTTTCAACAACTGCAGGGTCAGTTTTCCAGTAAGAAGCAAGACTTAGCGCAGGCCCAACAACGCTTTGATACGCTGCGCACGGGCTTTGTCACGCTGTTGCGACAGCAAACCGAAACCATGGCTAGCGCGGTCAGCGAAAATAACCCGCTCAAGGAAGGCGCGTCCCAGATGGCGCGACGCCTGAAGGATCAATTCAGTGTTTGGGAAGAGCGCGCCGAGATACGTGCGAGAGGCGCGGAGTTTCGTGAAAACTACAACGATTCCCTGCTGGTGTTCGTGTACGGCAAGGTCAAGTCGGGCAAGAGCTCGCTGGGCAACTACGTGGCCTGGGGGCACAGTGAGCCCACTGCCCAACTCAAAGACCATGCTACTCTGAAACCCACATATTTCTCCCATGACCGAACCGACGTCGCCAGCGGCGACAAAGAAGGCGAGGCGTACAGTTCCAAGCAATTCAGGGTCGGTGCCACCGAGGCCACCAGTTCTATTCAAGGCTTCAAGCTGCCTGGGTTCACCTGGGTCGACTCTCCAGGGCTGCATTCGACCAATTCGGCCAATGGCGACTTGGCGCGCAAGTATGTCGACCAGGCGGACCTGATTCTCTACACCATGAACTCGCAAGCTCCGGGCCGCCAATCCGACATGAGCGAGGTCAGCAGCCTGCTCGATGGTAAGCGCACGTTGATGATTCTGCTGACCGGCAGCGACATCACCGATGAAGACGAGGACGACGATGGGCAACTCGTCACCGAAGTATTGATGAAGTCAAAGGAAACCCAGCAGCGGCAAATCCTGGAGGTCACCGGCAACTTGGTGGAGATGCAACATGACGCTGCCAACCATGTCACCATCCTGCCTATCTCGACCCGTTTTGCCGAGCGCCACCCCTCGAACTTGCAAGAAAGTGGCCTGGGTACCTTGTACCAAACTCTCAAGGCATTGGCGCAAGGCCCAGGTGTCGATCTCAAGCTGACCACCCCTCTGAACAACCTGCGCAAGGCTATAGCTGAAACCTGCGACGACCTGAGCCTGATCAAGGAGCTGACCGAGACGCTCGACCAGCAGATCCAGAAGCAGGAGCAGGCGGTAGAGCGCGAGCTGCGAACTCTGAGCCAGAAGGGCGTCACCGAAATGCGCAGTTTCATCAACCAGCTGTTCAACGGGCCCCGCACCGACGACGCGCAGTTTCAGCTGCGCAAGCGCCTGGCCACGGTGCTAGGCAAGCTGACTGGTGAGGCCATAAAAGGCATCGGTGAAAGTCAGCAAAATGCGCTGCAGCGCGCGTTCGACACCAGCCGTCTCGGCGCCATCCCTGCTTACCGGGAAGTTACGGTCGAGAAGGAATACACCAGCGGCACCCGCAGCAGCACCAAAACTGCCTGGGGCGCTGGCGGGGCGGTTCTCGGTGGCGTCATTGGCTTCTTCGTTGGCGGCCCCGCGGGCGCAGCTGCGGGGGCCTCGCTGGGGAGTGCCGCGAGCATGATCGGCCGCGGCGCCGAGGCCATCCGCGCCAAACACAACGTGGTCGTCGGCGACAACCTGGAAGAACAACGCCAAGTGGCCATCGAGCAGTACGCCAATGCTCTACCAGACTATCTGACCGAGCAGGTACGGGGCATCTACGAGCCGCTGAGGGACTCCATGCTCGAGTACTGCCAAATCCTGACCATCGAAATGGAGCGCCTGCGTCAGGCACTCATCACCCTCGAAACGAGCACTGCACAATGACCCAACCAGGCCCGATGACCCAACTGCTGGCCCTCTATGAGGAAGTGGATGGACTGTGTGAAAACTACAACCCGCAGTCTGTCGCCAGCATTCGCGAACTGAGCCGGGCGAAGAAGGCCCAGGCCGGCGCGAGCATCATGGTGTACGGCGTCTACAACGCCGGTAAAAGCACGCTGATCAACGCCTTGCTCGGCCAAGAGCTGGCCGCGGTAGCCGATGTGCCGGAAACCGCCCGTGTGCAAGGCTATCGCTGGGGCGATTTCGAAGTGCTCGATACGCCCGGCATCGACGCGCCGCTCGAGCATGAAGCCATCACCCGAGAGCAGCTGGTGCAGTCGGATGTGGTTATCTTCGTAGTCAATCCGCTGGGCGTGGTCGAGGAAGAAAAAACCCTCGATGTGCTGCTTGAACTGGTACTTGCCGGCAAGATGACCTTCCTGGTACTCAACTGCAAGAGCCGTTTCGACCCGATCGACCTGGCCCGCATCAAAGACGAACTCAGCGAACGCATTCAGCAGAAGGCCGGTAACCAGAAAGTGCTTGGGCATATCCCGATCGTCGAGGTCAACGCCCGCTCCGCGCTCAAGGCGAAACTGGAGAACAAGCAGAACCTGCTGAACAGCTCGGGCTTTCCGAAGTTCGAAAGCGATCTGGCCGGGTTCTTTGCATCCGTAGAGCAGAAGGCCATCGTCGCACGTGTCGCCACCGAACTGCGCAGCTTCCTCGATGCGACGGTAGCCGAGCTGGACAAACTCCAGGACCAAGCCTCGATCAAACGCCTGGACGCTTTCTATGGCGAAATCGCGCGTCGCGAGATCGATATTCGCCACGGTTTGAAATCGTTGATCGAAGCCAAGGCCGCCTACGTCGGCAAGAGCACGATCACTGCGCTGAACCAGAACATCGATGGCGCTCAGGGCAAGATCGAGCAGCTTATCGGGCAGGCCAACGAACAGATCTGCAGCGAGCTTGAAGACGCACTCACTCGCCTGGGCCTAGACGCTTCCGAGATGCTCGACGAAGTCATTCGTGAGGTGCAGGTACAGCCACAGGCCTACAATACCCAGGCTGCACCGGACCTCGATACGCCTGAAGCTCCCGCCGACCAGGCGCCCGTATCGCAAGGCATCGACCTGAGCCTACTCGAATCCGGCGTCCGCCAGGCCAGCAGCATGCTCAAGGCCGAGCATGTCGTCAGCGTGCTGAAAGTCGGCAAGCAGTGGCTGCCGACACTGTTCAAAGGCGTCGGCCCGGTCACCATGGGCAAGGTTGCCGAGCAGATCGTCGGCAAGGTCATCCCGGTCATCGGTATTGCTTTCCAAGTAGGCAGCACGCTGTACTCCGCCTTCGCTGGCGACCCTGACCAGCAGCGCCTAGAGCAACAGGCCAAACGCGAGGCCCAGGAGCGCGAGCGTCGCGACCAGGCGATCCAGGCATTCGCCGATGAGACTGCCTGGGAATTCTCGCGGTCGCTGAACACCATGGTCGATACCCACCTGAAGACCAACTTCGCCGAGATCAAGGACAAATTGCAGAGCCTGCGTAGCAGCCTCGGCCAGGACCAGCGCCGCCTTAGTGAAGACCGCGAACGCCTGGTCCAGTGCCAGGCCGCAATGGGTGAGTATGCCTGACATTCCACTGCCCTTTGCCTGCAGCCGCTGCATGGAATGCTGCCGACGCGTGCATCTGCTTGCTGATACCGCCGCAATGGACCGCGGCGACGGTGTCTGCCGGCACCTGGATGAAATCAACGCCGGTTGCCGCATCTATGACCAGCGGCCGGACGCCTGCCGCATTGATCGGCAGTACGAACTGCACTATCGCCAGGCAATGAGTTGGGAAACGTTCGTAAAAATCAATGAAGCCGGGTGCAGGCAATTGCAGGCTCTTGGCGTTGGCGAGGACGCCGGAGCAATCGTGGCCTCTACAGACAACTGCAACACACAACCATAGAGACTTCAGAATGGGTATTAGCTATCGCGCGGATGATGACCTGGCCTTTCTGCAATATTGCCGGGAAGACGATATCCGCAACCTGGCGGCCTATCTCATGTTCGACAAGGACGGAGAAAAGCGAAGAGCAAGCGAAATCGCCGACGATCCGCAATTCAAGAAGCTGCAGGGCCAGCCAGATCAATGGCGGCGCTGCTGGCAACTGGTTGCTGGTGAGCTACAACATTTCGCTGGAGACTCAATCGTCAACCTGTTCCGCCGTCAGGGTGTGCTTTACAAGGAAATGCTTTGCGACGTCTGCGACAAGACCGATGTGAAGTACGACAGCAAAGCCAGCGCCTACGCCATCGAAAACCAGCTTATCGAAAAGCTGGTGGCAAAGAGCTGGGAGCAAATGTCGCCGGAACAGCAGCGGAGCACAGCCGAAGACATGAACCTGAACGGCTCGCTCGGGGCGGTGCCGCTGGTCGCGATCGTCAATGCCATTCGTTCAGGTGGCCTGGGCTCGTTGCAGTGGTCATCCTGGCTTGCCAAGGGCGCCACTGCTTCATTCAGCAATGCAGTCGGGGTAACCCTGGGTGGTGCTGCGGCTCTGGTAGGTGGGCGCGCGGTAGCGGCCATCGCCGGGCCTTTGGCAGCGATCGCCGTCACCGTTCCTCTGCTCAGCGGTACGGCGTACCGGGTCACTATCCCGGCTGTCATTCAAATCGCGTTCATGCGGCGACAGTATGAAAAAGAGGATCACTTCTAATGCAGGCAGCAGCAGAACTTCTGGAAAAAATCTGGGTGCTCGACGAGACGGCCTTTTCAGACGCCCTCATCGATGCGCTGGCAGCAGGCAAGGCAGTCATTCATGACGGCGTGGCCTATTACGCGGCGGGCAGTGGCAAGACGGGTGTCATCCAGCACCTACCATTCAAGGAAACCGTGTTCAAGTCCGCCGAAGAAGCACTCAAGGCCGCACAGATGACCACCGTGATGGCTACCGCCGCGTCCACCTGCGTGATTCTCGGTGCGCTGATCATCCAGACCAAATACCTGGCGGCAAAACTCGACAAGATCCAGAACACCGTCGACGAAATCGCCAAAGAACTGCATACCCAGAACATCATCTATTACATGGACAAGGTCACCGACTACATCGGCAGTATCGAAGTCGCCCGCACCTTGCTCAAGGACCGCAGCCTGGCTAGCGAAATTAAGGAGGTGGCCTTCCCTTTGCTGGCGTCAGCCGCAGCCAAGCGCAACCATGCGATGTCGTTCATCGACAACATTCTGGCGTTAGCGCAAAACAGCAACGAGTTGGGCAGCAAACACTACGAGCTGGTAGTCAACTTCGCGCACATGATGCTGGAGGTCATGCCGCTCGGCATCCATACTGAATATTTGCTGGCGGCCCGGGTAGGCAAACCGATGTTCGCGCAACTGATACTTGAAGATGGCGCAGAGCGTTACCAGGCCGCAATGCAACAATATAAAGCATTCCTCAATGCTCAACATCGCGAACTGGTACGGGGTAACATGGGTGACAAAACCGTGGTCCTGCAGCGCATCGAAGACAAGGCAAGGCACCTGATTCAGTCGCAAGAGAACCAGCTACTGCTCACCTTGCCCTATGGCCCTATGGCAACGCTCGAGGCTGCGTAGGTTCACTAGCCAGCACAGTCGAGAAAGGGGCTCGAACATGAGCCCCAGCCCGGCTGAATCAAACGCGGCTCGCTCACCAGTCATCCGCAGGTGTTTTCCCAGCATGAACAGCTTGCGTTCACTTGCGCAGTAACTCATGTCGGAAGCGCGCCTCCAGCGAGGGTATTTCCAGCAGTACATCTTCATCCTCATAAACATCGTAGGAGCGCTCCATCTCGATGTCTCCCGCCATGAATGCCTCATCGAAGGGAGCATCCTCGTCGATCTCTTCGTAAAGCGCAGATGTGTAGCCCTTGATCCACAGCTTGCGCTTGTCGGCGCTGACGACATAACCCGAAGTGTACTCATTACCTGCCAAGCGATCCGGTTCGGCGGTACCCTTGCGAGACAACCCAGTGATTGCGATCACCAGATGCGCCAGCTCATCCATGTCCGGGCATACAAATGCATGAAAGTCCGGCCAGAACGCCCTGTCCCCCTCCGAAGCGCGCCACCCTTTGGTGTCGTTGACCTCGCTCAGATCTTCGTAGGGGTGCGAGTGGAACGTGCCGATCAGCTCCAACTGCGGCCAATACTCGCCGAAGAAATCCCGCTTCATCGCGATGGACTCGAAATCAGGTCGCACCCAGTCAGTATGCCGCAGTGCCGAGGTCTCGACAGTGGCGACCACCGCGACCAGGCGCGCCGGCACACCCTCACGTACCGGCAACGCATATCCCCACAGCAATCCGAACGTCTCGAGCTTCTTGTTGCTTCGCCCTCGAGCATGAGCTCTGTGTGACACTTCGTAAGCTTCAATGGCCGAAGTGAGCAGTTGTGGCAGAACATGATCCTCAACGATGACCTGCGTTCGCATTTATTCCTCCTTGGTTTCTGATTGCTTGCCATGTTCCGTGGGGCGCGTATTCATCTCCCATGCCAGTACTGGCAAATTGCCGCAATCTTAACCCGTTTCCCTATGGAGTGCCGGTACACAGGTACAAACAACCACAAGCTTCCCGATACCCTCGAACGAGTCGTCGATGCCACACTCGGCACGCGTCAAACCGCCTCTCCCCCCGCCTCCCACGCCGCCTTCTCACGCTTCATCTCACTATATTCGCGATACAACTCGTACCCCTTGGTAACGATCACGATAAACCCAACAACGGCAAAGATATTCTTCATGGCTGCATTCTCCTTATTGATTGATTTGCCCGCCCATGCTCTAAAACCGCCGCCGCGCCAGCAACTCCGCCACCGTTCCGGCCAACCACCCAGCAGCGCGCACCTTCAATTCCTTGCTCCTACACTTCGGGCAATGGTCGACCCACTCCCCCGGCGCCAACTCATCACTTCGCGGCGCCACTGTTTTCGTCCAACCGCAACCTTCACATTCAACAGTGAAGGGCCTGGGTTTGATGGGCATGTTTAAGCTCCTTGGTCCCTGTACAAACTCGTTGCACCAACCACATTCAACTACCGGGATAAGCCAGCTCGATCTGCTGATCGAACGCGCCGCCAATCCCACAGTAGTCAAGCGGAACGCGCTCAATGTCTTCGGCAACCTGCGCAATCACCTGGCGCAGTTCCAGGCGTTCGAGCCAGCGGGCCGGAATGCCGCCAGCACCATGCAGCGCCCCCAGCAAGTGCCCGACTACAAGCCCCGTGCTGGCGCTGTCACCACTGTGATTCACCGCCATGATCACCCCTTCTTCGAACGAGGGCGCCGTCAGCGCGCACCACAGCCCAATCGCCAGCACCTGCTCGGCAGCCCAGCCATCGACAAAATTACCAATGCGATGCGGGGTCGGTGCATAGCCCTCGTAAAAGAAGAACAGCACACGCTCGACAAGGCCACAGATATCTTTCATCCCAGGGACTTTCCCGTACCGGGCCAAAGTTTGCGTCACAGCGTGCTCCAAGCTGGCTTGCCGATCTACAACACGCTGAAGCAGGTCAGCGAACAGCCCTGCCGCCAAGTAGGCCGTCGGGTGCCCGTGCGTCAGGCGCCCGGACTGCGCTGCGTAGTCGAATGCGTTGGCGAAGAATGCGCATGGTGCAACGCGCACCAAAGCACCGCAGCCTTTGCTGTAGTTTTTGGCGACCGCACCCAACCGGCCGCTGGCCTTGAGGGCATTCAGGCTGGTGGTGTCCGGGGCACGACGCGACCAGAGCGCCATATGCTCGATCAGCCAGCCATCCGTTACGACCGGTATCACCGAGGGATGATCCTGGGTCGTCAGCCAGCGTAGCAACGCGTGGTGAATTACGCTGGGCACATGGCATGGCTGCCGCGAACTGCCAAGCACAAAAGCCCGCAGCAAGCCTTCAGCGGTAAACAGCATCATCTGCGTAGCGTCGCTGATGGCACCGGTGATGCCGTAAGCCTGGGCAAAATCACTGATGCCCTGCGCACCGAACCTGGCCTCGATCACAGGCCACTCAAGCAACTCCACGGGAGAGCCCAGCGCATCTCCGACGGCTCCCCCCAGCAGGCAGCCGCTGATCCGTTCAATTCTGTTCATATCGTCCCTTAACACCCTTCACCAGAAGCTAGGTCCTGCAAAATCACCAGCTTGCGCTGCAACTGCGCAACATGCTCCCGCTCTGCGCGCAACGCCGACCGCAGCTCGCGGTTTTCCATTTCCCAAATCTGTAGCCAGCGCAGGTCCCTCTGACAGTGCTCGACCTTTTTCCCAAGCTCACCGAGCTTCAAAGCCTGTTGAATCAGCACCAGCAGGATGATCCCCATCGCCACCAAGGCCCCTGTCGCAACCACTTCCGGCATAGTCATGCTCATATCCTTTTCTGCCCCCGAAGTATTCCGAAGACAAATCGAAGATATGTAATGCAAAACTACACGTCTAGAATGTAGACTTATACAGGTAAAGTAATCGCGCACAAGGAGAGGGTATGAAACGCAAGCAATCCGTCGAGCAGGTACGCTGGGACCTGGCACTTCGCTATCGTTTGATTGAGACCGTTGCCTGGTGGGAAGGCCGGCTGACCACGGGGCACTTGATGCAGAGCTTTGGAATCAGTCGCCAGCAGGCGTCCAAGGACATCAACACCTACATCACCGAGCATGCGCCCAAAAACTTGACATATGACAAGCAACTCAAAGGGTATGTACCGAGCAAGCAGTTCAAGCCGCTCTTCATCGACGACAGCGCCAGCGCCTATCTTCATCTGCTCTACCAGAACAATGAGCGGGCCCCGCACATCGACGGCCTCGCACTGGCCTATGCGCACACCAAGGTGCTGGAGGTGCCGGATCGACCCATCCGCCCGGAGGTCCTGCGCCCTTTGCTCAAGGCCTGCCGTGAGGGTCTGCGCCTAGAAACCGAATACGTGTCGTTCAACACCCCCAACGTCGAGGTTCGCCTGATCGCACCTCACACACTGGTCTACACCGGCATGCGCTGGCATGTGCGGGCTTACTGCGAAAAGAATGGCCAATACCGCGACTTCGTGCTGAGCCGCTTGCGCGGGCAGCCGGATTTGCTCGACGCCTCACCGAATACGCGCGAGCTGGATGAAGACTGGAACACCGAGATTCCGGTGATCATCGAGCCCGACGGACGCTTGAACGAGGCGCAGAAGGCAATCATCGAGACGGACTTCGGTATGACCCAGGGGCAGTTGGTTGTGCCCAGCCGCAGGGCGCTGGTGAAGTATGTGCTGCAGCGCTATCAGATTGACCGGCGCAGCCTGGCCATGAGCCCCGAGGCCCAGCAAATTGTCGTGAGCAACCTCAAAGAGCTGAAGCCGTGGTTGTTGCATGATTGAAATCGCGAGTCTCTCAGACAAGGGGCTCAATGCCCTTGGTCGATGGCTCGCTCACAGAGGTTCAGCTACAGCTGTAACTGCTGCGGTCGGCACACATCTGCTGCCAGATATATGCCGCGCCCAGGTAGTTGTCGATTTCCCGGATTAACAGCTGCGCCGCTATGTCGTGATGGCACGCCAGCTTGGCAACGTCTCGGGCGGTGTGGCCCACGTTGTTCCTCGCGCTCAGGTCCAGGCAGAACGTCCGGTAGTGGTTGGCGAAGTAGTTCGCAGCCTTGCTGTGGCCGTGCACGGCCAGCCAATGGAGTGGAGTATTACCTGCCGCATCACGGTCATTCAGACTGCGGCCCTGCCGGTATCGATTGGCGAGCACCTTGATGATGCCGCGTTTGCTGTGCAAACGAACATGGTTGACAGGGGCCAGAAAGCTGCCGAGGCCTTTCCAGTCCAGAAGCGCCTTGTCTCCCTCGGCCCCGAACGCCTCCAACCTGTCGATCCATATCGAGCGGTTAAGTCGGTAGGCGATGTCCAGTGGCGTGTTTTCGGCGCGGTCGCGCTCGTTCATCGCTGCAGGAGCAAATAGCCGCAAGTGCTCGGTGTCGTCGAAAAGCACGGCGGCATGCCAGACTCCTATTTCTAGCGCCAACAGGTCGTCGATGCCGAAGCGCGTCGTCTTGAGAGTCTTTTCCATCACGGCAAGCAATGCGGGCGGATAAGTCATGACACGTTTTCCCGAATAGATAGAAACACCGAGGCCGCTATTCACACCGGGACGACTGCTTTTCCTCCCGTCCATAGCGGATCGCCATACACAAGCCGTTGACCAGATTCATGTCTTGCGGCGTCTGACAGCGAATGGCCGTCAGGTCCGGGCTGGCAACGATGCAAGCCAGCGTTTTGGCGCGACTGACCGCTACATTCAAACGGTTTTTCGAGTACAGGAAGCCAATGTCCCTTGGCAGGTAGTCTTCATTCGACGTCGCCATAGATACGATGACAATTTCCGCCTCTTGCCCCTGAAATTTGTCCACGGTTCCAACACGCGCGCCGGCAGGCAGAACCTGCCTCAACAGCTGAACCTGCAGGTTGTAAGGCGCCACGACCAGAATGTTTTCACTGCTAACCACGTATTCATCACCGTTTTTGTCCACATATCGCTGACGCAAGAAGTACTCGTACAGCGCTTTGACATAGGCAGCCTCTTCCTCGGAACTCTGGCCATTGCCATCATGTTCCACAGCGCAGAACATCAGCCCGCTGTCCGGTATTTCTGGTCGCTCTCCGTCGAGCAGCAACAACTGCCGCTCGGTACCCGGCGCCGATGTGAGCTGGCCTTCGTATACTGCCAAGGAAATGAAGGAGCAAACCTGAGGATGCATCCGCCAAGTCTGCGCCAGGAACACCCCTCGGTCGGGCGCGATGGCAGGCGTGCCGTCCAGCAGGTAGTCGAGTGTAGAGTCACCGGAACGGCCCGGATGCACGCCTTGCACAGGTTGCGATAGCTGCATCTGGTCACCCATCAGCACGATGTTACGTGCCGCCATGCCCATGGTGACTAGATTCGCCACGCTCACCTGCCCTGCTTCATCAATGAATAGGTAATCCAACTGTTCGGTAAAGCTCGCATCGGCAAACAACCAAGCAGTCCCGGCGCTCAGGTCGATAGCCGGGCCCCAGTTGTCGAGGAATTCCGTTTTGTCCTCGATGGAGCGGATGCAACGGCCAGTGAAATCCGTGCCCTCGCCTTCCGATGACTTTTTCAGTCCCTTGAATGTGACGCCCTCTACTTGTGCACGCGCTTCAACAGCCGCTAAGAGATTGTTGATGGCATAGTGCGAATTGGAGGTTACCCCGATGCGCTTGCCGGCTTTGAGCAGGTCAACGATCACATGCGAGCCGGTGTAGGTCTTGCCGGCACCTGGCGGCCCCTGAATGAACAGCACACTGTCCTCGAGGTTGCGTACCACCTGCTTGATGGCATCGGTCGTTGCCAGGTCCTGATTAAGCAGAGGCGTACCTGGCTCGATGCCTTTAACCCGTGGTGCGCGTCGATAGAGGAAATCCGCCACCGCCTGGAAGCGTTGCTCACCAGCTAAGACGCTATCGGCATAACGAAACAGTGCCTTGCGCAGCGGCGTGGACGGTATTGGCCTGCCGGGAATCATGTCAAAGGCTTCCGGTGGCGCCTTTTTTGCGGTGGCCTTGAATGTCGCCAGGCACGCGTCATGGTCCAGACTGACCAGTTGCACACTGGCCAACGATTCTGGGATGACACCTTGGGATCCCGAACGCATTTTGCTTTCCTGCGGCTCGAAACTGTATTCGAACAGGAACGAATTATTGATCGGTTCCGGCGGCGTTTTTGTACGCTGCAAACCGGCGAGGCTCTCGATATCCTCCAGCAACTCTCCGGTCGTCATGTCCTGGCGGCTGAACAGCTGCCACCACACCGGCTTTTCTGCCCTACGGTAGAAGTCGAGCAGTTGGAAGGTCAGTACCCTGACCTGATCCTCTTCGCTCAGTGCGCATTCTTCGGACGGCAAGCCAGCAAGCAGTCGATCACGATAATTTGCCAGCAGAACCTCGATCTCCTTCTGCTCTGCTACGGCTTTCTCGCCCTCAGCATGCGGTACGGCAAGAGCCTCGACGCCCAACGGACTTATGGTTGCAAGCCAGTTGCGTAACAAATACGTAGAAAGCACATCGTCTTCGTTGTACCGCTCGATCTGCTCGAGCAATGCTGGCTCACCAGTCTCTTTCCAGCGCTCATAGAACACGATGCTCGCACCGGCATTGGTAACATCACCGTCGCGCTTTGCCATGTAGAAGTGTTCGATGTTCTTGATCGAGTAGCTGGGTTCCGAGACCCGGATCGCTTCACGCACCACCTTGTAAAGGTCAATCAATTTGCCATTGCGCAGCAGCCAGTCCACTTGCGCCTCTCGCGTACCGTGCTGGCTCATCAGGCGCTTGATGGCCGTTTCTTCATAGCTGGCATAGTGGTAGACATGCGCATTCGGGTAACGCTCAAGGTGCGCGATGACCCAGTCGATGAACTGCTCGAACGCGATCTTTTCTTCGTCCCGGCTGTGCGCCCAAAAAGCTTTGAAGGTTTGTTCACCGCCTTCGTCTATATACAGGCCGAAGAGGTACTCCAGGCCACCCTCCTCCAGAGGATTACCTTCCATATCGAAGAACAGATCACCCTCGACTGCAGAAGGCATACGGCCAAAGCCACGCCGCTGCCCCATGACCGGCAACAGCTCGTACAACGGGGTATCGCTGGAGCGCCCCTGAAACTGCAGGCGCGCCTGATGGCGTAACTTGTTCAGTGACTCCACTTGCAGCTTGGGTATACGCAAGTCATCGCCACTGGCCGCCAACTGTTGCAAGGTGGTCACACCGCCGACCTGTAATTTCTTGATTTGCGAGCGGCTGATACCAGCGACTGCCAACAGATGGTCATCCTGTAGACGTTGTTCAGTGCAACGATCACGCCACCCACAAAAACCACAATGCCCACACGGGTCCGGGTAGGTGACCCGAGGTCCGTCAATGTTCACGAACGCAGTGAAACGCTGCAGCACCTGCTCTAGGTAATCCGCGTAGTCAGCAACCCGGTAGGCCTGTTCGGTACGCGCAACATCACCCAGCACGATGTACATGAACTGTGGCTGTACGCCCTGAATCGCTATCAGCATCCGCGAATAAAGCGCAACCTGCACCAGAAACTTGGCCTTTGTATTCTTGGCCAACTTGGTGTCGATCACTTCATAGCTGTGGCCACCCAACGCCGACGGCCGAGGCACTTTGCGCAGGAAGTCGGCATGCCCGATAAAGGCGCCTTCCTGAAGCGAGGCCTGAAAGATGATGTCCGCACCAGCCTGCATGGCTTCGATGGTCAGCTCCACCCGCCGAGGGAAGCTCGGATTACCCTCAGCGACGTCGACTACGTGGGCATGGTTGCTCTTGAGCCGTTCAAGAAATGCTGCTTCGTGGGCCAGCCCTTTGTCCTGGATCAAGCGGTTCTGCTCGCTTGCCGGGGCTTTCTCCATCGGCGCGACCAGGTGTTGCAGGTCCAGCGCTGTCAGATGCTGGCATTCCAGGAAGCCGCAGATGTCCGAGGCGGAATACAGCCGAGTCCCATTTCGAGCTTGCATGGTTGTAGTGCCTCCGGCGTGGCTCAGGCGTCGAGCGAGCAACCTTGGTAGAACTGCTCGAACAAGGGCGTTGGCAAGTGCTGCACATCGAGCAGGCCGAAGTGCTTGCCTACGCTGCGCCCTACGGCCATGAGTGTTCTCGCGGAGTTCTCGGTACCGGCAGCCAGCGTTTACGACGTAGTCGACACGTTCCTTGTCGCTCTCTGCGCGGGCATAGGCATTGCCAGTGATAAATACATCAACCAGGCAGACACTGACGCGCTCGTCCCCCACCGTGAACGGCTCGAGCGTTTCACCAGACAAGGCTGCTCGCAGTCCGTCCTCACCACCTTCAACTATGCGTTCAAGGACAGCAAGCGAGCGACCGAACAAGTCAAACTCGTCAATGGAAAACGGGAAGCAATAGCCCTGTGCAGTAGCGCGTGAGAGCGTTTTCCCATTGCGCGGCTCAGCCACCAGCCAATCAACGAACGCGTTTTTATTGTCTGGCGCACCGCTGTGACGGAAGGCCAAGTAGTCACTGAGCACCTGGCCAAAAGGATGACCCGTGGGCACCCAGCCGCTATTGCCAGACTCGCGCAGCGATACTTCGCCCTGCTCGCCAACAGCTTGGGCCTCAGGTACTGGTGTCAGGCCAAAGCAGCGAAGGTCATAGCCGAGCATGAAAAGGCTCGCCTCGAATGCATGGCATCGCGCGGGCATAGCCCCTTGGTCGGCAAACCAGCCTGTGCGCCCGAGCAACGCGCGGACAATCCAGCCCAAGCGGACCTGCCAGCGCGCCCACTCAGCGTATTCGATCGCCGAGAACTGCGGCGCTGCCAAACAATTGGCAAACGCACCGGGGTTGCGGATTTGGTCGCCACGCGCGCCGCCGGACGGAAACCTCAGCAGAGGTTTGCCACGCCCTGCCCACTGCTGGCGGAACAGCGCATACAACATGGCAATCGCGGCGCCCACACGGCTGTCATAGATCGGCGAACCGGACAAGTCTAGCAAGGCGTGAATCTTGGTCAGGCCCGAATCGAAACGCTCGACACTGCTGAGGTCATCCAGGTCATTGTCGGCATCGAGCGCCATGAGCCCAGCCATCTTCTTCAGGTAGCTCGACAACTCGCCGCTGGCCGCCAGCCGATGCAAGAATGGAATGGCGCCCCGCACGCCGCCCCAGCGCAGAATCTGCAAACAGGCCTGAAGCGCTTGTTGCTCATCACCGGCGTGGACACCAGCCGACAGCCACTCACGCAATTGCCTAAGCGAGCCCTGGGTCTGCATCCAGGTTTCAGAGTCGACCGCGCTCTGGTGGCTGTCGCGCCAGCTTGCCTTCCAGCGGTAATGCTCAAGGACCTGCTCTATCCCCTGTACATCGACCGTCAAACCGCCGGGCACAAACTTGCTGGACTTGAATCGCAGCTTGAAGGTGAGTACCGGCAAGTTGGCTGCCAGCCATTCAATGAAAGCCTCAACTTCGGGTTGTGCCAGGAAGTCATCACGCTTCATGCCAGCCGCCTTGCAGGTAGTGTCGAATGGCCATACCCTAAGCAAAATGACAGGCTGCGTCCACGTTGTCTGTTCATACAGGTAAACAATTGGAGCAGGTTCGGGTGCCCTGGCCATATAGTTTCCAGCGCCAGCGGCGAGTCGCTCATTTAGCTGTAAAGTTTTCAGACACACATCAGCTCTTTACGGACCGCGCGCCCCCTCAAGGATCATCACCTCATGGACCATCAAGCACTCAAGACCCGACACCGCCAAGAACGTGAGGGCCATCACCCCAACCTCACCTTGCGTGCTCATCGAGCACTGAGCTGGCTGAACCGCGCTGAGCAGACTGATGATATTGATGGACGCTTTATCTTTCTGTGGATCGCCTTCAACTCGGCATACGCGACGGACATTGATGAAGAGTTCCGCCTGTCCGAACAGCCCACCTTTAAGGCATTTCTCGAAAACTCTGTGCCTTGCACAAGAACAGCCTGATCGAAAATCTGGTGTGGTCCGAGTTCTCTGGCAGTATTAGCATCTTGCTTGACAACCCTTATGTGTTTCGGAGTTTCTGGGATTACCAGAACGGCAAAATCAGCGAGCCACTGTGGACCGAACGCTTTACCAACGGTCGTAAAACCGCGCAGCAAGCACTGGCCAATCGCAACACCGCGGCCGTGCTAGGGGTGCTGTTCAACCGGATCTACACCCTGCGCAACCAGATCATGCATGGCGGTGCCACTTGGAACAGCAGCGTCAATCGAGATCAACTGCGCGACTGTGCCAACCTGCTCGGCAGGCTGGTTCCGGTCATCATTCTGCTGATGTTGGATAACCCGGATACATTGTGGGGTGATGCATGTTATCCCGTGGTTGTTTAGCTCAGTGACCACACTTGGACCTGGGTCGCCCGACGCTGGGCGCCCGAGCCGGTCATCGGCAAACCAGGAATACTTCTCGCAGTATTCCAATCGGTATTCCAGCCAAAATTACAAACCGATACTCCCACTATTAATCAATATGTTACTGACTTAATTCAGATTACCCCGGCACACCGAAGTTTCAGATCACTTTTATGCGCATGTTGGTGCCTGGGATCTGGAAACCGCTAGGTCAATATCGCTTGAAACGAGCCCCGATGTCGTGTTCCGTGAAGCACCGCCAACGGCCGGACGTCTCTGAAAACACGTTCACGAGTAGCTCTTCCGACCCAAAATCTCAGAATCCCCCCCTTCCCTGTAGTCCATTTCCCAAAGACACTCCCAACCCACCTTTCCCATTGCGGTCGTTTTTCCACCGCCTTAGTCTCAGCACGTCGTTGCACATCAACGACTAGCTTTGACAGGCTGATGACGACCAAACACGCGGATTGCCTATGGCGGCTGTGTGTGGGGCACCTCGTGTGCGCCGGTTTGGTCTTCACCGGTCTGTCAACCCATGCACAGCTGCCACCACTTGTTTGACAGCAAGCGTTGGTCGCTCCACTGAGGACCAGAACATGCTGAAGATCGTCCCCGACCCACCACCCACACCCGTCACCCTGGAAGACACCCTAACCCTAGCCGCCGACTACGCCCTCTGCGCCGAAGCCGTGGCCCAACAAGCCCTCCTCATGCAGCCCCGCTCTCCGGCAGCCCCACTGATCATGGCCTCCATGCACGAGCTGGAATGCCTGCGCCGCCTGCTGGAATCCGCCCTCCTGCAAATCCATCACCCTCCCTCGCGACACCCCACGCACTAACCCTCAAGCCCCTGGCTCAAGCAAAACGGCAGTAACCCAGCCGCAGCACAAAACAGCCAGCCCAAAAAACTTCAGGGAGCCACACCCATGTCCACCCCAGACACCCCCCGCACCCTCGGCCAAACCGTCTTCTACCAGGGCGAAAACCACACCCACGCACTGTTCCGCATCGAACCCGGCATCCCTTGCCAACACGCACGCGAACAGGCTTCGGAATTAATGGGTTACGCCCGCGACCTCACGCTCGAAGGCTTGATGGAAGACAAACCCAAACTGATCTGGGCCGCCCATTACCTCTGCGCACTCGGCAAAGCCCTGCTAGACGATGCTGAACTGGGCATGATGCGCTAAGCCTATAGATCCCCGGCGGAATGAGGCTGCTCATGGCGCCGGGACATGGCTCGTGGGTGAAGCTTGCGGGAGCTCATAAAAGAGCCGTGAAATCCAACGACCCAAGCCCAAGCCCAAGCCCAAGCCCAAGCCGTTATCGTTTCTTATCGCCTTCTACTCTGGCGAAGCGACAACTATCCAGACACCGCGGGCGCCCTTCTGCCACGTCGCGGATATTGCGATGCATCAACATGCCAGTAATCTCAGCACTGAAAGTTTAGCGTTCCTACAGCCTCCACCTCAAAAGCAAGCTGAAACTTTCAGATTATTTTCTTTCCTTGTAGTCCGCTTCTCAAAGACACACGAAATCCGCCGTACCTATTGCGGTGCCTTGCCCCTACCCTTAGCCTCGCGTGTCGTTGCCTATCGCCATGCTTGCCCTGAAACGCTAATGCCTACCCAACATGCGGAATATCAAGGGCGGCTACGTGTAAAGCACCTAAACGTGTCTTTGCATTCCCTAAGCACAAAACTGTACTCAAGGAAGAAACACATACCCATGACAGCCGAATCTACGTCCACAACCGTCCAGCAAAACCAGTCCTCCCACCCACCGCCCGAACCCTCTGCCCCCAACTCCACCCGGCAAGCAGTATTCAAACTGCTTGCCGATATCAAATGGTGGCTGCCAGTAGTTTCAACGCTTATCTCAATCTTGCTCCTCACCAAGTACCTTTGGGTAATCCATCACCCAGAGTTGATTTTGAGCTCGTTAGGTAACCCCTCAAACTTGGTTGCCTGGTTATTCTTCAGCCTGCTGGTACTCGCCTCTCTGCTGATCGTCGTATCGGTGCCCTCTTGGGTCTTCACGCTGAGCATGTCTGTATGCAACGTTGACAGAGAGCTGGAAAAGAAGCTCGCCTTACGCTTTGGCCTGATCGTAGTCGGGGGCTATTTACTGCTATCGCTCAACCTGCTGGGGGCAATCTTTGGTTTCACCATGGCCCCAGCCTACTTCTTCCCTATCGTCGTAGCCGCTGCCATTTGTGCGCTGCTGATTGTGCTTCGCCGCAATCCGCCCCTGCACGAGAAAGTACTGGAACTGCCACCTGGCCCCCGCAAACCTGCTCATCGCAAAATCTTTTACATAGCCGTCGTTGGCTGGCTCGGTGTACTGCTGGCATTCACTTCGATGAGCGGCGTCATGCCCGCCCAGCTAGCCATCATGACCTGGCGAGGCGGAGAGAGCGATGAGGAAGCCATTTGGGCTATCGTGCTCTGCTTGCTGATCATGACGCTGTACCTGGCGCCGGTCATCGTCTTTTACCGGGCAGAGGGCGATGCGATGGGCCGCATCGGTCGAGCCGCATTGACATTACTTGGGTGCGTTTTCGTCAATGCAATGCTGTTGCCGGCCTTCGTGGACTTGTGGGTTTACTCCGCCGCCAATCTGATCAAGATCAGAGACAATACCGAGCTTAGCTATGTGTTGAGCGAAAAGGACTACCCGAAAGAGGTGTTCAGTAGTGCCACGTGGCAACTGGAAAGCTATGAGGGGCCCAATGGTTTGTACAGTGTTAGAGGGTTCCGTCTGTTCCGCTTCGGCGA
>NZ_JBICKP010000024.1:0-528 GCF_043104335.1 Pseudomonas sp. WSY_20
CACGTTCAACAGTAGATCAGCCCCCCAAAAACCTTTGTCGAACAACGTGATTGAGTTGTCTGGAATCTGACCGAGGAAGGTTTCGGCCAAGCGCATCTCGCTACCGCGATAAGGGCTGAGCTGGGCGTCGAGAATTACGTGAGAGCGCACATTCATCAAGGCAACCAGACGCAGCATTGGGAAAGGCGTCTGGCGCTCGGTACCGGTATTGCCGGAGCCAAAATGTTCTCTCAACTCAGGTGAATCGGGAGTTCGCAGCAACGCACCATCCACAGCGAACACCTGCAACCCGTTCCAGTCGTCGCCTTCGTACCGTTCGCAACCCCATTGTTTGCCGGTCTGGCGAAACAACGATTCGACCGGGTCAGCACCCAGTCGCTTGCGCGCTGCAGTCACACCACTGCGTGCCAGCAGTTGATCGGAAGCCAGGCCCTGGGCACAGATGTTCAGACGCCTGGCCACCTCGTGGACAGGCTCGTCACGAAACAGGGCCATGCCCAGCACCAACCAAAGCACCTGCTCGCTCGG
>NZ_JBICKP010000025.1:0-6218 GCF_043104335.1 Pseudomonas sp. WSY_20
CAGAACATCGTGCTCAATGCCGGCAAGGACGTGGGCCTGTTCGCCCAGAGCGGCGATATGCGCCATATCGCCCACCAGGGCGAGGTGCTGGTGCAGGCCCAGCACAACGGCATCCGGGTGCAGGCTGACCAGAGCATCGAAGTCAGCGCCAGCCAGCAGCATGTCGTCGTCAGCGCCAAGGAGCACGTCACCCTGCTTGCCGGCGGCGCCTACATCCGCCTCGCCGGCGGCAATATCGAGTTCGGCATGCCCGGCAACTTCACGGTCAAGGCCGCCACGCACGACCTCACCGGGCCAGGCGGTAAGGACTGGAAACTGCCCATCTTCAAATCGCCCCAGACTTTGGCAGGCGACTTTGCTGGCAGCTACACACTCGTGAAAGACGATGAACGCCCCTTCGAAGGCTATCGCTACCAGATCATGGCGGGCAGCAGCCTGCTGGTCGAGGGGCTGACCGGCCCCAATGGCGAGACAGAGCAACTTGAAACTGAGCGTTCATGTTCAATTCAGGTTTATAAGTCCACCATGCGGGACGATCAGCGCATCACCGAAAACTGGCAGGCCAATATCGACGCCATCGACGGAGAGAACCCCAATCATGAAGACGATATCCCGCTTGATGACGACGAATTCTGGGAAGCACGCGAGGGGAGTGACGAGCCACTTGGTTTCGAATTTCAGTTGAATGCCTCTGAATACAGAATCAGGCAGATACCTCACCTGCCTGTAGAAGGTGTTGGCGTCAACGGTACATTCTTTCTCACAGGTGCCCTAAGCCAGGAAGGACAGAGTCTGTTCATATCGGCCATGGGCTTTACCGCAGCAAAGCATATGGGGAAAGCGCACTTCCAAGCATCCGTCAAGGTTGAAGTAAACGGCGAGCAAATATCCTCCACACCCTTGCAACTTGGAAAAGAGGCAGAAGTGTGGCCCGTCGAAAAGTACGACCCTATTGGATCAGCAAGGATTGCTCTGCCCACTCCGAAGCCGGATGACATCGTGCAGATAATAATTGCTGGCGGTTACATCTATAGCGCGCCGGAGGGACGGGCTGTCCCCATACCACCCACAGGCTCTACAACCATCCCGCTGGCCATATTGAAAATAAAATAAATACACTGGATTGCCCCTTAAACAACATGCACCTTGATCACATCGAAACAAAAAAATAGCCTTGGAATTACACCTGCAACCATTCACAATAATAGGATTGACACTTTCACAGCAAGTACCAAGCAAAATAAATCGCCCAACAGTACGGAGGCAAGAAAGATGAAATACATAATTACCTTGTTGTTTCTTGCCATGCTCAGCACGGCATGTACCGCAGAGCGAGACGATGCGCAGCAAAGTTCGCCGCGCCATACGGATCTTATATCGAAGGCCACCTCCCACATCCAGCGTCAGCAATACCAGCAAGCGCTGAGTGACGTGGATGCGGCTTTATCTCTGGCGCCACATAACTCCGAGTACCGTTTTCTTCATTGCCTGCTCAAAGAGCGCCTCGGTCAACCGCTGTCTCTCGCCAAGGATTGCTATGCGCAGCTTGTAGAACAGTTCTCCCGAGGCGGCGATGCTCAATGTGACAGGAACATGAATTGTGTCATCGCCGATTTGATGGCAGAAGGCCCCCAAGCCGAAGCACGGCGACAGCGGTTTCTGGCCTTGCCAGCATCAGCCGCCGAATCAGAAGTTCGCCATTACGTGCTCGATGGTTTTGATCGTGATCAATACCTGAACACCATCCTGCCCTAGCACTAAGCAGATGAGAAAAGACAACCGATGAAACTGCTGCAAAGCACTAACAAGACACTCTTGCTCTGGGGGCTCCTGGATGCCTTCCATATTATCTGGTACAGCGCCAAGGCCTTCAGCGCAGGGCGTATTCCCTACGTGAGCGACTTCACCAGCACAATGGCCCTGGGAAGCGAACTGGGGAGCGCCAATATCGCCATGGCAATCGCCTCCTGGGCCTTGCAGCTTTCCATCGTCCTGACCGCCCTGCTGTTTCTCCGTGGCTACCGGCCGGCCCGCTACCTCGGCCTTGCCCAGATCCCGCTCCGTCTCCTGTTCGTCTACCCATCGGTGTCGCTGCTGCTTATCGGCGGCGGCTTGTGGTCGGGCTACCCGATCATCCTCATGGTTCTGCTACTGATATCCGAGGCCATCAAGGGCTGGACGCTCTGGAAACATGCCTGACGCGCAAGGAGACGACATGAACGCACGATCCACACTCACCAAGGAGGGGGCCTGATGCCAGCACCCGCAGCCGCAGCGGCAGTCATCTGGGGCTACCGCGCCTACAAGACCTATCAAACCTACGAGGCCGCGCAGACCGCCAAGGAAATCGCCCAGATGATGGCCGATATCGCCGCGCGTAAGGAGCAGGTCAAACAGCTCTTTCGCGAGACCATCGACGGTCTTTCCAAAGAGATCGATGATCGGATCTCCGAGCTGGCCAAGGTGGACGGCGGCGGCAGAAGCACCATTTCCCGTCGCGGCGCTGAAAACACCAACTACAAGCAGTACATCGAGCGCAAGATCCCGTTTCGCCCGGCCATCAGCCTCGTCTGCAACTGGGCAATGCAAGCGCCGATCACGATGCCCAGGCGTGTCCGGAAAAAGATCCCCGGCAATATAATCGAAACAACCATTGAGGTGGCGCTCAAGCAGACCACCGCCTCGCTGGTCTTCGAGTCGATCGATGAAACCCTCGGCTGGCGCAGCCCGCTCAAGGCCGAACCCAACTACGACAAAGGCACCAAGCAACCACTGGTGGATATCCCCGACACCAGGCCCAAGCGCATCAGCAGTATCTTTCCGTTCTGGCCACGCCCACGGGGCAGCCTCGCCCCGGATCTGGTAATCGTTGAATATCGCCAGCGGAAATTCGCTGTTCCCAATGTATTTGCGGCAGTGGAGATCAAGTTTCCCAAGGACTGGGTTAAGCCGGATCAAATAAAAGACTATGTCGATTTGATGAATGGACGTGCCAAGAAGGTGGCGCTATTGCGGGTACCAGAGGATTGCACAGGCGTTAACCCTAACGAGGACTCTGAACACAAGCAACAACGGAGAAAGACACGATGAGTACGCTACAACGTTTTATTGACGAGGAAGATATCTCGGGCATGGTAGCTGACCTCAAGGCATGGCCTAATACCGCCAGTGGTAACGACGATTTTGAGTTGGCAGTCTCGCCTTTTCTCACGTTCTATTTCACCTACGATCCCAAGCATTATTTGGAAACATCGCTGGCAATGATTGACGTCCACGAGGCTTCCGAACGCCTGCTTGGTCACCCTTACACTATTGCTACTCACCCAGATTCTACGCGTCCCCACCCCTACGGTTCCAAACGCCTTGGAAATTTACGCGCCTGGGCAAAAAAGAAGCCACTCGACAAGCACTTTACGTTCAATTTCACTGACGAGAAGAACCACAACAGCTCTCCCACCCATGCAGGTTACTTCTGGCGAACGTCCAAGTGGGGGGATAGTAAATCCAGCTACTCCTCCATCCAGCTCTACTATCGCTGGCAATGGTGGTTGGACAATAAGGACGCCTGGCGCCGCTTTGTGCTGGAGACCATCGAGCGCCTGAAACCGGAGCAGGTATACAGCGGCTTTGCCATGGCCAATCCGCTGGCCTTTGGTTGCCGCTCAGAAGTAGCCGTCTGGGATCGTGCGCTGACGCCCCACTTCTATGGCCTGGATACCGACTACCCATTCAGCATGTCGTTTCCGACACACCTCGGTGCCGGCATCCGCCCCCCGACCTGGGGCTTCTTCCTTTCCGATATCTGGCGCAGCAAGTTGTCGCTCGACCGCGAACAGGTGCGTGCGGCGCTCGACCACCCGGCCATCGCCATCACCGACTGCGGCAATGGCCAGTGGATCGAGCTGGGGCCTCAGCCCGAGCTGTACCCCGTCGAGAACGGCGTTCCCGAATTGCCCGTACTGCTCAATCGCCTGCTCAAGCCCATCCGCCATCGCAAGCTCGATTTGATCGGCAACGGCGAATGGGATGGCGACCCCAATGTCCGCTTCAACTGGCAGTCCACCCAACGCTGGCTGGCCCGTTTCGACGATAACGGCGACTGGCCGGATACCGAAACACGACAGCAGAAACCTCAGCCCCAAAGCGACGTTGCGCCGCCGCCCACCTACGCCGGCCAGCCCTGCCCACGCGCCGGCTACTGGTTCACCCTGGCCCAGCACGGCTCGCGTCGCTCTTTCGAGCAGGGTGAGGTTTTCCCCGGCATTCCCAACGAAGCCAGCAAGGGCCTCATTCTCTGGCAGTGGGCGGATGACCAGGGCAATAGACAATAGAAAGCGTTGCTATTGGAAAGGAGTAGAGTGATGGTGAGCACCACATACCAGATGTTCAGCCAGGACGTACTGGACGAATTTGTTGAAATGCTAAAGGAGTGGCCCAACTCCTACTACGAAATCGACGGCGCGGAATACACCATCACGCCCTTCCTGACCTTCTATTTCACCTACGACCCCAAGCATTACTTGGAAACCTCACTGGCGATGATTGACGTCCACGAGGCTTTCGAACGCCTGCTTGGTCATCCCTACACCATCGCTACTCATCCGAACTCTGAAGTCCCACACCCATATGGCTCTAAGAGATTGGGGGATTTACGTGATTGGGCACGAAAGACAAAACTCAAAGACAGCTTCGTGTTCAATTTCACCGACGAAAAAAACCACTGAAGCTCTCCTACGCATGCGGGCTACTTCTGGCGCCAGTCAGACTGGAGCAGTGGTGAAGTTAGCTACTCCTATATTCAGTTTTACTACCGCTGGCAGTGGTGGCTGGATAACAAAGATGCCTGGCGCCGCTTTGTGCTGGAAACCATCGAACGACTGAAACCGGAGCAGGTTTATAGCGGCTTCGCCATGGCGCACCCGCTGTCCGGCGGTCTATCCGAAATCGGCGAATGGGAGCGCGCCCTGACACCACACTTCTACGGGCTGGACAGCGATCATGCCCCACCATGTCGCGAACACCCAATCTCCCCTCCGGCCTTCGGCCGCCTACCTGGGGATTCTTTCTGTCCGACAACTGGCGTGTAAAGCTCGGCCTCAAACGCCAACAGATACTTGCCGCGCTTGACCAGCCAATCATCACTATTACCGACTGCGGCAATGGCCAGTGGATTGAGCTTGGCCCGCAACCTGATCTGTATCCAGTCGAGAAGGGTATTCCCAGGCTCCCGGCCAAACTCGCACAACTACTGCGCCCAGTGCTGCACCAACGCCTGGAACTACCGGATATCGACATCGACCAGTCCCATGAACGCCGCCTGACCGCAGGTTGGGCCAGCCGCTTCGGAAACGCACAAGACGCAGAACAAAGCGACCTCACCCAGCGAGGCTCGGACGGTTTCTGTCCACGCACCGGCTGGTGGCGCAGCCTGCAGGGTGAAGGAGCGCGTATTCATATACGCGCGGGCGATATCTTGCCCTCGAATATCCCCGGCAGTGCACGCCGTATCTACCATTGGCAATGGTGTGAGGATCAACGCGGACTCCCCATTCCAGACCACGAGCCGGCACGGGGAGCCTTCAGCGATGAACCCGCTCCTCGCGCAGGCTACTGGCAAGCCCTTGATGCTCCCACCGTGAGTTGCCGTACCGAGATCGGGAATGCCCTACCCCGACACCAGAATGCCTCCGTACTCTGGTGCTGGGTGGGAATGGAACGCGACCCCTATGCCAAGCCAAGCGGCGATATTTGCCGCCACCCGGGCCTGTGGTTCTGCGAGGATCACCCTACCGAAGCGCGCCACTTCGATGCCGGCCAGCCCCTGCCGCAGCTCGAAGGACAGGATGTGTATTGGCTGCTTCACGAACTGGCCGACTCGTACCTGACTCATCTCAGTAGTGCCGCCACCGAACTGGACATTGAGGCTCTGGCAGAACGGGCAACAGCCAGCCTCCTTGGGATGGAAAGTGCAGTGCGCTCGCTACCCGATCAGGCGATACGTGCCCTGGAGAATATCCAAATCGATTCTGCGCCAGAGCAGAAATAACAGCCATTTGGTGATCCCTTACAGAACTGGAAAGGAGCCTTCCCAACATGAACTTCCCTGGCAAGCGCCCCGTCCGGCTGGGCGACAAGACCACCCACGGCGGTGCCGTTATCGCCACCCCCAACCGCAGCTCGGCCGGGGGCATCCCGCTGGCGGTGATCGGCGATGCGGT
>NZ_JBICKP010000026.1:0-320 GCF_043104335.1 Pseudomonas sp. WSY_20
CAGGAAATCAAGCACCGCGTCACCACCCCTACCGACCCGCAAAGCGGCCAACCGTCCGGCCAGCGTGTGCATAAGCCGTTCGTCTTCACCTGCGCGCTGAACAAGGCTATCCCGCTGCTGTACCAGGCCCTGGCTACCGGCGAAACCCTGAGCAAGGTGGAAACCCAGTGGTTCCGCACTTCGGTCGAGGGCAAGCAGGAACACTTCTTCACCACCCTGCTCGAAGACGCCACCATCGTCGACATCAACACCGTGCTGCCGCACGCCCAGGACACCAGCAAGTCCGGCTACACCCAGCTGATCGAGGTCAGCATGGCCTA
>NZ_JBICKP010000027.1:0-3329 GCF_043104335.1 Pseudomonas sp. WSY_20
CATGCCGACACGCCGCGCCAGTCGCCGCCCGGCTTATCGGCTCCGGCATCCAGTGGCGGCAACGCAGGCAAGCCGGCCCAGCAAAGTACCAACACCACCAGCCAGACCCCGGCCGCCTCATCCACACCCGCAGCCTCGGCCCCGGCCAACCGCGATATCCCCACCAACTCCAGCGGCACGGCCATACCACGCCAGGGCCAGGTCAGCGCGCAACAACGGCAGAGCCAGCGCAGCCGCCGCAATCGCCGTGAAATCGGCGTATCGGGTGAACATATCGCCGACTACTTCTTCGTCAAGCGCCAGAAGAATCGCTCGAAGATCAACAAGAACGCTCGCCTGTACGAGATGAAGCAGCCCGACGGCGATCTGCCGGGAGGACATCAGGGTATCGACCATGTCTGGCATGGCAGCCGATTGCCCCTGGGCTACCGGGTCAGCGATACCAAGGGCACGGGAAAAGGCATGCACCGGCTGGAAACCCCGAAGCGTGTCTTCGAGGCGCTGCGCTATGGTCTAGATGCCTATATGGGGGAGGAGGATGAAAGCCGTCTAGGGAATAACCTTGGCGACACAAAGGATGGCCGCCAACTCAGTCATCGCTGGGTAGCTGCCAGGATAGATAAGGCAGAGATCGTTGCCGAGCATAGTGACTTGCTCCGGAAAACAAGGGCTTGGGAACGTGTTCACTTCAAATTGGGTTCGACCATTTCCCTGGATGAAGGCACTCCACAGAAACAGTTGGTCAAGTGCCCCTACGACCGCAGTGTAATTACTGTGGTCGGTGCCAATCACAACCTACACGACAGGCGCAAGGGCAAGACCAGTCCCCGCTGTGCCAAGGGTCAGGCCAGCCACCAGATCGGCACCGAATTCGTCATCCCCACCGATATCCTCATAGGCTGATCGATATGCAAGCGCTCCATCCCATCGACTGGAAATATTGGGCCACCTGGCAGGTTCCAGCCACATGTTTTGAGCAGCGTCGCGAACCGCACTTACGCTACTTCCGGTACAGCGAATTGTTTGAAGAAGCATTAAGTGGCGTTGCCATGATCACTACCGACTTGCCGAAGTACCGAGACAAGGCAAAACCCGGTGGTTTGATGACCTCCACACGACGGCGACTATGGGACGTGCTGAACTGGCTCAGCCTGCAATACTCCGCTGGCGCGCCGGTGGAAGCCTTCGCCGAAGTCTGGCCCCATGCCCTGGTCTGGGCCGAGGAATACGCCGGCTTTCAGGAAGCCTACCTGCAGACGCCCGATGCCAACGGCCGAGTCATGCCGCATGTCTATCTCAAGGGCAACGAATACTGGATCGTCGCCCTGCGTCTGGTCTGCTTCGGCCTGCTCAGCGGCCATGCCGCGCAGATGCCAAGGGTCATGGCGATCCTCGATTTCGCCAACGTGGAGCTGGGCATCCGCGACGGCCTGCTCGAACGCCTGGTCGCGCCCTTCGCCCCCGGCCGTGGCACCCCGCCGGATACCGCCACCCGCCATTTGCCCTACCGTAAGCTGTTCAAGGTCTTCGACGCCACGCCCGAGAAGCGCCCGACGCTTATGACCAAGTACCTGGACGAGTGGTATCACGCCAGCCGCCGCGAACCCTATACCGACCTGCATGGAGAGTCGGATGTTTCTTTCTATGGCTATTGGGCCTGGGAGGCCGCCGCCGTCACCTGGCTGTTGGAGATTGATGACAGCAGCTACCGCGATATGCCGTTTTACCCCCGCGACCTGGCGGACTTTGCCCGTAACCTGCCGGCCACACCCGCTACGCCATCGGTGCCGCCGCCCACCTACGCCGGCCAGCCCTGCCCGCGCGCCGGCTACTGGTTCACCCTGGCCCAACACGGCTCGCGCCGTCAGTTCGCCCAGGATGAGGTATTCCCCGAGATCCCCAGTGAAACCAGCAAGGGCCTGACTCTCTGGCAGTGGGCCGATAACCAGATCGGGGATCACGTGCCATGACTACATCCCCGCGCAACGCACACCTCACCCTCCACGACAAAGCGGTCGCCATCACCGAAGAGCGCTACCGCCAGCCGAAACCGAGACCGACGAAATGACATCAAGGAACTCTGTCATCTGGAGCGAAGGCTTGTTCGTCAAGCCACAGCACTTCCAACAACAGGCGCGCGCGCTGGAGCACCACGCCAACCAGCGCATCAACGCCGTCAGCGAACACCTGTACGGCTTCAGCGTGCTGGAGCTGAACCACGAGTACCTGAGCTTCGGCAAGATCGCCATCGTCAGGGCCCAGGGCGTCATGCCCGACGGCACGGTCTTCAACATCCCCATCGACCAGCCGCCGCCCGCGCCCCTGACCATCGCCGACGCCACCAGCGCCGGCCAGGTGGTCTACCTGACCCTGCCGCTCAGATCCGACGGCGTGCTGGAAGTGCAATGGCCCGACACCTACGCCAACGCCCGCTACATCGCGCACGCCGAGGAAGCCAGGGACACCCACAGCGAAGAAGGCGACCACATCCGCCTGGATCTGGCCATCCCCAACCTGCAACTGACCCTGGAGCGGGACGACCGCAGCGCCTTCACCGGCATCGCCCTGTGCCACATCCTCGACAAGCGCCCGGACGGCAGCCTGGTGCTCGACGAACACTTCTACCCCACCAGCGTCTCGCTGTCCGCCGTGCCGCCGCTGGGGCGCTTCCTCAGCGAAACCGCCAGCCTGATGCGCGAACGTGCCCGCAGCATCGCCGAGCGTATCGGCTCGCCCAGCCAATCCGGCGTGGCCGACGTCACCGACTTCAACCTGCTGCAGGCCCTCAACCGCCTGCACCCGCTGTTCCTGCACCTGTCGCGCCGCCAGCACGTGCACCCCGAGCAGCTCTATATCGCCTTCAGCCAGGCTTGCGGCGAACTGGTGACCTTCACCGACGACGGCCGCCTGCCGGAAGAGTACCCGGCCTACCAGCACGACAACCTGCGTGAATCCTTCCGCCGCCTGGAAGAAACCCTGCGCCGCGTCCTCAGCACCGTCCTGCAACCGCGCGCCGTCTCGCTGCCGATCATCAAGCAGCAGTACGGCACCCTCACCGCCGCCGTGCACGACCGCCGCCTGCTCGACGACGCCGACTTCATCCTCGCCGTGCGCGCCCGCATGCCGCTGGAAAAACTGCGCCAGCAATTCCTCCAGCAGGCCAAGGTCGCCTCGCAGGAAAAACTCAGCGAACTCATCAACCTGCAACTGCCCGGCATCCCGCTCACCCCGCTGCCCGTCGCGCCGCGCCACCTGCCGTTCCACTCCGGCTTCAGCTACTTCCAGCTCGACCGCAGCCACGCCAACTGGCAGATGATGCGCGAGGCCGC
>NZ_JBICKP010000028.1:0-1339 GCF_043104335.1 Pseudomonas sp. WSY_20
CCAAGAAAAGCTCCTAAGCTTCAGATAACTGGGAACCGTACCCCAAACCGACACAGGTGGTTAGGTAGAGAATACCAAGGCGCTTGAGAGAACTCGGGTGAAGGAACTAGGCAAAATGGCACCGTAACTTCGGGAGAAGGTGCGCCGGCGAAGGTGAAGGGCTTGCCCCGTAAGCTTTTGCTGGTCGAAGATACCAGGCCGCTGCGACTGTTTATTAAAAACACAGCACTCTGCAAACACGAAAGTGGACGTATAGGGTGTGACGCCTGCCCGGTGCCGGAAGGTTAATTGATGGGGTTAGCGCAAGCGAAGCTCTTGATCGAAGCCCCGGTAAACGGCGGCCGTAACTATAACGGTCCTAAGGTAGCGAAATTCCTTGTCGGGTAAGTTCCGACCTGCACGAATGGCGTAACGATGGCGGCGCTGTCTCCACCCGAGACTCAGTGAAATTGAAATCGCTGTGAAGATGCAGTGTATCCGCGGCTAGACGGAAAGACCCCGTGAACCTTTACTATAGCTTTGCACTGGACTTTGAATTTGCTTGTGTAGGATAGGTGGGAGGCTTTGAAGTGGGGACGCCAGTTCTCATGGAGCCATCCTTGAAATACCACCCTGGCAACTTTGAGGTTCTAACTCAGGTCCGTTATCCGGATCGAGGACAGTGTATGGTGGGTAGTTTGACTGGGGCGGTCTCCTCCCAAAGAGTAACGGAGGAGTACGAAGGTGCGCTCAGACCGGTCGGAAATCGGTCGTAGAGTATAAAGGCAAAAGCGCGCTTGACTGCGAGACACACACGTCGAGCAGGTACGAAAGTAGGTCTTAGTGATCCGGTGGTTCTGTATGGAAGGGCCATCGCTCAACGGATAAAAGGTACTCCGGGGATAACAGGCTGATACCGCCCAAGAGTTCATATCGACGGCGGTGTTTGGCACCTCGATGTCGGCTCATCACATCCTGGGGCTGAAGCCGGTCCCAAGGGTATGGCTGTTCGCCATTTAAAGTGGTACGCGAGCTGGGTTTAGAACGTCGTGAGACAGTTCGGTCCCTATCTGCCGTGGACGTTTGAGATTTGAGAGGGGCTGCTCCTAGTACGAGAGGACCGGAGTGGACGAACCTCTGGTGTTCCGGTTGTCACGCCAGTGGCATTGCCGGGTAGCTATGTTCGGAAGAGATAACCGCTGAAAGCATCTAAGCGGGAAACTTGCCTCAAGATGAGATCTCACTGGGATCTTGAATCCCCTAAAGGGCCGTCGAAGACTACGACGTTGATAGGTTGGGTGTGTAAGCGCTGTGAGGCGTTGAGCTAACCAATACTAATTGCCCGTGAGGCTTGACCATA
>NZ_JBICKP010000029.1:0-905 GCF_043104335.1 Pseudomonas sp. WSY_20
CCAAGCCGCGCATCGACGGCCCACATATCGCCACCGTGGTTGGCCCCGCCGACGAAGAGATTTACTGCGATGAGTTCGGGAGGGTCAAAATCCAGTTCCCCTGGGATCGCCTGGCCGTCGAGGATGAGCACAGCTCCTGCTGGGTGCGCGTCGCCCAGAACTGGGCCGGCCCGGCCTGGGGCCATATCGCCATCCCGCGTATCGGCCACGAGGTCATCGTCGACTTCCTCGACGGCGACTGCGACCAGCCCATCGTCACCGGCCGCGCCTACCCGGCCACCCATCCCACTCCCTACAAGCTGCCGGTGCACAAGACCCTCAGCGCCATCCGCAGCAAGGAGCACCAGGCCGGCCGGGCTAACGAGCTGCGCATCGACGACACCCATGGCGAAATCAGCGCCGCGCTGATGAGCGACCATGCCGACACGGCGATCCACCTGGGCTACCTCACCCATCCCCGGCCCAGGGGCGGCGAGCCCCGCGGCGAGGGCTTCGAGCTGCGCAGCGATGCCAGCGGCGCCCTGCGTGCCGCCAAAGGCCTGCTGCTCTCCACCGAGGCGCAGCCCGGCGCCAACGGTGGCCAGCTCGACCGCGAGCAGGCCATCGCCCTGCTGGAGCGCGCGCTGGAGTTGGCCAGGAACCTCGGCCAGGTGGCCGGCGACAACCAGGGTATCGGCCACGACCCCGACCCGCAGCAGACCCTGACCACCGCCGTGCGCGAGCTGGACCACGGTGCCAACGACCACCCCGAAGGCGCAGGCACAGGCGGCGAACCGCTGGTCGCCGTCAGCGCCCCGGCCGGCGTTGCCGTAGCCACCTCGCGCAGCATCGCCCTCGCCGCCAGCGAGCATATCGACAGCGTGGCCCAGCAGCACCAGCACCTCACGGCCGGCAAGAACATCGTG